>DASPQB010000224.1:0-10951 GCA_035625205.1 Nitrospirota bacterium | reverse complement strand
CAGCCTGCTCATCCTTGACGTCATCATGCCGAAGAAGAACGGCAGGGAGGTCTTCGAGGAAGCGAGACGAAGCAATCCGAACGTCAAGGTGATCTTCACGAGCGGGTATCCTGCTGACTTGATCCAGAAAGAAGGTGTGCTCGAGAAAGGACTGCATTTCCTCTCGAAACCATCGTCCCCTCAGGACCTTCTGGGGACGGTCAGGAAAGTGCTCGATCAATAGCGGCTTGCTCCATGAAGCTTCGCGGATGATTGATGTAAAGGAGCATGGGGATCAGATAAAAAATTCAAAGGTCGGGACGACCAAGATGAGACCCGACACAATGATCTTAAATTGCAGCGTCGGCTAAGGCTTACTCGAAGTCAAGGTCATCAAAGTAAAATTGATTCTTTAATGGCGTTAACAAAACCTGTACATAAAAATCTTGATTTGATTACTTCTCATATTTCATGTTTTAATGTTAGCTGTAGCCCTTCCCAACTCGGCGGCAATGTCCGAAAGATTTTGGACCTCCCCGGTTACGTCGTTTGCCATTTTCTCCATATCGATAGAGATCTTTGAGGTGGTCTCTATGTTCATTGCTACTTCCGAGGCTGTAGCTGACTGTTCTTCCACTGCTGTCGCGATCTGATTTATTTGGTCCCTGACCTGCTTGATTGAGTCGACAATAGTCTCAAGGACATTGTTTAGATTTTTAATATGACCAGTGGCCTTTGTCACCTCCTTAGTCGATGCTGCCATTGAGGTCGCAGTCTGGGACGATTCCTCCTGGACGGCGTTGATTTCTGATGAAATCTCCGCTGTAGCCTGAATTGTCCGTTCCGCCAGCTTTCGTACCTCGTCCGCAACAACGGCAAATCCTCTACCCTGTTCTCCTGCTCTCGCCGCCTCTATCGCTGCATTTAATGCCAAGAGATTCGTCTGGTCTGCTATTCCTTTTATTACTGTCACGACATTGCCTATCTCCAATACTCTCTTGTTTAACTTTTCCACCATTTTTGAAAGTTTCAGCGTCGAGACGTTCACTTCGTTAATCGTGTCCACAGATATGGTCGTTATCTTTTTCCCGCTTTCAGCTATTTCCATCGCATCAGTTGAAGTATTGGCTGAGTCCGCAGCGTTTTTTGCAATATCCGTTATCGTCTGGGTCATTTCCTCCGCTGCTGTCGCAATTAAATGCGCTTGACCCGCCTGCTTCTTTGCGCCTTCTGACGAAGTTTCTGCATGCGTTCTGACAACATCAACAGCGGGCAATATTTTTGAAGAAGCATTGATGATGGTATGGAGCATTTTCGAAAAGTACTTGATGACCTTATCAACATTTTGTGACAGTTGGGCTATCTCATCTTTGCCTTCTATATACAGGGAAGTGTCTGTATAGCCTTCACCAACCTTTCTGATTTTTTCTATCAGAGTCTTCATTGGTGCATGCGTTATATTGATGAGAACCAGCACAAAGATCGACATTGCGATGATGCCAGACAGCCCGAGCAGACCATAGAGATACTGCATGGCCCTTATTCTGCTGAAGGAATCCGTGAGCGGCACTCGTATGCTGATGGCTCCCAAAACCGTTCCCTCTTTTACGTTATGACAAGAAAGGCAGTTTTTGCCCATGAATTTTTCTTTTGCTACATATGGGAACACGCCCCGGATTGATTCACCTTCAACGACGATACGTTCATTACCTGTTTCCAGGACTTCCTTATCAAGAGGATCAACAGCGTAATCTTTTGTATCTCCTTTTCCAAAGTCTTTATCGACGCTTTCCGACCGAAAGACTTCCAGATCGACAATCTGCTGCATCTGTTCAAAAAACGGTCTCTTGTTCTCTTGAATATTGTTTGCCAGCATCATTGTGGTCAGTGCATTTAAGATGGTATCTCGATACGCTGCAAGAGTCGAATGCTCAACCTCGTGAAGAACAATCGACTCTGTTTTGTAGCCTGTAACAAGAGTAGTGATTGTTACCCCGATAATGATAAACAGTATGATTGGTGCGGAAAGCTTCCATTTTATCGAGATGTCTTTTAATTGCATTTCGCTCTCCTATATTGCCTAAACATACACACATTTCCCGGTAAATTGTACATTGGCCTTCGTAATTTATTGCCGAAACCCTATTTTTTCAACATATCGGCATTTTCTTTTTTAACTTTAATTTGAATTTTCATGACGCTAGCTGTGGTGAACTGTCTCAAGGGGTGAAAACAACTTATTTTTTGCAAGACGGTTATCGTTCAGACTGTTGGAACTTCCTCGAAAGGCCCATCGGGAGCGAAGATGATGAAAAAAGAAGGTGATGATGCACAAGCTGTTTGAATTACACTTCTTACTTTCTCATACTCCTTTGCGCCTGCTCATCTTATCAAAATATGACTCCAGATTATCAGCACAATTGGAAAGGCTCAAAGTGTGTCAGCGTTTTTAATTACTATCCCGGATCGTTGCTCCAACCAATGCGATCCTTAAGCAGGCCGTGACTGAAAAAAAATTCGGTGAAGACCTGTTCTTCGCGTTCGGTGAGTTTATGATCAGTATCCCCCCGTTCAAGGACCGGATAGAAGACATCCCCTACCTGGCAAAACGATTCTGCAATGAGGCGGCAACAGAGCTGAAAAAAAACAGATCATTGTTATTTCCGTGGAGTCCGAAAGCTGCTCAGACAGTATCCCTGGCAGTGAAACATGAGGAAACTCAAAAATATGATGGGCCGGGCGGTGCTCCTGTCCGGGGGTGACATCATCATGCCCGAGCGGATAGAATTTCTCAACAGCGTGGAACAATCAGGTCTTGAACAGCCGCCTGCCGGAGCGCTCCGACCTGAGACCCTTGAAAATTGAGAAACAGGCTATCTACCAGACGCTCATGGCCACCAACAGCAACGAGAAGAAAGGCGCGGCATTACTCAAGATAGACTATTCAACGCTCATGCAAACGAGAAAACAGTACGGCATCACGTCATAATCCGTACAAACCCCGACTTTCGGAACAAACCCGATCAGAGCAAAGGCACTTTCGCGCAAAACCGCAAGGCCGCAAAGAGTTAAACCCGCAACTTTTTCCTTTTTTCTGCGCTCTTTGCGGCTTTGCGAAAAACAGTTTTTCTGTTTCATCTTGCTATTATTCCTCTTATCTCTCTTCCCTTCGTTCTGTTCCTCGCTCTCGCCACTATCATCAATACGATGTGCATTTGTACATTTTGCAATACTTTGGCTAATTGCGATATTCTTTTCTTGCCACTCAAGATCATTCCTGTGAAAAAACAATACAATGATGATTAGCATAGTTCTTGCCCTATCGAAAGCCGGCGTACCACTTGGAAACTTGTCGTGGCAGACCTGATTTAAGTGTTCTTTGAATGGAAACGCCGTTATTAAAGATTTTCAGTAAGTAGCCGATAGAATGGTTAGCTTGCATTCTCCAAAAAAAGAAAAGTCTGGAACGTCAGAAATAATTAATCATGAGCAATTGGCGCTTATGCCCCTACAAGTACGATAGAGATGGGGAAAGGAGTATCACTTATGAACTCTGATCATCTGCTAAATGGCAACGATGGCAAATAAACAGACAATCAATGAGAGGAGGATGTTACATTCGCGATTAACGAGGAAAACAACGTACTATCGTGGGTTGGTGTGAGACCGGACTTTCTACGCATGTGCCAAACTTGATTGCCAGGGGACGGAAACATGAAGATTTTGATTGTTGAAGGCGATATTGTATCTCGCCGTATCTTGAAGGATATCCTCTCACCCCATGGAGATTGTGATGTCGCCAGAGACGGCAGTGAGGCCATACAAATGTATCGGCTCGCACGGGAGGGCAGGAAGCCTTTCGATTTAATCTGCATGGACATCATGATGCCGAAGGTGGACGGCCAGGAAGCCCTCGTTAAGATACGAGAGCTCGAGAGGACATGGGGCGTAAGAAGCCGTGATGAAGTCAGGGTGATCATGATCTCGGCACTGGACTCTCCCAAGATGGTTTTTCTTCCTATTACCGGGGTGGAGCGACATCGTATATTGTCAAGCCTATCAGCAGAAAAAAGCTGCTCGAAGAAGTAAGCAATTTGGGCCTTCTTAATCCGTGCAGCGCCCCGGTCAGACAACCGGCATGATAGCCGAATACTACAACGTGACACGTGAAGACTGATAACATGAGGTGGCATATGGGCAGATTTGTTCGCGATTCATTACTGATAGTCGATGACAACGAGGCGGCGCTTCAGGTCACCTCCTCGTTGTTCCTTGAAGAGGGTTACAATGTTGTCCCTTCTGCCGATCCGCTGGATGCGATCAATAAAATGGGCGTTATTAATTTTGATGCCGTGCTGTCGGACATCAAGATGCCGGGGATGACGGGCCTTCAGCTCCTGAATAAAATACATGCCATCGACCCCGAGATGCCCGTCATACTCATGACAGGGTATGCTGAACTCGATATGGCAATTGACGCGGTCAAGAAGGACGCTTTTGATTTTGTAACGAAGCCCTATGAGCCTGCATACCTCGTCCGTTCTATCAAGCGGGCGATTGATATCAGGAAACACAGGCAATTTGAAAAAAATACGAAAGACATGCTTGAGACCGTTGTCAAGAAAAAAACCCAGGAGCTGGCCGATGCCTTGCTGCAGATAAAATGCTTGAACACGGAATTGATTCAGCGACTGGTCGTTGTGTCCGAGTTCCGTGACACGGACACGGGTTCGCATATCTCCAGGATCAGACTGTATTCGCAAAAGCTTGCCGAAGCCCTTGGTAAGTCGACTGATTTCGCTGAGCAACTGTCTTTTGCAAGCACTATGCACGACATCGGGAAGATAGCCATCCCGGACAGCATCTTGCTGAAGCCCGGCAGCCTTACGAAGGAAGAGTTCGAGATCATGAAAAAGCACACCATACTCGGGGCACAAATGCTTGCCGGCTCCTCGCACCCCTTTCTGCAGATGGCTGCTTCGATCGCCCTGAACCATCACGAGCGTTGGGATGGGACAGGATACCCGAACGGGTTGAAAGGCTCCGCAATCCCCCTTGAAGACAGGATAACTATGCTGGCGGATGTATATGATGCATTACGGTGCAAGAGACCGTATAAACCCACGATCGCCCACAATACTGCATGTAGCATAATCATTAATGGAGACGGCCGGACGTTGCCTACACACTTTGACCCTGATGTGCTGAAGGCCTTTATCAAGGTGGCACCCACCTTCGAGGAGATAAGCGAAAAAATGAGTGACGATGCCACCTTCAGCCAGGCGGTGTGCTCGGTGTAAGGCATCGCCCCTATTGAATTTTCGGCATCAAAGGCGTAAAGAAAAGTCTAAACGTCTGACGTCTGCATGGTCATCGTTATATGAGCGGATTCCTCATGACCAAGAGATCCCCCACACATACAACCTTCCGCACCTTCCTTATGATCATCAGCATAACCGCGTACATGACCTGACACATTATTGTACCAGAAATTTGGCAAACGTTACGGGCGAAATTTACTTTATACCGGCCGTGGTAAATGACGGCGTCAATCCGCCCCTCTCTATATATCGACGCGGCGGAAAACGTGGCGTCAGTCACGATCTACTGCTGCCTGACTTGAGATTCAATCGTGACCATGAACGACGCACTCATGGCATTAAAAATCGAGGCAGGCTGACTTACGCCTACTCCCATGGAAATCTTGACCGGCGATGCGTCCTACCTGGTAAACGGCGGAGAGCCCAGGGCAAGATAGACATCGGGGACGTCGTCGTTATCTTGAGAAAAGCAGCGGGGATTCACGATTTCTATGAGGAGAGACACCGCCTGTAAAAACTTCTCCCTTCGGGCATGAAAGTACACTTTATTTTCACCGTCAAAGCACCATAATGAGCACGGGAATATCCTGGCGGGGAGTGCGGCGACGGCATCGTGTTGTTATGACAGGAATTCCAATTTACGCTCGCCCGCATATAAAATGAAAATAAATTATTTACATTAAATATTACAGAAAATGTGCCGATAATATAGATGGCCAGACCGAGCATCGCGCAGCATAAAAAAGCCCGGATGCTACGTTCACAACAATTAAAGGGAGCCGTAACAGCCATGCCAACGTTGGTGCCAAGATCGTTCTTAAATAGTTTTGTCCTTAAGAGCACTCTGCTTTTTGTCAGTGGTGCTTTCGCCACGTCAGCAATTTTCTATTTGGCATTCCACGAAAACGGGACAAGCTACGCGGATAGCTATGGAATCCTGAACGATTTGAATAATATGCTTTTAAACAGGGTGGCAATGCTCTTTATTTCGACTCTTGCCATAAGCATTTTAGCGGTAATCATCCTGTCAGTCGTTTACTCCCACAGGGTGGCCGGCGCACTGCACAAACTCGGTATGTACGCGGACAACCTATCATCCGGCAATGTGCGCGGACCGGTACGGCTTCGGAAAAACGATGTTGTCCACCCGCTTGCAGACGACATGAATGAACTCGCAAGCCACTACGCAAATGTCATAACTGCGCTTGCCGAGGAAAACCGGAACATCAAGGCGCTCATCGACGAATTTGAGAAACAGGGTCCAGGTCGTTGCAATTCAGACCTGTCCGACAAGCTCTCTGAAAGGGTTGAAAAGCTCAGGCAGTTGCTTCTTCATATAACGTTATGAAATACGCAATAGCGCTTGTTCCCATCATCGCTGCCATCATCGTCCCCGTCATGATCGTCATCGGACTTGAAGGCGAGCCGCATACTTTCAAGGACTGCACCTCGTGTCATGTCAGCCAAGACCCGAAGAAAGGGTCAATTGACGCGCGGGAAATGAAGGAGGGCGTTACCCAGCTCTGCATAAAATGCCATAAGACCATTTTCTCGGAAGGATACATGCATCCCGTTGACGTACGGCCGCAGAACGTCATGATTCCCTCCGACATGCCGCTGTCGCCATCGGGAGAATTGACCTGCACCACCTGCCATGATGTCCATTCGGCATATGAAAGGGTCTATGGCTCTAAAACCCACTTTCTGAGACGAGGCGAAGTGGGGAAGAGGTTCTGCGATATATGCCATGTAAACTCAAGCACAATAACGCATGGCCATTCCTCGTCCCTCGGTGAGGCACACTTCCGCTCCCAGTATATTTCGAGCGGCGGATTTAATGACTTAGACCCTATGTCTAAAAACTGCCTGACTTGCCATGACGGCTCGTATGCGTCATCAGCCACCATTGCTTCCGTCATCATCAGCCATAACGACAAAAATATGCAGAGCGCAAGCACCCACCCGATCGGCGTTGATTACGAGCGGGCAAGCATCGACCGCGGCAGGAGAACCGATTTGATACCCATGGCCATCGTCGATGAAAGGATCATGTTCTTTAACGGCAAAGTAGGGTGCGGATCATGCCACAACCCCTATTCGATGAACCCCAAACAGCTTGTCATGAGCGACCGGCAAAGCGCCCTGTGCTGCTCATGCCACAAAATATGCACGTAAAAGGAAATAACGACAATGCTATTGCGAAGAAGGAATTACCTTACAAAAAAGAACTATCAGGCAAAATTCGTCCTCCCCTTCCTTATCTCGGCGTTTCTGGCGAATATCGTTTCCGCGGCTGTTTTCCTGATCCTCGCCAGGGACAAAATCAACCACATTCTCTACTCGATGCGGATGCCCTCTAAAAGCGGCGGCGAACTTCTGTCGGCCGCAACAATCATGGCGGGAATCGTTGCCATTACCCTGGTCAGCATATTGTTCCTCTTCGTATCCCACAAGATGCACCGGAAACTTTCACTCTCTCTCGATAAGGCAAGGGCTCATCTTCAAAACATCGCGAGAGGGAACTTGGCCGACCACATCGCCGTTACGCCGGACGATGCCTTCAGGGATTTTTCTGGCCAGTTAAACAGCATGGTGACCAGGCTTAATAGCAGGTTCAAAATGATCAATGCCTGCACCGATGAGCTTGCAAGGGAAGCTCATGAACTTAAGGCCCTCCCTCAGGAAACCAATGCCTCCGACGCGGTCAAGGCACTGAGGCGGTCAATTTATTCCCTAGACGAGCAGCTACGCTTCAAGGCGTAACACTAATTTCGGAGATAGCCTAAAACGATGAATATCCTCCAGCGTAACAACTATCATTATCTCCGGGGCGGCTCCGAACAGTGCTAGCTGGAACCGTCTGACTTTCTCGCCCGTCAGGGCATATGGGTCTCCACTTTTCATTCGGGGATGCCAGAAACATCGATTCCGAATATTCACGCTATTTCAGTGACCAGATGACCTTTGAAGGCGCACAGGGAATGGTAAAAGAGATATCGACGGCTTTTTGAGATTGAGTGTTTCATCTTCCTGTCATCCTTTTCGTCCTTTCTTGCCCGAGAAATCTTATCTGATATGCCAAAATATAAGCGGTTGAAATTTCTGAGAACTGCACGCCTGGTTCATCTGCAGAAGTGAGAATAGGTGGGCCGTGATTTTTAAGTTTGCCAAGAAAGAAGCTTATGATAATCCGAAAAATGATTTGAAATGGAGATGTGCTTACCAGAATGTAAGGAAGAGGACAGAAAAACGCATTGGCGCGCGCTCAATTGCCAGGCAGGTCATCACCCGCGAACAAACTCAGCAGTGGTCCTCAGCAGCGATAGCACCTGATTCGGGAATTCTCGGCCTTCAGGCGGGAGGAGGTCAATGAGCGAACAGTAGGACGAATTTCTCAAATAACTCGGGATGAAAATGATTCAACAGCTTTTCTTTCATAAGATTGAGCGCATCAAAGGTATTGAGCCGCTGCTTGTAGGAGCGTTCTGCGGTGAGTGCGTCGTACACGTCGGCAATACAGCAGATGCGGCCGTAGATGTGAATCTCGTCTCCCGTGAGCATGCGAGGATAGCCGGTGCCGTCTTCGCGCTCGTGATGTTGCATCACGATGAACATGCACTCTTCCGTGAGCTGGTTGGCTTCCTTCAGGATTTGGTAACCCTGATAAGGATGTGATTTCATGGTCGCCATTTCCGCGTCCGTCAGTTTCCCCTTCTTATTGATGATGCTCGCGTCGATGCTAACCTTGCCGATATCATGCAGGAAGAAACCAGCGCCCAGCTCATGCATGTTATGGGTATTGGACCTTTTGAATACAGCTTTAGCCAGCATGACAGAAAAAAAACCGACATTTACGCAATGAGTATAGGTGTAGAAGTCATGGGAAACGAGCTTAAGGAGTTCTCGCGACGTGGAGTCCTCGGCAAGTATCAGATCGACGATGTCGGAGATGCCTTTTTTCGCTTCCTGGATATTCTCTGCCTTCGGATCTTCAAGCAGCCGTTCCACAAGGACACGAGACGACTCGTATACGATTCTTGATTTCTTCTCAGGAGGAAGCTTTTTGTCGCGGACGGCTTCTTTTAGCTGCGGAGGAATAAGCTTATCAGGCGACCAGATCTTAGGGGGGGTGTCAGCCGGATTGACAATACCAACATTTTTCTGAGCAATGTTCTGTTCTTCCTTATCGGTATCAATGGCAATTTTAGTGATCCCATGGTCGATGATCTTATTGATCTGATCCTGAGACCTGATGGTAAACTCGTTTTTCAAAAAGGGATGCTTAAACCATGATACCGGCAGCATGACGTACATGCCGATCTTGAGGTCCTGTGTTTTGATGGTAACCCGCATACGAATTGATTATGGCATACCAGAATAAACTAGAACACGGCACCCCCGGGAAGTTTTAACTCGGGGGGTGACGTGTGAATAGCGTTTCGAGACTTTTCCGGTTTATGCCCACCTGTCTTGGCGGCTTTGTTTTGTTGGGCGGAAGTCAAAGTTTTTTCCGCCTACAGCTAACTGTAGCCCACGGATTAAATCCCCATACTCATAACTGGGATGAAATTGAACTCTTATAAGAAGTTTTTTTACAACACATTCAACTTTCTTTAAGCCTGTAAAATGCTTATTTGGCCTTCAACTTCACAGAATAAGCTGGCGAATAAACAACGCAGCGAGGCGTTTAGCATCATTCGTTTTTCCAGTGCAAGCGAACCTTAAAAAAATTGCTTCTGAATACCCAAAGCTTGTCCAGGAATTAAATCATAGTCTTTACCTGCTTCGTACCAACAATCGACAAGCGGTAAAAAAACGCATAAGCACTAACAAGTACTGCATCTGTAATAACTTCTACTACTATGGCAAATTTGTCAGCTAGATCAGGAAAGCCCTTACTGGAAAAAGAAGGAATAAGTAGCGGCGTTGTAATAATTCGATTATTGCCTGAAGCTAATTGTCTTTTGGCCGATAGCATCAATATATTCTCCTATCGCAGCAGGAAAGTCATTTACCGCACGGAAGCGCTGATCCCTCTTCTCAACTATAGGTCTTTTCAATCAGTATTTATTAAATCGACAGCATTCAACAATATTTGTCTTTTGTCAGGAAAGGAGTGGAGCCGTCAATTCGACTCTTCCCCCGGTATATTCACTCACAAACGTTCGAACCTTCTCGAAAAACGATTTAGAGCAATCATACTAATATGGTGTACTACCATCATGAATACCCAACGCCAGCATTCCTTTTGCAGGTTCCTTAATTATGAGTGCATTAAAAATAAAGAATGCATTTCGCCCAATCAGCACAACATTCTTGAATTTCTGCCCGATGAATGCACGTTTAATTTTAATTCGAATTTTGAGTGCCTTGCATATTTTTTACGGTCTGCTCCTCGCTTTATTTTGCTTCTTGTCCATAAACAAAAAAGCTCTGTTTCGAGTTGGGGATCTTTGTGATATACCGCATAGTCTCGATCTCCTGGACCTTTAAATGTCTACGGCATTCTTCTGTCCAGCGAGCTGGAAGATCAGGCATAGCAATGCATCTGCGAGCGTAGCCAAAGCATCCATGGCTCTTCCCGTTATCATTTTGTGACTACCGCCATTTCCGCTCCCTGCGTCGAATCGGTCATCTTGAACCAGGAGGTC
>DASPQB010000223.1:0-12572 GCA_035625205.1 Nitrospirota bacterium | reverse complement strand
CAGCCTGCTCATCCTTGACGTCATCATGCCGAAGAAGAACGGCAGGGAGGTCTTCGAGGAAGCGAGACGAAGCAATCCGAACGTCAAGGTGATCTTCACGAGCGGGTATCCTGCTGACTTGATCCAGAAAGAAGGTGTGCTTGAGAAAGGACTGCATTTCTTCCCGAAACCATCGTCCCCCCAGGCTCTACTGCGGACGATCAGGGATGTGCTCGATCAATAGTGAGTTGTTTCATAAGGCGTTATGGATGCGCTACATAGGGGAACATGGGGAGTAGATATTAAATTCAAAGGTCGGGATAAGCAGAATGAAATCCGACACAATGGTCTAAACTAGGGCGGAGAGGGTCAATGTGCTTCCTGCACCCGTGCGTTGCGTGTTCCAAATGGAGTTCTGCAACCGTTTATATCAAGTGTCAGTAAATGCCTGTAGGTGATGTCTGTATCTAACAATCAAGTAAGTTGTTTAACCATTCGACACGAATGGTTAGTATTAGCATGTCGGGTTTCGCGCTACTTTGTCGAGCGAAAAAACTACTTCCTTAATTTAGGGTCTTTACCAAGTCACGTTCATGAAAAAATGACAAGAAAATAAATTGAGGTCTGCAGAATGCTTCTGTACGTAAGCCGATAGATTGAGCTAATTGCGCTATGTAAAGCCCACGCGTTCAAATATCTTGGAATAGGAAGCTCTTTCCGACCGATCAAACGCAAGGAAGAGAGTTGCACTTTCGCTACCTATCTCGCGTATTGCATGCTGCCAGTCTTGTGAGTTTGGTAAGGCAAATGCACTGAGCCGGGCTTCCCTACCTTCTATATGTCGCAATTCATTGATAATCTTGATGCAATCTGGGCTACAGGTCAAAAAACCATCGATTCTTGATCAATATGGAAAATCAGACAACTTTATAATATGACTTAGTGCGTTTGTATTCGTTGAGCAAATTTTTTTTTGAGCATTCTAATACTTTTATTGCAGAAAGTTATTAATGCGGGGGATTCGGATCATTTCTTCAGAGAAGAGTCTTTTTGCCTCTCTTCGGTCCCTTCTCCGATCACGAGTTAAAGTTATGCTGCCCGTGACCGATAAGAATAATGAATGCCGTTTCCCAGTTACAGTTAGAGTTTCGGAAGAGGCACCTCATGGCGGCCAGAATTACAAGGCGACAATGTTCCGTTTTTATTAGTTACTAGATTGCCGACAAAACCCAGAGACGATACGCATGAATTTCATATTCGATTTAAAACACTTTGTACCAATCACGCCTAAGGGAGATACACTTATTGAGAATGCATGACTAATACTATTATCAATGTCGGCATTTGCAACTATAGTAAGTAGTCGTATTGTATGATTTGGCATTCGAGAAAATATACTTCGGTTGAACCCTAACAAGTTCCCTACAATGCGCTCAATTCAATAACAGATGAAAGGTGACGATTCCAGTGAAATTTAATAAAACGTCCTTGCGGTGGCAAACGGCTATACCGGTTATTATAACGATTGCCATCGGCGTTGTCGTGGCAGTTGCAGTGACAGGGTACAATACAAGGGATATAGTATTTCAAGAGATCAGGCACTCGGTTCTTGAAGGCTACCGGGACACCGTTCTGAATGCTCTGAACACCATGATGATGACAGGGAATTACCAGAAGTCACAGGTGACCTTTCTCGGCAAGATGAAAAAAATAGCCGACGTAAAGGTTATACGTGCAAGCAATGTCGATAAGGACTTCGCACCAAGTAAAGGGCAAATATATAATTACCCTTCAGATCCCATCGAGAAAGAAGTAGTCGAGAAAGGCATCGAAAAGATTGTGGTTGATGGATCTTTCATTCGCGGTGTTTACCCCTATAAAGCTAAAAGCGATTTCATGGGCACAAACTGTCTTTCCTGCCATATGGTGAGGGAAGGGGAAGTGCTTGGCGGAATAAGCATAAAGATTCCCATAACAAGATCGGCAGATAGAATACGGAGAATGCAGTATGATTATGTGCTGTTTGGTCTCTTGGGCATGGGAGCGATAGCAGGGCTTGTATTCGCTCTTATGAACTTTGCGCTCAAACCGCTTGCAAAGTTCATCAAAGAACTCAGTGAGACAACCCATAAATATTCCGATTCGGATATATCATACAAAGGGGGAAATGAAATATCCTACGTGGCGGAAAACGTATCAGAGCTCGTCCGACATTTCACCACCATGATCAACAAAATGATGTTCACAACCAGCAAAACACTTCCGGTGGTCGATATTCTAAAAGGCGCTGTCGAAAGGACTTCGCAGGGCGCAAAAAAACAATCTGGGCAGTCGGTACAGATTGCCACGGCAGCTGAAGAGATGAGCCAGACTATAGTTGATATTGCGAAAAATGCGTCTACTGCGTCGGAAACTTCGGCAGGAGCGTTGAGCATTGCTGTAAAAGGCAAAGAGACAACCGATCATGCAGTTACAAGCGTTAAAGAAGTGCACAAGTCGTCGTTAGAACTGGCTACAATGGTCGAGCAGCTCAATAAGCGAGTTGGAGAAATTGGCGATATCGCGACCATGATCAAGGGCATCGCTGATCAGACAAATCTGCTTGCCTTGAACGCCGCGATTGAGGCCGCACGCGCGGGAGAGCAGGGCAGAGGTTTTTCCGTCGTTGCCGACGAAGTAAGGAAGCTGGCTGAAAGAACTATTAAAGCAACTGATGAAATCTCAGGTAAAATCGAGGCGGTGCAGGCAGAATCCAAGCGGACGGCTGCGTTTATGGAGGAAACGACCCAGAAATCAGAAAGTGCAGCCGAAAGCATAGGGAAAGTGGGAGATTCACTGAGTTCGGTACTAGGTGAAGTCCAGAAAGTCAAAGATGAAATTACAAAGATAGCTGCGGCGATAGAAGAGCAGTCGGCAGCGACCGAAGAAGTTACAAAGAACATAGAAA
Organism: Nitrospirota bacterium; assembly: GCA_035625205.1. GTDB lineage: Bacteria > Nitrospirota > UBA9217 > UBA9217 > UBA9217 > JAJYKN01. The sequence continues at coordinate 9,646 of DASPQB010000223.1, read as the reverse complement.
CTACTTCCACAATTGCTCAAGAGATTGAGAAACTTTCGGATAGTGTGTCAACCGAGGTGACGAAACTTTCGCAAGTTGCCGATGAACTGAGGAATGCGACGGCAAGCATAAGGACATATGGCAGCGCAGCAATAATGCTTGAGCTTGCCAAAAACGACCACCGTGGGTTCGTGGGGAAAATAGCTTCCTGCTTGAGAGGAGAGTTAGCCATGGACGAAAACCAGCTGCCTGACCACCACACCTGCCGTTTTGGGAAATGGTACGACAAAGACGGCCTGAGAATTTGCGGACAGCTGCCAAGCTACAAGTCCGTGGAAGAGCCTCATAAAGAAATACACAAGCTGTCAAAAGAAGCCATTGCGGCATACCATGCAGGCAACAGGGAAAAAGCAGACCAATTGTACAAGGCCGTAGAAACAGTATCAAAAAAGATTATTGCTTCTATGGATAAAATAAAAGATGAGTGCATAAGGGATTCAGGGCATGCATGATGTTTGCTGGAAACGATGCACTCAGAATATTATTGCAATACAAAAGACACTTGGCATTGAACGTCTGTTTTCCCCAGAGAATGAATCAATCGAATCCAGGATCCGAGCAATCAACAACACCTCTCCCAAATTCTAAGGACTCTTTTTTCATTGTTAATTTCACGTTCATTCACGAATCCAAAACTGTTCTCATTTTGTTCAACAGATCGGTCAGGCTCATCGGTTTTGAAATGAAATTCATACCTTTTTCCAGGATCCCTTTCTGACTGATGATCTCGGCCGTATAACCACTCATAAAAATCGTCTTGATGTCGGGGCGGATTTTTATTAGTTCCTCAAAGGTTTCCTGACCGTTCATTTTGGGCATGATCAGGTCGCAAAGTACAATCCGCACCCGTTCCCTGTTTTCGTGAAAGACTCTCACCGCGTCCTCTCCGTCAATCGCTTCCAATACCGTATAGCCAAATTCCTTAAGAACGTCCTTTGTAACCCGCCTCATGTTTGCATCATCTTCTACCAGGAGGACTGTCTCCATTCCATGCAGCAAGGGAGCATTCTCTTTCAATATGTTTTCCTGCTTACCATGAGATAAGATGGGGAGGTACATCTTAAATGTCGTTCCCATTCCTGGTTCACTGTAAACATGGATAAAACCATTATGGTTCTTAATAGTACCATAGACGAGTGCCAAACCAAGACCGGTTCCTTTCCCTACCTCTTTGGTCGTAAAGAAGGGTTCAAAAATATGCTCCTGGATGGTCTTATCCATGCCGCTGCCGGTATCTGTTACCGTTATGAGCGCATACGACCCGCTAGGTATTTCGCCTTGATTATCGGTTATGACCATTTTATCCGTAGTTACAATCAGCTTTCCGCCACGAGGCATTGCGTCTCTTGCGTTCATGACAAGATTCATTAACACCTGCTCAAGTTGCACCTTGTCCGATTCCACAATCAAATCATCAGCAGCGACATTAACTATGAAATCAATGTCCTCGCCGATGAGCCTGGCCAGCATTTTTTGGAATCCGCATATCATTTCATTTACATTGACGGGTTTTAGCTCTATTGGCTGCTTTCTGGTAAATGCAAGCAGGGCCCCCGTTAAACCCGCCGCCCGTTCGGCAGAAGCCAGGACATGCTCGACATGATGACGTAACTCGTCATCCGGTTTCATTTTCATTTGCAGAATATAGGCGTATCCCATTATGGCCGACAGAATATTGTTGAAGTCATGGGCGATGCCGCCTGCCAATGCTCCGATAGCCTCCAATTTCTGCGCTTGACGTAGCTGACTTTCGAGCTTTTTGCGCTCCGAAATATCAATGCCGATTCCGACAATATACCGTTTCCCGTCCATGACCATACGGCACCCCGTCAGGTAGAACGGGATGGGCATCCCGCTTTTCGTGATAATTGATGCCTCTAAATAGGTATGTCCAGATTCCAGCACCTCGCGTATTTTGGTCTCAACAAGATGCCGATCCTGGTGGAACAATTTCAGCACGTTCATTTCTGTGAGTTCCGCCATGGAATATCCGGTCGTTTCTTTCTCATTATTGTTCCACCGGAGAAGTTTGCCATCCTCATCGCAGATATACAACACTCCCGGCAGGCTGTCGATAACTGCATCGGAAAACACTTTCTCGCGCATCAGTGCCTCTTCGATTCGTTTGCGTTCTGTAATGTCGCGCACAATGGCCTGGATAAATGTTCCCGTAACCAATTCAACTTTGTTCAGACTAACCTCAGCGGTGAAGGGCGTTCCATCGCTCTTGATAAGAACCCATTCAAACATCTGCGGGTATTCCAGAAGCGCAGCCTTGATTTTTGCAAGGATCTTTTCATCAGAGTCACTTAAATCGGGCTGGGAGGGTGGGAAGAAGCGATAAAGTGTTCTTCCGATTATCTGTTCGCGGGTGCATCCAAACATCTCGAGCGATTTCGGATTACAGTCGACAATGTAAACTTTGCCCATCAATAAGATAGCGTCATTGGCGGATTCAAAGAGCACTCGATAGCGCTGCTCACTCTCCTGCAGCTTCTCTGCGGCCAGTTTGCGCTCCGTAATATCATGCACCGTTACTAGCACATGATTTGCTCCTCCGATCGAGGCGCGCTTCATGTTGACCTCTCCCCAGAAGAGTTGTCCATTCTTATGTTTATAGTGCCATTCGAATAGCTGCGGTTCTCCGGATGCTGCTCTCTTTACTTTAGTAACAGCGTCTTCCTGCATATATGGTGAAATACCGGAACTGAGATCGCCTACATCAACCGTCAATGCTTCCTCGCGGGTATAGCCAAACATTTCGCACATTTTATCATTCACATCCAAAATGGCGCAGGTCGCCGCATTATGGATAAAAATGGCATCATTGACGGAATTGAAGATAGCGAAAAACCGCTCTTCGCTGGCACGCAAAGCATCTTCAGTATTGTCACGCTTTTCTGAATTGTTATTGTACATGTTACTAACGCCTCTTTGGGCTTGCCATCTTTTACTGCACAACAACTGTTCGGTCATACCCGTAATCGTTCACGGTATACTGCTTTCTCCGGTTGTACACTTTACATCAAAAATAGCATTTTGCTCATCAGCATCAAGCAGTTTGTCCATATCCAGAATGAGAACCAGACCCTCATGCAACGTTGCGATACCCCGGATGAGCCCAGGACGCAAACGCCATGATACTTGCGGCGGCTCAATCATATCTGCAGGAATTCTTAATACGTCTGAAGCCGAATCCACGATTATCCCCATAACGACGCCCTTAATGCTAATGATGAGTTTTTTCCCATTTTCATTACTGCCGCTTTTTTCCATGCCGAACTTTGATCTCAAACTGAGCACGGGGATCACTTTCCCCAGAGATTTATTGCTCCGGCAAGATAGGACGGCGCATTCGGAATGTTAGTAATTTCCTTCATATTATCAATTTCCTGGACTTTCAGAATATCAATGGCGTATTTCTGCATTCCCAAGCTGAAACTGACAAGCTGGAGCGTGTCTGTGTAAATAGTCGTTATCTGCATATTGTTCTCCTTGTTTGCCAGCCGTCATTCCTTTACAAGAGACTTCTCCTGTTTAAGTTCAGAAAGTGTACTTCCATTCAAATGGAACCAAGAAGCGGTCTCCCATAATTCAGTTGCCAAAGGTGCTAGGTCTGCTGATGAACTCTTAATTTGTTCTGTAGATGCCGACGTGCTGTTTGTAATGCCTGCAATGCCCTCCATACGTTGTATAACTTCTTCGGCTGCCGATGATTGCTGCTCGGTAGCTGCATCAATCCGCTGAACCATATCCATGGCATTGTTTGATGCCTGCACGATCATACCAAGCACGGTACTTGCTTCCTTGGCCAGCGAGACCCCCTTGCCCACCTCATTATACCTTTCTTCATTGCCTCGACGGACTCTGAAGCGGCCTCCTGGATTGTTGTGATCCTATGAGTTATGTCTTTGGTTACCTTACCCGTCGCTCGGCCAACTTTCTTACCTCATCGGCCACCACGGCGAACCCGCGGCCCTGCTCGCCTGCACAGGCGGCTTCTATCGCTGAATTCCAGAAAAGAAGGTTCTTTTGTTCGGCAATACTATTAATGACGGTCACTATTTCTCCGATCTGAGCAGAGCTCCTGCCCAGTTATTCTATGGTACTTGCTGCTTTCTGGACAGTTTACGCAATCCTTACCAAGTCCTCTGCCGTCGTATCGCCGATCAACTTCCCTTTGGATGCTGTTTCCGAGGCGTTTCTGCTTGCATGCGCCGCATTCGATGTTTTTTGGCCATCTCCACAATGGTCTGAAACACCTCGGTCATGGCGGCAACCACTTGGGATGTCTAGGTGAAAAGTTCCTGTCTGCCTGTATTCAGATCGTCTGATGTGGCCGAAAGCTCCTCCGAGCTGGAAGCCAAGGTGTTCGTGGTTGAATTGATATCTCCCATAATCTTGCACAGCTTCTCAATCATACGATTGAAGCTTGCTGTCATCTCACCAATTTCGTCATCGGCATGGTCTGCACCGACTAAGCTGAGCTGATTGGTACGGATTACTCGAAGGCAGATCTTGACGTCTTACGATACTATCAAATATTCGCATTCCAATCCAGATCGCCGAGCATTTCCCACTGGACAAAATTTCTGATACGAAGCAGCGTGTCTTCAGGCATGTCTATGAAGTGGAGGCCCATCCCGGGCTCTGCATCAAACTGGGAGCCAAGACTCAACCTCCTGACAACCTCGGCGGTCACCTCAATGGGTAAAGTATCATGAGGCAATGTGAACTTGATATGAAGTAACGTGCCTTCGGGGAGAGGTTCTAGCGTTCGAAGGTATAATCCTCCCTCTGACAGGTTAATGCATGGCAATGTCTTTTCCGTCGTTCCTTCTTTAATTTCTACGCGCAATTTTACCGGAATGCGCGGAGTAGTTCGTGGCTGTCCGCTTAACCGCGCCATTATTCCATATACCATCGCAAGATCAAACGGCATTGTCAGAATGGCCGAGCATCCCAGTGAGAGCAGTGTTTCGGTCGTTGCCGGGTTGTCATTCGTCGTGAATACAACGAGCGGTACGTTCTTGACCGAGGGGTCTGTCCTCAAGAGGGTGATATCCTGCTGGAGTTCGGTCGACGCAAAGTTACCATCGTAGAGAATCATGGCGAATGACATGCTCTGTGCTAAGCGAAGTCCTTCTATAGGCGTTTTTGCAAGAACAGGGGAATACCAAATTCGGTTCAAGAGAACGCCGAGGTACATCTGGTGGGCGACTGTTGGGCAGATTATAAGGACTTGTTTTTTATTGGACATCTAATGAACTCCTTCCAAATCGAATTTTTTCTCGGACAGGCTTCTCTTTGCAAAGCCAAAATTGGCCGGGAGAATGGTTCCAAAAATCATCAAGGAGGCGTTGATCAAACTTAAACCGAATAACCTCTCGGCGGTAAAAAATACCTGTAACGCAAAGGCTGGCTGGGGTCTCTCCAATTCAGCTATGGATTACGATAAAAATTACTCGCAGGCCAACTTGTAGAAGCATTTTTGCGTTTGCAACTCACAAACCGATGTTCGCGCTCTTTTGTAGTATTTTGGGTTGTTCCTGCTGCTGACTTTGTTGCTGCTGGTAAAGCACCATATATTCTTTTTCCAAATCGGAAAATTTCAACTGCAGCAGCTCCATCTTGTGGTTCTTCGACTTCAATTCATCCTCGACAGAACGTAGTTTGGTCTTCAGTGCCTCGAGTGCATCTGCTCCCTCAGTGCCGCGCTGCCCCTGAATATGCTCGGCTCCACGGCCGGCGTCTGGCGCCCTGTTCTGTGCTGGGTCAAGCGTTTTACGTAAGTCTTCTTGGCTCTTTTTTTTCTCCATGAGATCCTTCAATGCTTCTTGATAGAGAGTTCTGTATTTCCTGCACTTGAGTAGGAAAACGACGAGGCCGCCTGCCAAAATGCTGGAGAGTTCGATCAGTATGAGGAGATAGAGCGGATTCAGTTTTATCATCGTCGTGACCTCATTTTTTTGATCATGATTCGCATGCCAAAGAGGGCGGCAGCAATGCCAATGACCGCGAGATTGATTATCCCAAACTTAGCCATAACGGACAACCAGGAGAATTCTTCGCGCGCAGTTGCCTGAATTGATTGAACTAGGCTCTGTCGTATGGCAGGCTTGTCGGCTGAGCTGATCACTTTGAAGAAGACGGTCATCTGCCGCTGGAAGGTCTTTCCAGTTGCTACAATATTCACCGTGTATTGACCTGGGGAAAGAGCGGGAATGGTGCCAAAAAAAACATCGTTCTCGTTTCGTAATTCTCCCGGTTTTACCGTTCGGGAAAGATCCACCGTAGAAGTCTTTCCATCAGGTCCGGTTATGGCGGCTGAAAAAGTTGTGTTTTCAAGTATAGGCCGTTCGAGCACAGCCCCGCCCGATTTCTCAAGCCATGCGTCGATTGTTGCGGTCTGTCCCTCTACCAGGTCGTGCCCGCCAAAGGAGCTCTTGAGGTGAAGACTCGTTATGACGTATACCTTGTTCCCTTCGTTCATACTCAGCTTCAAATTCCAAATTCCAGCAGCAGGATATTGAATCGTGATCATATTGAAAATCGAAGACTCGAACCAGGCAATATGGGCATCATGTGCTGTTGCCATATGCTGCTTGCCCGACGGGTCAATGAGAGAGAGCGCTGATCCCGGCTTTTTTGTGACAAGGACGGTCGCTTCCCTGATCTCGCGGTCAATGGTAAACGACTCGCCGACAAAGGGGATGGCATCGGGAGATTTGATCTTTTCAAAGATCGATGCAAAGATGACATGCACGTCTTTATCTTCTCCGGCAAAACGGAACAAGCCTCCCGTCTCTTTCGCCATGTTTTCGAGCAGGGCGCGGTCGGACTTCTGAGTGAACGCGATTGTGTAGAGAGGTATCTGTTTTCGAGCAAGCTCAGAGAGAATGCCCATTAGGACCGATTGTGATGCGTCATCCTTTTCCCTGGACCCCAGATCGATCCGGCCGTCCGACATCAAGATCATAATCCGGTTTCGCCGATGAGATATTTCCAACTCTTTAAGTCCTTGCAGTACTGCCTCGGTAATGTTGGTAAACAATTCCTTTGACGTGATTTTATCGACAGCATCAAAAAATGCTTGTCGATTCTGTCTGGTATTCTGTGTGAGAGGTTTTAGCAACGTCGTCGATTTCCCGAAACCTATGACACCGATGCGGTCGTTCTTATCGAGCAGAGAAATGAACAGCTTGGCTGCATTCTTGCGATAGTCCCCCGGGTCCGATTGCTTCATGCTTCCCGAACTGTCTATAAGCAGGATGATATCGCACCCTGGTACTATCGTCTGCGTCTGTGCCGTTTGCAGAGCCGGCAGCGCATCGGGTTGCAACTGTGCGGATACATTGCCTTGTATAGCAGGTGAGAGTTGCGTAATCGAAGTTATTTCGGTCATCACCGTAGATCTTGGTTTCGACAACAGGGCCGAAGCACTGTCCGTTGACCGCGATACGGTCGGCGCTGAATTTGAAGTAAGCGTCACAGCGTGTCTTTTCACAATGATACTATACCAGCCGAATGCAATCAAAAACCCGCCTAAGAAGCAGATCACAAAAATAACTACATACGGTATGTATCTGTTGAGCATCATTGTGTCTATTTTATCGGAAATTTGGCTCGTTTCTTTAGACCTAAGGACGAATTGACTCACAATACCTGTTACCCACGTGAATTTTGAAATAGATCGTTGACGCATAATTCATGTTGCCGGATCTATGTCCCCAGACGGGGCGTTTGCATGAGCTGAGTTTTTTCATCGATGATAATTCCCGCTTAAAGTTATTCAATGATTTTGCCGATAAGTAAGCAGCAGCGCAGTCGGTACTGTGGTTTCTTAAACACAATGATGGTGCTAAGCGTTCACCCTAGGAGAGTCGAAGATGAAGATGACATTGTCGAAAAAGCTCTATGGCATGACAGTCACGATCCTCGCCACTTTAGTGATTTTATCTGCCATAACGTATTTGACCCAGGAGTCGGTCAATAACGAGTACAAGGAAATACTCGCTATCAACCTGGGACAGCGCATGGCCACGGCAGACGCCCTGGAGGAACTCGGCAGAGCAACTCAGGCATTCCGCAATCACCTGATACGCGGCGATGACGCAACGGTGAAAGCGTATCATGAAATTACGTCAGAAATCGGCAATTGCATTGACCGGTTCGATATAACGTCCCAGACCGATGCTGAACGTGAGCTGGCAAAAAAGGCAAGGGAGGAGCTCGTTACCTACGACGGGAAAATGGACGGACTTGTAGCGCTTCGCAAAAGGATCAGCGATCCGAGAATCGTCGACCAGCGGGCTGGCGAAGGCCATACTAAAGGAATTCACGGGGTATTGATTGCGATGAATGAGGCGGCGGAGCGTGCCTTCAACGAGAAGAACAGTCACATTAATGCATTTGCATCCCGCATGCGATGGGTGCAGATTGCTTTGGTGTTTTTTGCCGTTTTCACCGGTTTTGCGCTCAGCACGTGGACCATCAGGGGCATCATAAAATCGGTCAGGGAAGTCAAGGCCGCCGCCGACTTTGCGTCGAAGGGCGATCTGTCCAAGGAGATACGGGTACATACCGATGACGAGATCGGGGATATGGCTAAAAGCGTCAATACGATGATCGCGAATCTGCGGCGCATCATAGGCGAGATCAATACCACGACGAGTTCTCTCGCAAGCAGCTCCGAGGAGCTTTCGGCAACGTCAGATGACATGAGCAAGGGCGCTCACGAGCTCTCAAGCCAGACCGAGCAGGTAGTGACTGCCATGACGGAGGTGTCCCAGACCATCATGGACATGGCCAAGAACGCAACCAGCGCAGCAGAGGGGGGCAAGAACGCTTCTGAAACAGCCGCAAAAGGAAAGACGATCGTCGATAGGACTGCCGGCGATATGGTCATCCTTGCCAAGACGGTTCAAGAGGCGGCAGGCACGATCGAAGAGCTCGGGCGCAGCTCGGCCCAAATTGGAGCGATCGTGGAGGTTATCAACGGCATTGCAGACCAGACGAATTTGCTTGCCCTGAACGCTGCAATTGAGGCAGCACGAGCTGGTGAGCAGGGTCGCGGATTTGCCGTAGTAGCTGATGAAGTAAGAAAGCTTGCTGAACGGACAGGCCAGGCAACGAAGGACATTGCCCAGAGGATTGCCTCCATCCAGGCTGCCGCCGGCGAATCGGTTGATGCCATGAAGCGGGGCAGCGATGAAGTGGACAAAGGCGTGAAGCTAGCCAACGAGGCGAGCGTATCGCTCGAAACCATCGTAAAGACTTCGACAAACGCGATGGACATGGTGCAGCGAATCGCAGCTGCAACAGAGCAGCAGTCCGCAGCGACTGAGGAGGTTTCGCAGAACATGGAGCACATTGCCGACATTACCAAACAGTCTTCTGCCTCCACTGAGCAGATTAAGGTTTCGGCATCCGAGCTTGCGAAACTTGCATCCAACCTCAAGGAGATGACCTCCTGGTTCAAGATGACCGATTCGACGCAGGGAGCGGAAATGGCGGTAGTCACAAAATGATAACGGGAAGAGCCATGGATGCTTTGGCTACGCTCGCAGATGCATTGCTATGCCTGATCTTCCAGCTCGCTGGACAG
>DASPQB010000222.1:0-28552 GCA_035625205.1 Nitrospirota bacterium | reverse complement strand
ACAGCCTCAAAGGCGCTGATCAGATTGACCCGGCCGCCACGGTAGCTGCCAGAATGCATGGGACCGGCAGTCACGACAATTGCCGGGATGTCTAACCGCGCTGCTGCCATGAGCATGCCCGGAGTGATTTTGTCGCAGTTCGTCAAGAGCACGAGGCCGTCGAAGGCGTGGGCCAGGGCAATGGATTCCACCATATCGGCAATCAACTCGCGCGAGGGCAGGGAGTAGTGCATGCCGGTATGCCCCATTGCAATGCCGTCACAGATGCCGGGCAGTCCAAAGAACAGCGGCCAGCCCCCGCCGGCGTGAACGCCTTTCTCGATAAACCGCTCAAGGTCGCGCATGCCGATATGGCCCGGGATCAGGTCCGTGAAACTCGTGGCGACACCGATCATGGGTTTCTCGAGTTCGCTCCGCGTGATGCCCGTAGCGAACAGAAGAGACCTGTGCGGCGCACGCTCCATGCCTTGCTTAATTCTGTCGCTCCTCACCGTGTGGCTCCTCACTTTGTTTCGGCACGGATACACGTGCCCGATGCGAGATTACCTCTCCAGACAAATGTGGCGTACGCATAAGGTACGCCGCACTGAGAAAGGATGCTGCATACGCAGCTCTTGAACTTTTACAGGCCGATTATCATTATTTTTAACATAGATAGATGATTTTAGTCAATAAAAAAATCCCTCTCACCTTCACTCGGTCAAGAGGGATTTTCGGTCTTGTGCAGGTCTTAAAACAGATAAGGCAAGGTTTATTTACCCTGCCCTCGTGCCATCAGGCTATGCCACACTTGTAGCGCCTGATCATAGCCATCATTTTATCTTTTGCTGCGAGCTTGAGCTTCTGGATTCTTTTCCGCTCCACTTCTTCCTCAGGAGTGAGATACACGTGCTGATCAATACTCTTCAGCGTAGAGTCCAGTTTGTGATGCTCAGCTTCCCATTTCTGGAACTCCGGATCCTCAACCCTGAGTTTCGCTACAAGTGCTTCTTCGCTTACCTCCAGATTCATCATAGTGCGTCCCTCCTTTTATTAGGGCTAGGTTCGATGAGTTGGCGCAGGAAAAAAGCTATAAGGTTGTAACATGGTTGTAATACTAGAAAAATTATCACATTTGGAAGGAAATTGCAAGAATTTAAATACCTTTAAAAACAGCTAGTTATAAGTCTTCATACAGCCATCGCCAGGCTTATGAAAGCACCCTCCGCCAGGGCCATGACCACCGCGTCCTCTACCGGAGCATCGTAGTAGTCCCGACGTACTGAGATACCTGTAAAACCGAGATCCGAGTATAGTTTCATGGCTGCTTCGTTTGAGACCCTGACCTCCAGATACGCTCTCCGCGCACCCATCTGGTATGCGCGCTTGATTGCGGCAAGAACGAGTCTTGTGGCAATTCCCTGCCGTCTCTCAGAAGGCGTCACAGCGAGATTCAGTATATGCATCTCATCGCCGACGTGCCAAAAGATGATATAGGCAATGATGGTACGGGCTGAAGCGTCTGACAATGCCACCATGAGGGTGGAGATTCCGGGGCTTCTGAATTCGGAGAGGAACAGATTTCTCGACCAGGGCACACTGAACGAATCCTGCTCGATGGCCATGACCTGCTCGATATCTTCCTTCCTCATGAAGTCTATCGTGATCTCTGTTTTCTTTCCCACGCTACTTCTGCCTCTGGTCTGCGTATATATTTTGGCGTCAGCGCATCGAGGTCCGCTTGCTTTCCGCTTCTGAGCATCGTAAGACCGATTTCCGCGACGGCTGCAGCTGATGGTAGCATAGCGGAACGCGGCGCAAACAGAGCCCGCTTGCTGAATATCTGTTCTATTTCTGCACGGTAGATGTGTGAACCCTCTCCGGTAAATACCGTCGCGCCAGAAACCCAGGCAGCAAGCTGGCTGAGCGAGATCACCGTTTCCGTCATCGTCTGGACAGGGAAAGAATCGACATTTTTATAGATCGCGGCATAGACTTCCTTTTTGCGGGCATCGAGCAGCGGACAGACGGGATACCCGGCAAAGGGAAGGTTCCACGCCAATGCCTGGAGTGTCGGCACCGCAGCCACCGGTTTACCCGTTGCGAACGAAAGCCCCTTTACTGTTGAGATTCCGATGCGAAGTCCCGTGAACGATCCTGGCCCGATTGAAACGGCAAAACCATCCAGATCCGGGATGGCAAGGCGGATGTCCCTGAGCACACGATCCACGGTTGCCATTAACCGTTCGGAATGAGTGAGTGCGATATTCAGGCTGTATTGCGCGATGACGCAATCGTCTGATACGACGGCGACACTGCCGGTCTTGGTTGAAGTTTCTATGCCGAGAATGAGCATTTAAGACACCTTACCGCACAAGCTAAATTGTGCCAAGAGTAAAGGATATCCATCGTGGGCGTGGGGGGAGATCATGAAGCTCCGGACCCGGGCAGTTCCGCTCCTGTTGTTTATGCTTCCGGCTCACTGTGTTCGTCAAACAAATAAGGGCCCTGGAAATAGAAAGAAAAACCCGAATGCGTCAGCGTTTGTTCATGAATTTTACACCCTCAACACCCTTCAGGTCTGAATCTTGTGTCCAGATAACAGCGTTATGAATCCTGGCAGTCGCCACGATCACCGCATCGGCCAGCGACAGTTTTAGATCATGGCTGATCTTTGCGGCAGTGACGGCAATTCCGCAATCAAGGTCGATCACCTTTCCCTGCTGCATTAACGCAACTGCCTGAAGTGCGGCATCCTCGCCCCTCTGCTGCATGACCCGTCTGAATACCTCAAGAGCGCAGAGCGCCGGCACGATAAGATCACCGGTGTTTTCAACGACAGGAGCGAAAAAAGATGCATTTGACCCATCTGCGAAATATTCCAGCCACCCACAAGAGTCTACGAGATTCATACTCGGTCCTTCTCCCGGATAACCGCGGTATCAATCCCCTTCAGAAACCCGCGCATGCTCTTAATCTTCTTTACAGGGACGAGCTCAATCCGGTTCGAGTAATTGATAACCTGCATTTTCTCACCCGGCTTGATACTGAGCATTTCCCGAACGTCGCGCGGGATGACGACTTGGTACTTTGGAGAAACTGTCACTGTTTTCATAATGCCCTCCATCGATAGCCAACTTGTAATACTATATCACTATCGATGCGATGTGGCAAGAAACGCATTTGATGGCGGCCGTATCTTCTATGATCTTGCGTGCCCTGCAAAGGACACGAACGCAGGGACCACATAAAAATTCAGCTGGCCGCAAAGTCTCGAGGCGTGCCGGAATGACCGCTGTGCTTCCCTCTTTCTGCGCATCCTCTGTGCTCTGTGGCAAGGATTATTTCAGATTCTTATCAAAAAATTCTCCCACCCTCTTCTCGTACGCGCTCCCTGCGGCCGCGAGCGTGCCGCCATGGTCCGCGCCGCTTATGATCCAGAGCTCCCTCGGATCCCGGGCAGCCGCATAGAGCTTGCGGCCATTCGCCGCGGGAATGAGCCTGTCTCCTTCTCCTGCGATTATCAGCACCGGAACTGGTGAAATCTTGGCGATTACGGCCACCGGTGAAACAACATCAACCGAAATCTGGAAGTAGAGAGAATATCCAAGCAGGGCGAGGGGAAGGAATGGGAATGCGGGCAAATGATAAAATCCCGTGATCGCATCCCGGGCCTGATCGCGCAGGCTCGTGAAGGCACTGTCCGCCACAACGGCAGCAAAGGTATTGGTATTCGCCGCGACAAGGACAGCGGTTGCACCGCCCAGGGAGAATCCATATATGCCAATTCGTTTGTCATCGATCTCCTGCCTGCTCATGAGAAAATCGCGTGCTGCGGCAACATCCTTTTGCTCATGATACCCCAGGGAGGACCATCTCCCTCCACTTTCGCCGTGTGCTCGAAAATCGAAGAGGAGAACGAAATATCCACGCCGTGCAAGTAAAGCGGCAAGCTCGGTAAAATCGGACTTGTTTGCGCCCAAGCCATGGCAGAGAATGATCGCCGGTGCTCGCGGCCGCAGGTGCACTGGTTTTACAAGCCACCCTTTCAGCGCGACGCCATCCGCAGCCCGGAAGGTCACCTCCTCGTACTCGGCCTTATAAACCGATGGCGGCACGTGGAGCGGATACCGAGGAGGATGGGTATTGATATAGACGAGGGCGAATGAGAACGCGGCGATGACAAGGACGATGCCGATGAGAACGTTCATGACGGTTTTCATGGATGCCGAGTATGTGCTATGACCCCTGGGACCTGCCTTTTTCAGTACCACATGAGAGAAAATCCATTCATCTTTTTCATCCGCTCGGCGAGCTTGTCCACCGTATTAGGGCCGTTCACCAGCACATCGGGGGCAAAATCAGTAACTTTTTTTGCAAACGAAAGCATGTCCTGCGGGGGTTTGACAAACCTCGCCTCAAGCCAGTCAGGACCTGCGCCAATAACCACGAACGTCCCCAAATGCTGCTGCTCCTTGAGCCAGGCGATGATCATTTTGGTATTGAGATGGTAGTTGAGCCCTTCCGTTGACTGTACTTTGAGAAGATCGTAGGAGTTATTGCCTTTGATGACCGTGAGAACATCGGGCAACTGCCCGTAGCCCTTGTGGGTTTTGAAAATCAAGTAGCCTTGTGCCCGCAGAGATGCGCGGAGCGTATCGATGACATCATCAGAGCGGTTCGCGTGAACGCTGAAGCCGGCAAGCTTCTTGCTCTCAAACCCCTTATCTCCTTTGAGGTTCTCCGAATGCATGAGGACGGTCATGAAAAAAGGTTCTGCGTCTGCGCCGGCCGCAAGCTCGACCTTTGCGATCAGACCGGCCGGGAACCTCAGCTCTTTGCGCTGCTCCGTGCTCAGCAGTACACGTTTCGGCCTGACGACCACGGCCGGAGCGGGCTTTTTCTGCTCTACCGGTTTTTCAGCCTTGCAGCCGCTGAAAAAGACGAGGATAGCCAATCCCGGTAATAGATATCTAGTAGGTATGGCCATACCGGACTTCGAACAGCGTGAACTCTCCCTTGTAAGACTCCCAGACGATGTCCACCTTGTGCACCCGTGCTCCCGGCGGACCTTTGTAGCACCAGCCGATGATTTCTTCGACTTTCTTTGCTTCTCCCTCGAAGAGCGCCTGAACGGTCCCGTCCGGCAAGTTCCTGACCCAGCCGCCGACGCCGATCCGGCTTGCCTCATCGCGCGTTGCAGCCCGGAAAAAAACTCCCTGGACTACTCCATGGATGATTACCTGTGCACGCAGACGGTCCATAAGTTGTTTACCCGACCGTGCGGTCAAAGTGCTCTTGGCCGGCGGTCTCTTCCTGGTTTGTTTTCCCTTGCTCTGGCCGGGCATTTAGCGTCTCGTACGAAACGGCTTACGGCCGGCGCCCTGAACTGTTGATGATCCTCTTACGTGTTGAACGTACGAACGCCGGGGTTTACGGTCCTTGCCGTTTGAGCCTGTTGTCCGTTCCGTTCCCGGCTTCCTGTCCGCGCCTTCACCAAATACTTTCCCACGGATCCTGGCGGCGATGGATTTCGTGCCTCTTGCTTTGCCGGCAACACTCTTTGGCGCTCCCTGGTTCCCTGATTCTTGCCCGGGGCGGACAGTTCCCATGCTTTTCTGGCCGGTTCTCATGAACGAGGTTGCATGACTTTGCATGCTACCACGGTCCCTTGGCGGACGCCTTGGACCTCTGCCGCTCGCGCCCTGTCCAGGGACCCGCGGCCCCTGCCCCTTCCATTTGCTTTCGTTGCCGGGGCCTCGATTGTAGGACGCGGACCGCCTCTCATCCGGCCGTGTTCGGCTTCCCCTTGCCCGCATATCGAAGCTTGCAGCCGGTCTGTTGTGCGTTCGCTGCACCCTCTCTTCCGCTATCTCGTGTTTTATCGCAGGCCTCGGGCTTCCCGTCCCCATTTTCACGTCTTTCACTGCAAGTTCCTTTAACGACTCGACCTCCCCCGGCGTAAGATAGCGGAAAGCGCCGTCGGGCAGATCACCAAGTACCAGGTTTCCCGTTTTGATACGCTTGAGCTTGATCACGGAATGGCCTACCCGATCGAACATGCGCCGGACCTGGCGTTTTCTTCCCTCGTGGATCGTGATCTCCAGCCAGGAGTTCGCTTCTTCCTTGCTTACCTTCCTGAGCTTAGCCGGTGCGGTCTTTCCATCATCCAGGTAGATGCCGCTCTCGAGCTGCTCGATCTGATGATCTTCGAGAACGCCCTTGACCTTTGCGCGGTAGGTTTTGGGGAATTCATGTTTGGGATGAGTGATAAGGTGCGCGAAATCCCCGTCATTGGTCAAAAGCAGCAGGCCTTCGGTGTTGTAATCCAGCCGCCCCACCGGATAGACGCGGGTCTTTAGGCCCTTGAGTAAACTGAGCACCGTCGGCCTTCCCTCGGGGTCGGCCATGGTCGTGACATAGCCCGCTGGCTTGTTGAGCATAACATAGACCAACGGCTGCCGGGGATTGATGAGCTTGCCATCGACTTTGATGTGGTCTTTTAAAGCGTCCGCCTTGGTACCCAGCTCGGTCACCACCTGGCCGTTCACACGCACCCTGCCATCGAGGATGAGCTGTTCCGCCGCACGGCGGGATGTGATGCCTGCAGCGGAAATGATTTTCTGAATGCGTTCTAGCATGAATTCCTCTCAATCTGCGCTTTTTTCTGTCAAAAATAATTATACCGTCAACCGCGCGGAAAAGCAATTCAATGCCGCTGATATGCAAAGACCCTTCCAGCACATGGCGTAAAAAAAACCGGCACTGTCCCCCCCGTCTCAGCGAACGTTATTGCCGAGCAGACGGGAACTCATGCCGGCTCTTATTATTTCCCTTGCCGATTCAAACAAGAACGCCCTGAGCATCGCATCTCAGGGCGTTCTTTTATGCGGAATCCCGACTGGCAATGTGCAGCAATTATCCATCCCTCTTCGACAGCCACTCCTTGAGCCGGGGGCACTGCGTCTTTGCTCTGTTGCCTTCACAGTCGCCGCAGATGGTCATGTCTTGGCTGCAGGGCGTAAAACCGTCTGAGCTCTGAGCATTGACGTCTTTTCCGGTTTTTCCGCTTTTCGTGCTCCCCCGGTGCCTGCCTTTTGCAATCATGGTCATTTTTCTTTGTTCATTCGAAATTTGCATTCAGTAATTGTTAATCCAAGCGGTAGTTCGGTGCTTCCTTGGTAATCACCACGTCATGCACATGAGATTCGCGGAGACCTGCGCTCGTGATCTTGATAAACTGCGCCCGCTCCTTCAGGGCTTTCAGCGACTCGCATCCGCAGTACCCCATGCCGGAACGCACACCGCCAACGAGCTGAACCACGCTCGCTGAAAGCGTCCCCTTGTAGGGGACGCGGCCCTCGATGCCCTCGGGAACGAGTTTTGACCGTTCCTCCTCATGCGTCTGGAAGTAGCGGTCTTTGCTGCCTCGTTCCATGGCGCTTATGGACCCCATGCCGCGATAGACTTTATAGGAACGGCCCTGGTACAGAATCGATTCGCCCGGGCTCTCTTCCGTGCCTGCGAAAAGACCGCCGATCATGACACAGGATGCACCGGCAGCCAAGGCCTTTGTTATGTCCCCAGAGAACTTGATCCCTCCGTCCGCGATGACCGGGATGCCGACTTTGTCAGCCTCCTTGCAGCAGTCCATGACCGCCGTGATCTGCGGCACGCCTGCACCGGACACGACACGGGTAGTGCAGATCGATCCAGGCCCGATTCCAACCTTGACGCAATCGGCGCCCGCCTTAATAAGGTCCTTCGCCGCCTCCGAGGTCGCGATATTCCCGGCCACCACATCGAGTTCAGGAAATTTCCTCTTAATGCCTTTCACCGCGTCGAGCACGCCCTGAGAATGGCCGTGCGCGGTATCCACCACAACCACATCCACGCCGGCCTTCAGGAGCTCAGGTACGCGCTCCGTATAATCACCGACACCAACCGCTGCACCAACGCGTAAACGCCCCAGCTTGTCCTTGCAGGCGTTCGGATATTTGATCTTCTTCTCAATGTCCTTGATCGTAATAAGACCGCGCAGCCTGTTATCCTTTTCCACGATCAAGAGCTTCTCGATCTTGTACTTCTGGAGGATCTTCATTGCCTTTTCGAGCGTGGTTCCGAGCGGGGCGGTAATCAGCGGGTCTTTGGTCATGACGTCCGAGACCTTGAGATTGTACCGCGTCTCAAACCGGAGATCGCGGTTGGTAAGGATTCCGACGAGCTTATGTCCCTTGGTGACCGGGACGCCGGAGATGCGGTATTTTTTCATGACCTCCAAGGCATCGGATATTTTGGCGTCCGGTGAAATGGTGATGGGATCGATGATCATGCCGCTTTCCGACTTTTTGACCTTGTCCACTTCCTCGGCCTGCAGGTCAACGGCGAGGGCCTTGTGGATGAAGCCGAGGCCCCCCTCCTGGGCCAGGGCAATTGCAAGCTTTGCCTCGGTCACCGTGTCCATGGCCGCGCTGACAAGAGGAATGTTGAGCAAGATCCGCTTGGTAAGCTGCGTACGGACATCCACATCCCGGGGAAGGATATCCGATTTTGAGGGCAGGAGCAGCACGTCATCAAAAGTGAGACCTTCACGAATAGGGCCGACAACCATGTGTTTCTCCTTTAAGACTCTTATTATAACCACAGATGAAGGCGGTGAAATGAAATCTGTCGCGGAGCTAAAAAAGACGTACGATTCCGCCGATTCATACGGCTACGATGCGCATTGATCCGTGGTTCATAGCGTAAGTTGCCTATTTTACCACACTAGTCATAAAACCTCAAGAAAAACCAGCTATTCAAACCCGGATTGTTCATTGAGAAAGGGGTTGTCGCGACGCTCGTCACCGATCGTGGAAGCGGGACCGTGGCCAGAGAAGACCTTGGTATCGTCCGGAAGTGTCATCAGGTTTGTTTTGATGGAGCGGAGAAGTGTCGTGAGGTCGCCGCCCGGGAAGTCCGTTCTGCCGATGGAACCAGCAAAGAGCGCGTCGCCGGTAAATACCATGCCTTGTTCGAGCAGGCTTATGCCTCCGGGTGTATGGCCCGGCGTGTGCAGGACCTTGAGCGCCACCTCCCCCGCGGTGATGACGTCGCCATGCTTGACATACTTGTCCGCGGGCGGCGATGAAACCGTCACCATGCCAAATGCGCTGGATTGCTTCGAAACCGAAGCGAGCGCGGCTGCATCAGCTTCATGGAGCAGCAACAACGCGCCCGTAGCGTCTTTTATCGCCTTGTTCGCGCCCACATGATCGAAGTGGGCATGCGTATCAACGACGTACCTGACCTTCAGCCTCTTGTCCCTGATGATTTTAAGAATGTCCTCTGCATCATCGCCCGGATCAATAACCACCGCGTCGAGCGTCTTTTCATCCGCAAGAATGAAGCAATTCACCTGAAGGGGGCCTACAACAAGCCTCATCAGCAGCATCGTTTTTACTCCTCCTTGATCATGAATGACAAAAAAAGAGAGGCAACGCCACAGAGATCACGGAAAACGCTATCGGCTTTTTGCACGACGTGCCTCAGCGGCTGACGCCGGCATGAAACTCCAGTTCCAGTAGCTTCTTCTTCAACCTCTGCCCTGCCGAGAACCCTCCCAGCGAACCCGCTGAGCTGATGACACGGTGTCAGGGTATGATGAGGGGAAGAGGATTCGCGCCCAATGCCTGGCCCACGGCTCGGACTGCCCCGGGATTCTTTATTCTCCTGGCGATCCAGGCGTAGGACCTCGTCTGCCCGTACGGGATTTCAGCGGCTGCCCGCCAGACCGCCTGCCGGAATGGCGTATGATAACGCAGATCAAGAGGGACGTCAAACGAAACGAGCGCTCCCGAGAAGTACGCCGTGAGTAATTTCTCTGCTGTGTAAAGGATTTTCCCGGGATCGTACCGAGGTTTTTTCGCACGCTGCACGGGATACATCGTTTCTGACAGTTCACCAGCGACGGCCTTTTTTGATTTCCCGGGCAGTATGATCCGACGCACTCCTTCCGCTGTTGCAGCGACGCCGACCCAGCCGAAGCCGCAACGGATGACCACGCTCCTCATATCGCAATATGCCTTCATGCCTGCCTTTTCCGTTTCACCACCCCCATGATAAATTCCAGCTCCTCGCTCTTCATGATCCACATAGCAATGATATAGAAGCAGATGCTCGCGATCACGCTTCCGCCGAGCAATTCCAGCTTATACCGCGTATTTCCTCCGTGATCCCAGACCGGGTTACTGCTGATCCACCAGCCGATCACGCCAATGGCCAAGGATGCCGGAATAATTTTAACCAGGGACCGCACGATGCGTCTGGCATCGATCCTGCCGATCTTTTTCCTGAGCTGGATGGTGAGCAGGCTGATGTTCAGCGTCGCCGCAATCGATGTTGCGAGTGCGAGGCCGCCGTGGGCAAGCGGCGTTTTGAAGACGAAAAAGGCGCTCAGCAGGATGTTTGAACTAAATGCGAGGAGCGCGACGAAGACCGGCGTGCGCGTGTCCTGGAGCGCATAGAAAGCCTGGACCACGATCCGGACCCCGGCAAAGGCCCAAAGCCCCACTGCATAGCACGCGAGTGCCAATGCGACGCCCTGCGTCGAGGTGCGGTCAAACTGGCCGTGTTGAAGCAAAAGGTTCACGATAGGGATCCGAAGCATGATAAGGGCTGCCATGGCCGGAAACATGATAAAGAACACGAGACGCACCCCGAAAGAAAATGTTTCCCGAAACTCATTCATCTCCCTCCGCGCTGCCTGGGCCGACATGGTCGGAAGCACCGCCGTCGCAATGGCGACGCCGAAGATGCCAAGCGGAAAATGGATGAACCGCATGCCATAGTACAGGTACGTAATGCTGCCGGTCGCGAGGAACGACGCAAAGATGGTTGTGATGAAAATATTCAGCTGGTTCACCGAGGAACTGAGAAACACCGGCAGTACCAACAGACCGATTCGTTTAACGCCCGGGTGAGTTGGTTTGAACTCAGGTCGCATCCTCATCCCCTGCTTCTGGAGACCGGGTACCTGGATCAGGAACTGGCACATCCCGCCCACCACCACGCCGAAGGCAACACCGATAATAGGCTGAGACAGGTACTGCATGCTCAGCACGACCGCACTGATCGTCATGACGTTCAGCATTACCGGCGAGAGTGCGGGAGTGAGGAAGTAGCGAAGTGAATTGAGCATGCCCATGGCGAGCGCCGCGAGGCCGATGAACAGAAGGTAGGGGAACATAATCCGTGTGAGGGATACGCCGAGGAGGAACTTGTCCTCGTTCCCGGCCTTGTGAATCCAGCCCCAGGCTATCATCTTGACCACCACGGGGGCGAAGAGCACGCCCAATACGGTCAGAACGAGGAGGATGACGAGCAGCCGGGCAAAGACGGCATTGGCAAGATGGAGGGCGCTTTCTTTAGACTCTTTCGTAAGCGTCTCGGTGAATACGGGAATGAATGCCGCGGACATCGATCCTTCGGCGAGAAGTTCGCGCAGGAGATTGGGGATGCGGTAAGCGACGTAAAACGCGTCAGCGGCCAAGCCGGTGCCGAAGGCCCAGGACATGACCATGTCGCGGATATATCCCATGACCCGGCTGACAAGTGTGGCAAGGCCGACGACACCTGCCGCTTTTGCGACCCTCATTTGCTCTGACATGCAAAACACCTCGCAAAACACGAAGCTCTACGTGAAAAAAGGTTTTAACCTCGAAAGAAAAGGGTTTTTTTTCGCTTCCGACAGAAACCCGGGGCACCATGCGGCTACTTGCCAGAAGCTGCCGGAACTAAAATTATTCGTTACGGTGATCATACAGGGGCTAAGACCCCGACAGTACCTTCCCGCGTTACGCCTTTTGCAGAACAAGGCGTAACTTTATCAGAAAACGGCCTCCAGGAAAAGGTTTTTTTTCTTGACACTTAGGGGTCCTTTGTGTTAAAAAAGTAAGCTATTTTTTAACCCCCAAGGAGGCAAGAGGTGGCAATTCACAAGTCAGTGATCAAAAGGCAGAAGCAGGCCAACAAGAAGCATGTCCTTAATAAATCAGTAAGATCCTCGCTCAAGACCATCTCGAAAAAAGTCGAGCAGGCTGCTGCAGAGAAAAAAGCTGACGCGGCAAAGGAAGCGCTGGTTAAAGCCATGAAGGCCTATGACAAGGCGGCGTCTCAGGGTATCCTGCGCAAGAGCACTGCTTCGCGGAAGATTTCTCGCCTCTCGGTGACAGTCAGCAAGATCACCACTGCGTAGCTCTTTCATACAGGTATCGTAAACGACAAAGCGCCTTCGCGAGACGAAGGCGCTTTATTATTTTGACAATCCGCATTTGAACAGCCAGCCCTGCAGCGTGACCCGATAACGCACTTCCTATGTCCCGCAGAGCTTCAGGATCATCCTCTCCAGCACAAGCCTTCCATTCAGTCCGCTCGATTTCAGCGCGCGGTCCGCAGCAAGCAGCACGGAAAATGTCTCCCTCAATTCATCCATCGTATAGCGCCTCATCTGCTCCTTGAACAATCTGGCCTGGTGAAATATCACCCTTTGCTTCTTCATTATCTCATCAGAACTGATGCCGGCGGCCTCCATGGATTTTGCCTGGAGAAGACGCCGAAAGTTCCAGGCGACGGATCCGAGCAGGCCCACCGGCGCTTCTCCTTCCTGGAGCAGCCGTGACAGTATCAAGAGGGCCTTTTCCGTGTTCTTCTGGCCTAAAGCAGCCGCAAGGTCAAAGGAGCTGTATTCCCGGAAATCGCCAACGACAGTCTTCACGTCATCAAAAGTGATGGTCTTCCTGTCCTGCAGATGAATTATGACCTTTTCGAGCTCGTTCTTGATCTTTTGGAGATCATTTCCGATCGTTTGCCAGAGGTATTGGGATGCATCCTGCTGGATTGTAACGCCGAGCGACTTGGCGCGCGACTCTATCCAGCCCGCGATCTCGCGGTCGAGCAGCGGATAAAATCGGATGGTCCCTCCATGGGACTCGACAGCAGCGGTGACAGATTTTTTTTCATACCGTCCCAGGTTCGATACGAGAACGAGGCAGGTGCTCGGAGATGGGTCGTTCAGATAAGGTACGAGTTCTTCCAGGTCGGCGGCCTTGAGGGCATCAACCTCTTTAGCGATCACCAGACGCTTCTCAGACATGAACGGGAGCGTCTGGGCAATGCTCACGATATCAGAGGCGGCTGTGTCACGGCAGTAGAGCACATTAAAATTGAATTCCCGTGCACCCGGTTCTACCACCGCGTCGATAAGGAGATCGAGTGCCTCCTGGATCAGAAACTCCTCTTCGCCGTAGAACAGATAGAGGGGAGGGATCTTATGCTGTTTGAGGCCGGATAAAAAGTCCTGGTACTTCACGATTCAATACCCCGAAGCCGGCTGCAATCGAACCTTTGGGAATGTGTTAAAATCCATCGAGCACTCTGCTTCTCACCGTAGAGGCAATATCCTGACAGGCGCTTTGCATTGCCGCGTCTTTCGCGATCTTGGTCTGCGAAATATCGCCTAAAGTCACGGTATACGTGGAGGTGAAGTAATCCGTGAAGGGTACATCCTTCAAAATCACGTTCTTCGTTTTTGCATCCTCAACGCTTATGCTGACAGTGATGATGACATTGAACGCTTGCACATGGGAGTCTGCCGTATATGCCTGCGCCGTTACACCGTACTTGGTCACATGCCCCCGTAAAACGACGTCTGCGTCATCCATGCTCACCACTTTAAGCCTTCCATCTTTCAGGAACTCGTCCGCGACAGCTTTCGTAATCTCAACATCGACATAGGGCTCAACGGTGTCATTGACAAACACGTTGATAGCGATGGTCTTCGCACCCTGAGGGACAACCCCCCCGATAGAGGAAAAATGGTATCCGCAGGAGGCCAGCGGTACTGACAGGCTGATCACGAGAAGCACGACAAACGGCACCGGCAGCCGTTGCCTGAGCACGACACCATTTTTAAGCAATAGTTTTACGGCATTCATAGGGTTTGCCTTGAGACCCGATCTATACGACAATATTCACGAGTTTGCCTGGTACAACAATGACCTTCTTTGGTAGCTTGCCGAGTGTATACTCTTTGACCTTGGGATCGGCCAGCGCCGCGGCTTCGGCTTCCCTGTCCGGTGCGCCAACAGGCATCGTCAGCCTGCTCCTGACCTTGCCGTTGACCTGGACCACGATCGTTACCTCGGCTGCAACGATCGCCTCGGGGTCGTACGTCGGCCATGAAGAATGTGCGATGCTGGCCTTGTTCCCGAGCGATGCATTGAGTTCTTCAGCCAAATGCGGCGCAAATGGCGCGATAAGCAGCGTCAGCATATCAATGGCCGAACGCAGCACAGGCAGTTGCTGCTCCTCCACGCCGTCCGAGGTGTAATCATATAATGCATTCACCATTTCCATGAGCGCCGAAATAGCCGTATTGAAGTGAAATTCTCGCTCGATGTCCTCGGTTACCTTTTTGATCGTGAGGTGCGTTTTCCGGTACAGTGTGTCACCTCTGGCCTCTGATCCGGCAGGCTTAACATCCTTAACCCTCTCGATGTTTTTATAAACCACCGCCCAGACCCGGTGGAGAAAACGGTAAGCGCCATCCACGCCCTGATCGCTCCACTCGAGGTCCCGCTCCGGCGGGGCTGCAAAAAGCGAGAAAAGCCGGGCCGTGTCCGCACCGTACTTCGTGAGAATAAAGTCCGGGTCCACGACATTGCCCTTGGACTTGCTCATTTTGGCGCCATCCTTGATCACCATGCCCTGCGTGAGCAGGTTCAGGAACGGCTCGTCGCCGTCATAGAGTCCGAGATCGCGGATAACCTTCGTGAAGAACCGTGCATAGAGAAGGTGCAGCACGGCATGCTCGATGCCACCGATGTACTGGTCAATGTTCATCCAGTACCCCGCGGCCTTTTTGTCAAAGGGTGCCACGCTTTCCCCGGGAGAGCAATAGCGCAGAAAATACCAGGAGGAATCCACGAACGTATCCATAGTGTCCGTCTCTCGATGAGCCCTGCCGCCGCACGTCGGGCAGGTCGTATCCCGGAACGATTGGGACTCGCTAAGAGGAGACCGCCCCTTCCCGGTCAATGCGACGTCTTTCGGCAGCCGCACAGGAAGGTCTTTCTCCGGAACCGGAACGGCCCCGCATGCCTCGCAGTAGATGATCGGGATTGGCGTTCCCCAGTATCGTTGACGCGAAATGCCCCAGTCGCGGAGCCGCCAGTTCACGGTGCGTCTGCCGATGTTCCGCTGCTCCACGTAATCGGCGACCTTCTCCTTCCCCGCCCCGTTCGGGGTTCCGTCGAAGGGGCCGGAATTCACCATGGTCCCTTCCTCTAC
This sequence comes from Nitrospirota bacterium, assembly GCA_035625205.1. Taxonomy (GTDB): domain Bacteria; phylum Nitrospirota; class UBA9217; order UBA9217; family UBA9217; genus JAJYKN01. The sequence goes on along the minus strand of DASPQB010000222.1, from coordinate 13,246 downwards.
GTATGCTTCCTTCATCGTGGAAGGATCAAGGTTCTTTTCTGCGTTCTGGATCACCACGCGGATCGGAAGCCCATAATTTCTGGCAAACTCGAAATCGCGCTGGTCATGGGCAGGAACGGACATAATCGCCCCGGTGCCGTACTCCATGAGAACGAAGTTGCCCACCCAGATCGGGACCCGTTCGTTGTTCAGAGGATTGATGGCATAGGCCCCGGTGAACATGCCTTCTTTTTTCCGTTTCTCGTCGGTGCGTTCGGCCCTATCCTCGCGCATGACACGCTGGCAAAATGCCCGTACCTGATCGGCGTCGGGTGTCCCGTTGATGAGTGACTCGACCATGGGATGCTCAGGCGCAATGCTCATAAAGGTTACGCCATAGAGCGTGTCCGGCCGTGTAGTAAAGATGGTGAGCTTTTCAGCAGAGCCTTGGACCGTAAAGTCCGCTTCAACGCCGATGGACTTCCCGATCCAATTCCTCTGCATGGTAAGCACGCGCTCGGGCCAGCCCGTGAGTTTCTCACAGTAGGAAAGCAGTTCCTCGGCATAGGCGGTGATTTTAAAAAACCACTGTTCGAGCTCTTTGTGCGTTACCACGGAGCTGCAGCGCCAGCAGAGGCCCTGTTCTACCTGTTCATTCGCCAGAACGGTATTGCACGACGGGCACCAATTCACGTAGGACAGCTTCTTATACGCCAGTCCGCGCTCGTACATCCTGATGAAGAACCACTGGTTCCAGCGGTAATACTCTTCAAGACACGTGGTAACTTCTCTATCCCAGTCGTAGGAAAGTCCAAGACGCTTCAGCTGCTTGTCCCTCATGTAAGCAATGTTTTCAAAGGTCCACTGGGCAGGAGGGATGCCGTGTTTGATGGCTGCGTTTTCGGCAGGGAGGCCAAAGGAGTCCCACCCCATGGGATGGAGCACGTTGAATCCACGCATCCGCTTATAGCGCGAAATGACGTCGCCGATGGCGTAATTCCTGACATGACCCATGTGGATCCTGCCCGATGGATAGGGGAACATCTCGAGACAGTAGTATTTCGGCTTTGAGGGGTCCTCCACCACTTTGAACGTCTTCTGTTCTTGCCAGGCGCGTTGCCAGCGCTCTTCAACTTTCTTAAAATCGTACCGTTCTTCCAAAACTGCTCCCCTCCCCGGACGGCAGTGCCGGCAACATCCCCTTTTCCCGGAGTTGCCGCTTCAATCTCATCTGCTCCCGCTCCTGCCCTGCCCCGGGGGCGACGATTCAGCACTTTACCAGAAACTTGACAACTTGATCACCCATGACAAGAGACTTCATAGTGCAGTTCAGGAACGTGAGTCCCTCAACGGTGCCGTCCTGAAGCGGACTTGTCTGTTCTCATGACCATACAATCAACACGTGCAGATCATCCTGATGACCTCTCAGTTGATACCGGTATTTTTCCGCGCAGGTTCGCCACTACGCCTCTCTTCTGCCGTCTTTGCCCTTGTGGTCTTTACCGGCATTTTTCCCGGCGCTGCCGACCGTTCTTCCACACTAACCCGGGATGCCTCGAACCTTATTTTCGAAGCCCTGTTGCGGTATTTCTGCGGTATTTGCCTGGGGTCGTTCGTGAAGAACTCTTTCCCGTCTTTGTCCTGCCATCGGTAGAAATCTGCACGGGCGGATGAAGCAGAGAACAGGAAAATACACGCCGCCAGCGCGACGAATCTCAGCATGGTTGCCCCCTCATAGGAGATTTGGTGATAAAAAATAACACAATTATCAGGGCTGCGCAAGGTTTTTTCTTGAACTGCCGCTAACAATAGTGATATAGTGCGTGCCGGTGTGTATGGAACGGATGCAGAGTGCATGTCATCCGCGTTGGTCTCTCTTTCTTACTCATATACGTCTCAGCTCCTTAGGCATAAACCATGTCGAAACCAGTCGTTGCCATAGTGGGCCGGCCCAATGTCGGCAAATCCACACTGTTTAACCGGATCCTCGGTAGAAACTTCGCCATCGTCGAGGATATACCGGGGGTCACACGCGACCGCAATTATGCGGAGGCCGAATGGGAAAATAAGCGCTTTCTGCTCGTGGATACGGGCGGCTTCGAGCCCGAGACCAGTGACCCCATGTACGTAAAGATACGGGAGCAGACCACGCTTGCCGTGGAAGAAGCCGATATCATAATCTTCCTCCTTGACGGCAAACAGGGCCTGCTGCCTGCGGACATCGAGGTATCGCAGAGGCTCAGGGCGTCGGGCAAACCCGTGATCTTTGCCGTTAATAAAGTGGATGGCGCGAAGCATGAAGGCCTTATTCCTGACTTTTACCGACTCGGCATAGACACTCTCTACCCGCTTTCGGCCCAACACGGCCCCGGCTTTTCCGACCTCATGGATGAACTCTACCGTCTCTTGCCTGAATCGTCGGCTGACCTGCAGGAAAGCGAACCAGTCGGCATTCCGAGAATCGCAATCCTGGGGCGGCCGAACGTGGGAAAGTCCTCGTTTGTGAACGCGCTGATCGGAGAAGACCGGATGATCGTGAGTCCCGTTGCAGGCACGACCAGGGATTCCGTAGACAGCATCTACCAGTACTATGGCAGAAAGTATACGCTCGTTGATACCGCCGGCATCCGGAGCCGCGGTAAAATCGGCCGGGGTGTGGAACAATACAGCGTCATGCGGGCCATAAAGAGCCTGTCACGCGCCGACGTCGCTCTCGTACTTATCGATGCCGTAGAGGGTATCACAGAGCAGGATGAACGGGTCGCGGGTCTGGTCCATGATGAGGGCAAGGGGCTCATCATCATTCTAACCAAGTGGGACCTCGTTCCCGACAAGGAAGAGGCCTATAAGAAGTTCATTGCCGAAATCCGGCAACGGCTCAAGTTCGCCGCATATGCCCCGGTCCTTACCATTTCTGCCAAAAGCCGCCAACGCATCACCAAGGTCTTCGATGAAATCGACCGCGTGATCGAGGAAGCTGAAAAGCGGGTCCCGACGGCTGAACTCAACCGCATTTTCGAGCGGCTCACCGCATCCCACCAACCTCCCCTCTACCATGGCAAGCGCGTAAAATATTATTACATAACGCAGGGAGGCATCAAGCCGCCCACGTTCATCGTATTCGTCAATTATCCCGCAGGCGTGCACTTCTCCTACCTCCGATATATCGAGAACAACCTGCGTAATGCCTTCGGTTTCCACGGTACCCCAATCCGAATTTTCGCCAAAAGCCGGAGAGAGGAACGCCTCTCGGTGCGAAGGCAAGCGCGAAAGAAATAGGTTGACTTCTCTCATAAACAGAGAGTATTATTTAACTCATAGTGTCCTATATAACAGAGTGAGTTTTTGTTAACTTGCCGGCTGCAAAAACTACGGATAAGAGTTTGCAGCCTTTTTTTGTTTCTTTTCAGGCTCTTTTGTTGTTCCCTGTTCGGACCCGGGGTCGTGTACCGTGCAGATATGGGTGAAACGACGGTGGTTCCAACAGAGACCTTCAGTTTCTGATATTATTAAAATTAAGCAACGTATCATCACATTAACCGTTTCGGAGGAAAAACATGTCAAAGAAGCTCTATGTAGGGAATTTGCCGTACCAGATCACAGAAGACGGCCTGAAGGATGTCTTTGCTGCAATCGGAGAAGTAACATCGAGTAAAATTGTGACAGATGCCGCGACAGGACGCTCGAGGGGCTTCGGTTTTGTGGAGATGGCAAACGATGAGGACGCCGAGAAAGCCATCACCACCCTTAATGGCACGTCCGTCATGGACAGGACGATCAATGTGAGCGAAGCAAGGCCTCAGCGGGATCGCGGCTCGTCGGGCGGCAGGGGCGGCCAGCGTGGATTCGATCGGAAAGGATCGGGAGGAAGGAAGCAGGATAATTGGAGATAAGAGTAGATGATAAAAACATCGAAAAAGCCCTCCGGCTGCTCAAACGCAAAATGCAGCATGACGGACTGTTCCGGGAGTTGAAGAATAGACGTTTCTATGAGAAGCCCTCTTTAAAAAAGAAGCGGAAGAGAAGGGAAGCACAGAAGCGAAGGCAAAAAAACCTGAGGATAAACAGGCAGCACCCGACTTAAATCAGTGGGTTACATATCGAAAGTTCGACAAGGGAACGTTGATCAGCTCTGATTTGTAGTGCACAGTATTTGCGTTCACAGTTGTTGTAAACGCAATTCGTGGTCATGTTTCACATTGATCTTCCCGCGAAAAAGTTGAAACAATCATTGCACACATCCTGTCTTCTTCATTTTTAACATATCCATCAGCACTTCATCCTTCAAGAGATACCAGTCTTCCTAGCCGTAATTGACTTCGTCCACAGGAAGAATGCTATCTTCACAGCCAACTTGTCCCTCCGCTTACTTCCTGATATAAGCATTCAAGCCGATATTAACAAGTTTACAATCAATCGTCACATCTGTTGCTTCGTTCCCGCACGAGCTTGGTACTACGAGCGTTATTCCCGACGCAGTATTCCCGGGTTTTGAAATTGCGCAATAAAAAGCAGGGAAATCGTAATAAAAAATAGCGATTCCCTGATTGTTATTTTGTTTGAGCAGTGATATAATTCGCGTAATTTTTTTAAAATATTTAAACTTTTGTTGGACAAACAACAAGTTAAGCATTGCGGTCGGTTGGCTGCAATAGTGAAAATCATGATAAGGCTTTTTAAATGCGGACGTAGCTACTTTTATTATTATTATAAAAAACAAATTAGTTCAAAATCTTGTCATTTTAATGCAGAGCAGTACTACGCACTGACTAGAGAGAGCTATTTATTAAAAACATCCTGAAAAGCAATATGAGGATTCAAGCGTAAAATTTTGACAGTACGAAATAACTGGGAGGTACTCAATGAGGACAATATACATATTACTTTTCAGTCTTTGTTGCGTCTTTGTTTTATTACCAGCACAACACGGTTATGCAGCCATCTATAAGTATTTAGACAAGGACGGTTTGATCAGTATTACAAACGATCTCCAATCCATTCCTGAGCAGTACCGCGCGAGCGCTAAAGTCGTGAGCGGCGATACAGATCAGGAGAACCATCAATCGATTCCAAACCAGCAGACACCAGGACAACCGACTGGGAATCACGAGAAAGTTCCGGGGATAGCCCATGATAATGCAGCCGATACTCGGAATGAAAATAGTTTTATTCATAATCGAATGTTTCTAACTGCAATTATCGTTGTTAGCGCTGGCTTCGCTTTCGTTATCCTTGGGATTCTTGAGACTGAGCACAAAAAAGCGATTGCAGTGGTTCGCGTAAGTCTTTTGTGGGCAGTTGCGCTATATATTCTCATCGCCCATGCGGGAGATGCCGTGCGTATGATTCGAACAGTCGCCGGTTCATTCGACGATGCGAAACATCAATCTGAGGAAAGAGGGAAGAACGCTGCCAAGGCGATAAAAAACATGAACAAATTAGTGGAACAGGTCGGAGAGACTCCCTCAACTGATCTTCCGGAAGAAAGTCCAGGGAAAAAAGAATAGCGCTTACATAACAGATTAACTTTTATTTGTAATCTATAATTGCTCTCGTCAGGTAAATCAAATAACCTATGTTGAGAGCGTGGTGCACGCAGCGAGGAAGGAGTCTATTAGTTAATAAATTGTCAACCCGAAAAAAGGGATACACTCAATGTGAGGGCTACTTGTCATTAAAAGCGTTTACAATTCTTGTAAGCGTGAATCCTGACTACTGCATCTGATTGTTGCTTTTTCCATGAACACACTAACGCATACTTCTCCAAACTGCCGCTAAACGCTCAGCGAGGAGCAGAGCTTGTGTTCATGCTGGCTTCCTCCTTTTTAATCTTTTTTCTCTGTGTCTCAAGCCTTCCATCAACCTTGGTTAAATCACGATGACTCTTTTCCAGCTTTTTTTTCGCCAGGATAAGATTGTTTTTCTCCTCGGTCAGCGAAAAGACCCTATGCTGGAGATTGATTTTGTCCTGCAAAAGTCCGTCCCGCTCTGCAGTTACTGCTGCTTTCTCGCTTAACAGGCGTTCCTTCTCCTTCAGCAAATCATCGGCTTTTTTGGACAGGTCTTCCATCTTCGCAAGGAGCGAATCTTTTTCTTTTACGAGTTTTTCTTCATCGGCCTTCCTGTCTTCCAATTCCGTCCAAAGATTCTGAATTTTTTTTGAGAGCACCTCTACTTCCCCCATGAGCTGCTGCGTTTTTGACTGGTCGAAACTCTTGAGGACCGATAGCCATGACCGCGCCTGGTCCGCAAGCTTACTCGTCGGATAACGCTGTAAAAACACGTCGAATTCATGCTCAGCGCCGGCATAATCGTAGTCGAGATTCTTATAGTAGACAAGGGTGTACGCTGCATTGTATTGCGCCTTCTCGGCCGAAGGCGCCTTCGGATAGGTCTCCGCGAGGTAATGGTATGCATCGTACGCATCCCCGTACAACCCATTTGCAAACAGCTCGTTTGCATAATCGTACGTATTGAGATCAACGGGGCGCCGGTTTTCGGAAGCGCAGCCTGCGATGAGGATAAGCAGCAAGAATAAAGCCCATTGTCTGATGAGCATATTAGCTACGCTCCCAAGAATAACTGTCCATAGCCCGTGTATGGCGTCGACAGTTCTCTATCGCGACGATCATTTCTAATAAACTTGAATGAAGAAACTTAAGGAGCATGATGTTAATCAGACCAAGACACGATGCGGGGCAGAATTATGCGATAAAAAGAGAAACGCCCTGGAATCAGCTAAATTAACCATATATATTCCAACGTACAACATGAGCATTGCGCTAGCAAACTTCAAGTTCAAAGAAAATCATGGTCTTGTAATAATCCGACAAAACGGTGATTTTCGGAAGACAAATGCACTGCCAGGAAGTATGTATTAAGTAATATTTAATAAACAGAGACTCTCGTTGAGCCTGCATTCAATACATTCTGACACAATCTTTAAGAAATAATCACTCTGTAAGAACATAGAAAACACATACCCGCGGCCGAGGCCGCGGGTATGTGTATAACCTGTCACTAAAACTTAAGCGTAAACAAAACTGGTGTAACACTATTCACTATTCCTAGAATGTTCCATTAATCACTTGAGGGGCGCATACTAGAATGCCACTTGACGCTACCGTACCTATTATGGTTACTCCAGCTCCAGGTGTACCTGCTGAAGCCGGTAGAAATAAAGACACCTCAGTAGGACCGTTAGGAACACCGTCGGGAACAGTATAATTGGTCGACTTGATCACTACCGGTGGGGCGGTTTCTGTGTACGCAGCAACGGTAATGACCGTGCCAGGAATAAGCTGGTTTGTGTTGAAATCCCCAACCATGAATGAAAAGTTCATCCCGGAGCCGACAGTGAATCCATTCGATGGTGAAAATAAGTTACCGCAATATTGTTCATTTCCTGTAAACGCTAGTTTAATTGATGTCCATATCGTCTTGCTCTTTTCACAATTAGGTGCGGCGCAGTTCGGCCCATCCCATACCCCGTTCGGTGGATCATATACACCGTTACCGTTTGTATCGATAAATGGCTCAAAAGGATCAGTAGGAGTGGGATAACTGGAGACGACACCGGTACAGTTCTCCGTAATACCGTCATTTCTGCACCCATCATCATTGTAATCGACAAAGGGTTCGCCTAAATCAATGAAAGCCTCCGATCTGGCAGATCCGCCAGCGCATGTCCGCGTAACGTCGGTCGGCAGGATGGAGGTGCTATTGCCGCCATCGCATTCGCACGTATATCCGACAGGGCAAGGGGTCAAAGTCGTATACGAATCAATAAATACACCGCTCCCATTCTCGTCGAGAAACGACTCTTCACCCTGGACCGCAGCCATTACCGTCACCCATCCATTGCGTGGGTGCACAGAACCATCTGTTGGGATGCCTGCTGAATATTTCGTATTGAGAGCAGCAATATTCGCCATCTCTGAAGCCCTTGGGGCAACCATAGCTGGCATGGGTGCCTGCGTTCTGAGAGCGACCGTCGTCTTTCCCGTGGCATCGGTTATTCCTTGAGCTGCAATGGCCCCTGCTTCAGTGTAAAAGGAAATCGACGTCCCTTGTAATATGTTGTAATTTCCAAATCGATCGGCAATAAATGCTGTTATACTGGCGGTTAGGCCCGAGACTACGAAACCCTGCAAATTGAATTGTGAAGTCGCCAGATTAAAATTAGTAGCAGACGGCACCCCACCCCCGATCGATATCTGTCCCGATGACGTGGAAATTGAACCGCCGCCGGATATCGATGTCGATGCGATAATGGTAACCGGTCCAGCCACAGTGCCGCTATTCAAAATTACTACTGCAAAACCGTTAACCGTCGAACCAGTGGCAGTCGCCGAACCAGGAGATGACCCGATATAGGCGCCCCCTCCCGGACCCAGCATCTTAAAAGTCACAGGCGTTCCGTCAGTCACGGGAAATCCGTTTATATCATTCACCTTGAACGTTATGGTCGATGTCGAAACTACACCAGAGCCTTGGATACCGATGAGCTGCGGGTAGGCGGATATAAATTGGATGCTCCCGGTTGGCGCCGGAGTAATCGTTACGGTCGCAGTATTACTGACAGTACCGGCTAGAGCTGACACTGTGATAGATCCTGCCCTACTGGCCGCTGTAAACGTAACCGTCGCTATGCCACCCGATGTTGAGGATGTATTATTTGACAATGAGCCGTAGCTGCTATCGCTCAAGGAAAAAGTGACCAGTGTTCCATTCAATACCGGATGACCATTCGCATCGGTTACGACTGCAGTGATGGTTGAAGTGCCCCTAACCGTAATGCTTGTTGGCGTTGTTAAGGTAACAATGGCAGCCGGCGGAGGAGCAATAATCGTCAAATTCACCTCGGAGGACAAACCAAGAGTTGCATAGGTAGCGCTCACGATACCGGAGGTGGGCACGGATCCCGCTGTAAAGCTAACTGTGGCAACACCGGAACTATTTGTTACGGCGGTCGGAGCAGATAATGAACCTGCTGCGGCGTTGCTCAATGAAAAGTTCAGGGTAGCATTGGTAATCGGTAAACCGCTCGCATCGCGCAAAAGCACCGTTATGGTAGCATTTGCTCCAAAATCAAGGGATGTCAACGTGCTCGAAATAGCAATTGATCCTACTGATCCGGTGCCGCTGATATTTACCGTCACCGATCCCTGTGCTCCTAGACATGCTGCATTAACCGTTGCATAGGGACCCGCAGCTCCGGTTAGCGTCACGCTGGCTTGGCCGTTCACATCTGTTCGAGCCGTAGTTGAGGAGAGCGCGCCTTTAGTTGGATCGGTTATCGAAAAGGTTACAGTTGCTCCGGCGACGATTTTACCGAGGCTGTCCGTGACTTCGGCGGTGATTACAGAAGTTCCCCCGGCAGTAATCGAGGTAGTGCCAGCCGATACTACAACATTGGCTGGGACCGTACCTACAATACTGATATTCGCACTCGCATTGGTACTGCCGATAGCGGCAGTTATTACCGCGATCGCGCTTTGTGTTCCAGCAGTAAAGTTCACTGTTGCGTTGCCGCCCGACGTCACTTGTGACACTGCAGAGAGCACACCTTTTAAGCCGTTATCAAGAGAGAACTGGACGGCAGTTCCGTCAGGCACCGGATTACCCGTGGCATCCACAACATGCGCTGTAATGAGAGATGACGCCCCTGTTGAAATTGAAGCAGGGCTTGCGGTGACAGACATAGCTAGCGGCAGTGGGATAGATGAACCGATGGTAGAACCGCTGATATTTACCAACGCCGATCCCGTTGCGCCCAGACATGTTGCAATGACATTCGCAGAAGGTACCGCAACTCCGGTAAGTGTCACACCAGCTACACCGCTCACATTTGTTTGTGCGGTGGTTGGGGAGAGCGAGGCTTTTAATGGATCGGTCGAAAAAGATACGGTTGCTCCAGGCAAAAGGAAACCGAGTCCGTCCGTGACTGTGGCGGTGATTACAGTAGTACCACCGGCAACAATCGACGGAGTGGCAGCCGATACCACCACAGAGCCTAGCGTTGTGCCTACAATACTTACACTAGTGCTGGCAGAGGCGCTACCGATTGTGGCCTTTACTATCGCGATCGTGCTATAAATTCCAGCAGTAAAGGTCACTGTTGCGTTGCCCCCCGTCGTCGCTTGAGACATATTAGCGAGTACTCCTTTTAAGCCGTTATCAAGACTGAAGTTGACGACAGTTCCGTCAGGCACCAGATTACCCGTGGCATCCACAACGTGTGCTGTAATCTGGGACGTCGAGCCCGTTGAAATTGATGTAGGGCTTGCTGCAACAGACATTGCTATCGGAAGAGGGATGGAAGAACTTAAGGTAGAACCGCTGATATTTACCACCACCGATTTTGTAGTGCCCAGACAGGTTGCAAATACCGTTGCACTAGGTCCAGCAACTCCGGTAAGTGTCACAGTAGCTACGCTGTTCGCATCGGTAATTGCTGCCGTTGCGGAGAGCGAGGCATTTGTTGGGTTGGTCGAGAAGGACACGATTACGCCGGACAAAGCGAAACCGAATCCGTCCATGATTGCAGCGGTGATCGTTGATGTGCCTCCGGCATTTGTCGAGGTCGGATTGGCAGATACTAAGATACTTGCTGGGATCGTACCTACAATACTTACATAAGCATTGGCACTGGTGGAACCAACTCCGATTTTGGCTGTTATTACCGCAATCGTGCTATAATTTCCAGCAGTAAAGGTCACTGTTGCAGTGCCCCCCACCGTCTCTTGCGACAAACTAGAAAGTGTCCCTTTTAAACCGTAATCAAGACTGAAGTTGACGACAGTTCCGTCAGGCGCCGCATTACCCAAGGAATCCACAACATGCGCTGTGATTTGAGCCGTCCCACCCGCTGCAATTGGGTTAGGGTAAGCGGGGTTTGCTGTGACTACAAAGGATAGAGCGCTTGAAGAACCGCTAGTACTAGCAGCAGGGCCCGAATTAGTAATTTTTGTCGGCGAACAATATGTTGTCAACCCCAAGAACGCAATCAGCCCAATAAGTGTGGTCAACTTGCTATGTCTCATTTATTATTGCCTCCAAATATTATTACCTCCAAACTTCATTGTTCTAAATAAACCACTTAATCCACAGTCGGGGGAGTAGTCGCAACGGCATTTATCGCGCCGGACGACACTTCCACAAAAGAAGTGCCACCGGTAGTTGTCGGCAGTGTAACCATTTCAACCAAGACGGTCCCGTTGTTATCCGTTCTTGTGACTATCGCATTGGGCGAGCTGGCATTCACATTCGCGCACGTAGGAGGACCCGAGGCCAACGCAATGAGACCATTACTAAATATTTCCACGCAAACACCGTTCATAGGGATGCCGTTCACATCTTTCACGGTAAAACCCAGTAACGGATAACAGTCACCACCCGCATTGTGAGGCGTTCCCAGACTTGTTGGTGCTGAAATCGTGGCGTTACTCGGTGCCGTGTTGTTCGGGCAACCTCCGCTGCTTTTGCCTCCGCAGCCGTGCGTTAGTAGTAAGGAAGACGCCAAAAGCAGGAGGAATACAATAAACGTGCGCTTTATGGTCAGTCTCATCGTATGAACCTCGTTTTATAATTATTTAGCAACTTAAGTGCCAATTTACCTGCTGCATGTAACTTGTTGTTTTATTGGGTATTGCTATGCCGCATCCTGTATTTAGTCCTGATTTTTCGGAATCAGCATGGCCAAACTATGTAACGAATTACACTTCACGGTCTGTTTAATTTTTTGGGCCCCGTTCCCGGGTGCGTCAGATCATGCGTTATCAGACTGTACTAAATTGCCTCCTGTTTAACGAGCCTGGGCGTTACAAAAATAAGAAGCTCTTGTTTGGTATCCGTGTCAGTCTTGCTTCTGAACAGCCAGCCAATGAGGGGGAGATCGCCGAGAAAAGGAACTTTTATATAGGCCACATTTTTATTGGTGATAAGTATGCCTCCGATAACAGCCGTCTCCCCGTCTGACAGCAGAAGCTCTGTTGTTGCTTCTGCTTTGTCTATGGAAGGCTGGCCCGATGCTCCCAGGAGCGACGTGTCAGGAGCGTTCTTTGTTGCTTGAATCTTCATATAGATCTTGTTGTCCGGTGTTGCATGAGGAGTAACGGTCAGTGAAAGTTTGGCGTCGATAAACTGGATCTGCGTACCACCTGCGGAGGTGGTTGAAAAGGGAATGGAGACGCCCTGCTCTATCTTTGCCTCCTTGTTATCCAATGCACTGACCCGCGGCGACGATATAATTTTCCCTTCCCCTGTGGTTTCCAAAGCCGATAGAGCAAGATCCAGGTTTAACGCCTTATTCAGGGAACCAAAGGTCAGTGATATCGCACCGCCTCCCGCGGTGGAACTTGCAGCCGCCGGCATATTAACTACATAGTTGCCGTTGCCCGACTGTGTCGGTCCCATCGCAGTGGCGCCCGTCGCCACAATGGAATTGGGAAATACGAGGCCTGTCGCATTCCCATACTGGGCACTTGCGCTGGCGGTCCCGCCCCATTGCACGCCGATCTGCCTGCTGAAATTCGTGTTTGCCTGGACGATTCTGGCCTCGATCATGATCTGGCGAGTAGGCTTATCAAGAAGCCTGATCAGGGAGACAATGTCATCGACATTGCGCGCAATGTCCTTCACGATGAGCGTATTCGTCCTTGCGTCGGTGACGGTCTCACCGCGAGGGGAGAGGGATTTCTTGATCGTTGTTTCGATTACTGATGCAGTAGAATAGTTGATGGGAACAATGCGAGTTACGAGGTCTTCTGTTTTTTTCTTCGTCTCCTTGTTCCGCAGTTCATCTTCCGCTTCTTTCGTCAATGCACCAAGTGTCGCAATACGAAGCACATTGTCTTCCAGAACATACCCTAAACCGTTCATCTTGAGGATAATGTCCATTGCCTGGTCCCACGGGATGTTCACCATGCGTACGGTGACCTTTCCCTTGACATCGGGAGCCAGGATGATGTTCAGGTTCGCCACCTCGGCAAACAACCTCATGACGTTAACCAAGTCAGCGTCCTGGAGGTCGAGAGATATTTTCCTGCCAGTATATTTCCCGGCCGGGGAGATGGGAAGATTTTCAGCGGCTATTGGCGCCTGCTTTTTTGCTTCTGCTTTTCGTTCTTCGGGTGTCGGTGCCGCCACTTCCGGTGCAGGTGCCGCCACTTCTGGTGCAGGTGCCGCTGCTTCCGCTGCCGGGGCCGCTGGTGCCGGTGGAGGTGCCGCCGCTTCCGCTGCCGGGGCAGCTGGTGCCGCGCTCATA
>DASPQB010000221.1:0-10838 GCA_035625205.1 Nitrospirota bacterium | reverse complement strand
TGGAAAGGGTATAAACCCTAATGAGTTTATGGAAAATATCGGCGAGTTTTTCAGGATGCTTGCGGTCGAACTTACTCATGAGGGTTATAAATTTTATGCTCAACGCGGAATTTCAACGGAACAGCAAATTGTGGACCTGCTGTCGGGAATGAACGCGTATGTGACGAAGAATAAACTTCGCGTTCACATAGCATGTGATGAATTTCAAGAACTGGTGATCCTTCCCCAAGCAAAGAGGGTTGAGGAGACTCTCCGATCACAGATGCAGGGACAAGGCAATATCTCATATTTCTTCATTGGCAGCAGGCGACGTGTGCTTCAGGATATGTTTTTCAGCAGATCACGGCCCTTCTATAAAAGCGCATTCAACTTTGAGTTAAAGAAGATTCCGAGGGAAGAGTTTGCATCTTTTATCACGGGGAAATTCGCCAGCTCCGGGAAGCATTGTCCAGAGGATGCTGCAGTAGAAATTTATAATCTTGTCCGTGGGTTTCCCTATTATATTCAAAAACTTTCTTCCCTTATTTGGGACATGACAGGGGTAAATGTCACGATCGCGATCGTGCGGGACGCATTTGGCAAACTCATCAAATTAGAGGAAGCCGAATTCGTCGCTACGTGGTCAGGTCTCTCGCTTAACCAGAAAAAGCTGCTACGAGCGATTGCCACTGAACCTACGGCTTCTCCGTATGGAAAAGATTTTACTGCAAAGTATGATTTGTCGGTAGGAGGGACCCAAGGTGCTATGAGAGTCCTTCGCGAGATGGATATTGTTGAACTGCACCAGGATGATAAAGAAAAGATCTACCGAGTCACGGACCCTGTGCTAAGAGTGCGGGCGATGAGTGAATAATACGGTTTAAAGCAAACCAGAGAAAGCGATCGCGCCAGGATGAGATCCTTCGCGCGTTGACCGTATGAAAAGGAGGCTGATCCATGAAAGTCATAATACGAATCGCGTTGGTGATTATTTTAGTATCCATAGGTTTTGCAGCCGGCTTTCCTATCGGCCGGAGCATAGGCTTTACGACGGGCAGTGAATGGGCATTCATACAGGCATCTCTCATCGCACGAGAGCGCGGATTGTTCATGCCTGTCAAGTTCGTGGAAGGCCGTTTTCGGATCGTACAGAAACAGCCTCGAAATCTCTATCAACGGACACGGGAGCTTGCAGAAAAAAACGTTGTTGATGTGGCAAACGAGTGCAGCAGCGGAAAAGAACTTGTCAAGAATATTAGCATGATACGTGGCACGAATCTTACGCAATAGCTATACGTGACGTCCCAAGAAGGAAGAAGGTGCAAGAAACAATATTTGGAGAGATAAATTCTGGCTTGGTGCAAACGATAAGCCAGCATCTCTGAGTATCTTGAAGCCACAGGATAGTTATATGTGTCAGAACATCCTGTCAATTGAGCGCTACTGCAAACATGAAGTCGAGGTGTCATATCCCATGGTGAAGCATGTCCAGGGTAACTTGATGTGCAATGTTATCCCTGAATTCCGCAGAAGCTGCACGTTTCTCAAAGTGCGGGCTTCAAGCAGAAATTCACAGCCCGAGGCGACTCCCTGCCATGCTATCGGCGTAGATTACTTCAATGCCGAGTGAGGACGCTCATGAGCTCATACGAAAACGTCAAAAGGATGAGACGGAGAGTAAAAGAGCAGCTCGTGGTTGGCATCAGGACCGAGCGAGGATTGAATATAGCCTACACGATTGATGTGTCCCGTAACGGTTTAATGGTTGGAAGCCCACTGCCTCTCTTTCCTCGTGGGGGAGAGGTAGAACTCGTGATTGATAGACAGGGGGAAAATATCCGTTCTCAGGTCGAGTCGTACGAGAAGACGGGAATTATTACATCAATCGCTTAAGCCGCAGTGTAAATTCATTTTTTATCAGGATTGATGACGTGCGATTTCCAGAATTTGTGATCGACAATTGCATTCTATGAAGTTTTAAGGGATGATTTTTAGGAGCATACTTCATCCTCAAACCCACCCTCTGTCATAAGGCTGCTAGTAGCTGATTTAAACCGTGTTTGATGACAGACCATGGCGGCAGATCAGGGTGCTCAAACTCAGACATTACCGTGCTTCCCAAGTATGCAAGCGCTCATCGTCTCATGCCTGAAGGTGCCCTCCGAATTTGCTAATATGCAGGCAGTGAAGGATATTTAGTTTTGTAGGACGGTACGAGGCCCTTCCTGTTTCTGGTTACATATCGGATCTCATGAACATAAATGTTTCATCTGCAAAGCATTGTAAGGCAGTTTCACTCTTGGGGACAAAATCATGGCAAGCCTGGTCATCGCGAAGTTAGAAAAAACCTTGCTGTTTCCGTAACTAGATCTCCTGGATACTCTATACCATCCACGCATATTTTTCTTGTCCTTTCTCGAAATCGTGCTAAACTATTTTTATGGCAGAATTTGACAATCCGAAGAAATCCCTGAAGCCAGAAGGGTTTGCGCTGTCTGCTCCGGAGGAGGAGATGTCTCCTGACGGATACCTGCGGGAAACAAAGGCACTTCTCGCGAAAGGCCGGCGAGGGGATGCGTACAAGCTGCTGCGGCCCGCGGTGGTGAAGTACGCAGAGGACCCTTTTCTTCTTTCCTATTTCGGCTATCTGACTGCACTCCTGGAGGGCAGATACCGGAACGGCATTGAATCCTGCAGTCTCGCCATAGTCTTGTTCGAGAAAAAATTGTTGCGAGGCGAGGAAGATGTCGAGGAAAGGCTTAATGCGGTCCTGTATCTCAATCTCGGAAGGGCATACCTCGCCAGCGGGAAGAAAAAAGATGCATTCGACACGCTGCAGAAAGGACTGCGTTTTGACAAACAGAACAGGGATGTCTTAGAAGAATTAGAAAGATTAGGGATCAGAAAATATAAACCCCTCTCCTTTCTTGACCGCTCGAACCCGATCAATGCGCTAATCGGCAGGATGCTCCGCAAAACCGATAAAAACATATCCTCTTAGGGGCAGACCGGTCATAGGGATTACGCAATACCACCACTGATGAAATTGTCCGGAGAGGTTATCAAAGAACGGTAAACAACCATCCAAACACACGCTAACTTCCCCATTGGGAGGGTGACGTCATCATCAGTTCAAGAAATTTTTAAGTCTTGCAACTCGTTTGACTATTTGTTGGGAACATGCTGATGAGGGTAGAGTCACTTCACGAGATCAGTGCAAAGGCAGTGCGTGATTCTCGATATTGAAGGCGAGAACCCTGCATGAGGCTTGCGGGCAGCCCCTTCTTTATCAGACTGGATCCCAGTGTTTTATGCTGCTCACGACAGAATACAGATCGAAACAGTAACAATGGTGTGAGCCTTGTTGTGCCGTTCAATTGACTGGTAAAAAACTAGCTAGAGAACTAGTGCGCAAGGACAATAAACGTGTAGCGCCCTGCCAGTGCGCGACGATCATGCGGACCCCGCCTCTCCGTCCGTTTACATGCCCATATAATGGGAGGAGGCATCGGTATTTTCAACTGGTGGTGGCCACGATATCGAGATTTCCGTTCGAACGCTACAGCGGTGCGTCAAACTCTCCTCAATCGCATCGCTGGCAGAAACGGCAACAGACAAGGTGTTTTCACATTTTTTTTCGATTTGTAATTTGTTTATATATATATACTATGATTAATTTTGCGTAAGGAGGATTCTATCAATGAAAACCTTGTTGTTGATGCCACTATTCTCAGCCGCCTGTATCGCAATCGTAGCACTCGGCTCAGCGCATGCAGATCCCATGATATTCACAGGGTCCTCGACGTTTACGGGAGGAGCCGGCCTCTCGATGCAGGTCACTACATCACCCAATGTGTACCTGTTTTATAATGGCAATGCAAACGGGCAGACCTATGGTGCTGCCGCGAAGAATAAGTGGGGTGATAAATATTTTGCAACAGGTGGAGGCCAAACAGCCTCTCCCGGCATCTATTTTTTACAAAACGACACCTTTGTCGGGTCAACTGACTTCAGCACTGATGGTGCAGCCCCTGATAATATCTTCGTTCCTGCCCCAGGGTGGGCTAGCCCCGGTAAGTAATGCAAGGAAGATCTGCTCGTTTGCCAGGATAATTTTCCTCTGTCCTCTGTTGATTGAGGAAGAGGTGCAACATAGGCACCTGAGGCAGTAAGAGGCCATACGGCTGAGTACACTGATATTTCAATGGGACCAAGCCACGTTGATTAGGTGACGCGATACGAGCAGATTTAACGTTATATCTATCAGGCGGGAACAGCATCTCTTCATTGTTATCAACCTGGCATGACAAACGCTCGACTGTGTCCAGGAAGTAATCTTTTCTTTATTGGAACCGATTCCATCTCCCCTTAGGTGGTCACCCCAAGGGAATCCCCTCACCGGCACAACATTGAACCCGGAGGCGGTGTGTTCTTCTTTTTCGTCATTTCATAACAATACACAAATTCTACCCCTCGCAATTTTTCTTTCAGTGCTATATTGTAAATATAAAAGTATCGAATAACATTTCTTAACTCCTGAAAAATTAAATTTATGAATATCATCTGAGGCCAGTTTGTGAGCGTTGCTAACAGCATTGTAGGAGAGACTCCATGGGGGACAAAGCTAACAAGGCGCAGATGATCAGCTTGCTTGTTATTTTCGCGTTCTGGAGCTCAGTTTTCCTATGCTCGTGCGGTCAGAGAAGTGTCGGAAGCACCAGTGCGATAGGACTTCCGTTTATGGTCAGAACTGATGCCACACTTACCTTCCCAAGCACTGGTGGCAACACGGGAACTACCTCTCAGTGCCCATCAGGCATGATTGCCATTGGTGGAGGCGGCATACAAACAGGCGGGATTGAATTGTTCCTCAGCGGCGCTGGGCCAAGCGGCAATAACAGCGGATTCCCAACAGACACCTGGTCCCTGTCATGGTACCCCTATACTCAGGGAGGAGGAACGGCAACGGTATCGACATGGGCGGTCTGCTCTCGGAATATCGTTGGAAACAGTATCGTCAAAACCGATGCCACACTTACCTTCCCAAGCACTGGTGGCAACACGGTAAACATGGGAACTACCTCGCAGTGCCCTTCAGGCATGATTGCCATCGGTGGAGGCGGCATCCAGACAGGCGGGATTGAATTGTTCATCAGCGGGATGGGGCCCAGTGGCAATAACAGCGGATTCCCAACAGACTCATGGTCCCTCTCATGGTACCCTTCTACTCAGGGAGGAGGAACAGCAACGGTATCGACATGGGCGGTCTGCACGCTGAGCATCGTGGGTAGCAGTATTGTCAGAACCGATGCCACACTTACCTTCCCAAGCACTGGTGGCAACACGGTGACCATGGGATCTACCTCGCAGTGCCCTTCAGGCATGATTGCCATCGGTGGAGGCGGTATCCAGACAGGCGGGATTGAATTGCTTATCAACGGGACTGGGCCTGGTGTCAATTACAGCGGTTTCCCAGGAGACAGTTGGACCATGTCATGGTACCCTTTTACTCAGGGAGGAGGAACGGCAACGGTATCGACATGGGCGGTCTGTGCTGCGAACTAATAGTTCCTCATAGTGGGACAGCACTTTGACTATCGCGTCAATAATGTCTTTCAGGTTAGTATTAGAGGACAGGAAAATCTCCCGTTTTGAAAATCAGAAGTGAGAAAATTCTTCGCGTTTTCTTCTAGGATCCCCCAGGTGATTTCCGTTTCTTAAAATTGATCATAGAAACAACCTGTTTGTTACCAATGTGCTCATGATCCTTTTCAGGTGGTTCTGCAGGTTCTTTGGTTATATCGCTTCTGAAAAACTGCACTTTTGCGATCGGCGAAAACACTCCCATCAAATCATCATGATGAATAAAGACATCTTCCTTCCGAGTGCCAAAGGCAAGGATGCAGCTAAGATTCCCATCAGCATCCCAGTCCAATGTATCGTTGGTCTTGTCATTAAAGACAAGGATCAGTCCTTTCTTCATCTCTTCTTCTGTAAATCCGCGTCTGCCGATAGTTGTTTTGCCTGAATATTTCACGAGGAGATAGACGTTTCCAAAATCATTCCAAAGATCATAAAACATCCTCTGCAGATATTCCACTTGCTTTTTCACGGTGCATCCCCTAAGATTTCTCCCCTCGCGGCCAGGCCTATCCTCCTTCTGCCTGATTCTCTACCGTTGTGGGGTCATATTTGTGCAACTCGAGAATAGTACAATTCGGTGGAAAACTCAACCAGTCCGCTGATTATTTAATTTTTTATGAAAAAATTCATGGTTTGACGTTCGGAATTCAAAACGACAGGCAAGGAATGCAGATTCTGGCGCATAGGACAACTGCTTCACAGAGGAACTCAATTACAATTGTGAACGCGCTGCCAGGAAACATCGGCGGCAGAAGACTGCGAGCAATGCGCTCCGTCTCCTTGGCAATGTCCAAATCAACGATCAAATACTCCTTAGAACAGCAGATTTTTTCTCAAATTGACAAAACTCATGAAGCCTGATACCATTTAATTCATCCCTTTTAAGCCTCCTGTTCTGGAATTGAGTTCCCGCAATGAATACATTCGTAGCAGAAGTTTTCTGCGTTGGGTAGATTATAAATATATTTTTCCTGATACCGTGCTTACGTGATCTCTTTCCTGCTACTCTATAATTTTCTGCATCCGGCAACCGCTCCGTATCCTGGGAACCGCACGTTGCAGGTCGTCTTCCCTAAACAATGCCGCTCATCCACGACTATGAGACGGCATCCGAACCTCTATCATGGTTGGTGGGAGGCGTGCAGATTGCAACTATCCTCCCTGTAACAGTCTTTGCAGTATTGTCTCTCAACTGGAGGCGGAAGATATGTCGATAATCATGATTCACCCCGCCAGTTATGAGAATGTCCGACAAGCCATAGACCGGGCATTTGAACTCTTTCCCGTGCAGATTGCGGGGCAAAATGTCCTAATAAAGCCGAACGTACTTCGAAGCTCAGAAGCTAAAGAAGGCATCGTCACCCATCCTGCTGTCCTTCGCGCCGTCGTGGAAAAGGTGGAAACCATGGGTCCCGCCTCCCTTATTGTGGGAGACAATCCAGGCCTGTTCAGTGACGGCGCAAACGAGGAGGGCTTTTCCAAAACGGGACTGATGGAAGCAGCCAAAGGCTACTATCAGAACATCGGGAATGATTCTCTGAAGGTCGCCTTCGATCCAAAATATATGTCTACCGTCAGCATCTCCCGGGCCGCACTGGATGCTGATGTTATCATCAGTCTGCCGAAGTTCAAAAAGCATGGCCTGACCGTTGTGACCGGGGCAGTCAAGAACAGTTACGGCTTGTTGCCTGGCGCCCGGAAGGCCATGCTGCACAAGGCTACAGGCAATCCAAGGGATTTTAATGAGGTGGTAGTCGAGGTATTCCGGCTCAGGGTGCCGGATTTGTTCATCGTCGACGCCGTTGTTGGGATGGAAGGCAATGGCCCCGCATCTCCTGACCTCAGAAATATCGGTGCAATCCTGGCTTCTGACAACGCTGTTGCCGTTGACTCCGTCATTGCGACGATGATGGGATGCGATCCTGGGGGACTGCGTTTCCTTCAGAAAGCGAAAGAGACAGGCTTGGGCGACCACGACCTCCGTACGATTGAAATCATCGGGGAGTTGAAACGCCTGCCCGATTTCAAGCTGCCCCCGCTGGGTGGTGAAGCGATATTCCACAATGAGGCTATGCAGTCACTGATCCCTAAACGGGCAAGTCTTCGTCCTCAGGCAGATCCCGAGAAGTACACGAGCTGCGGCACGTGCGTTGATCATTGTCCGGCATCGGCTTTATTCACGGCTGGGAATATCCCTCAGGTGAACGCCAACGTTTGCATTGCGTGCTTTTGCTGCCAGGAAATGTGTCCTGAGAAAGCCATGACGCTACGATGAACATCGAATCAAATGAGATCTCGTGGCGTATGCTTCTTCATGAACATTGTGTAGCGCTGGAGCGGCCGCCCGCGCAGATTGCATCCAGTAATCGGAGGCAGAGCGTGTGCTGTGCGAAACGAACGACACCGGATCCCATTTACGGTAAGTCTAAGAACTGAGCGAGAGGAGGTTACAATGAAATATAGTGTTGCAATTATGCTTTTCATGCTGCTCGCGGTTAAGGCAAATGCTGCCGTCCATACGCAAATAGTCGAATATAAGCAGGGAGACACCGTGCTCGAAGGATACCTGGCCTATGATGATGCGATCAAGGGCGCTCGTCCCGGCGTCCTTGTTGTTCATGAATGGTGGGGTATTAATGATTATGCAAGGAAACGTACTGAACAGCTGGCGCAGCTCGGATATGTCGCCTTAGCAGCCGATATCTACGGAAAAGGCAATCGGGCGAAAACACCTCAGGAGGCTATGGCGCTTACCGGCAAGTATCTGGGCGGAAGCGACCGGAACCTCTTGCGCGCCCGTGCGAATGCGGGGCTTGATGCTCTCAAGAAGAATCCCCTCGTAGATCCGAAACGCGTTGCCGCAATCGGGTACTGTTTCGGCGGGACTACAGTATTGGAGCTTGCCAGGAGCGGTGCTGACCTTGCCGGAGTTGTGAGCTTCCACGGCGGACTCAGTACGCCGAACCCGGCTGATGCAAAGAACATCAGGAGCAAAGTACTGGTCCTCACTGGCGCGGATGATCCCTCTGCAAAGCCGGAGCAGGTGATTGCCTTTGAGGATGAGATGCGCACGGGTGGCGTTGACTGGTACCTGATTTCGTATGCGAATGCCGTCCATGCATTCACCAACCCTGAAAGCGGCACGGACGCATCCAAAGGGGTCGCCTATAACGAAAAAGCGGATAAGCGTTCCTGGGAAGCGATGAAAAGCTTCTTCGGCGAGATTTTCAAGTAAGCAGGCACGGCCCATATGGGATAGTCAGCCGCACGGGTATGAGGTGGGCGGCCGGAGTTGACCATTCCACTCACAGGATCGGAGAGCTCCATGGCACGACTGACCTTGACGACGTTCCTTACGCTTGAGGGAGTCATGCAGGCGCCTGGCGGCCCGAACGAGGACCCAAGCGGAAACGTTCCACATGGCGGCTGGCTCGTTCCCCATGCGGGTGCCGATACGGGGATGACAATGGTCGGGATTTTCTCGAATGCGGACGCCTTCCTGCTCAGAAGGACGACCTACGATAGCTTCGCCGCCTAGTAACCACGGGTCACAAACCCTGAGGATCCGATTGACTCCAAACTGAACTCTCTTCCGAAGCATATTGCCTCGCGAACGCGGAGCGTGTTCGAGGGGAGCAACACCACGCATATTCGGGACCGTCACCAGGGACGTTGTTGCACTCAAAGAGCGCTTTCCACGCGAGGTTCAGATACCTGGCAGTGGTGGTCTCGCCCAGACACTTAGCGGGCGTGATCTCATCGACGAGCATCGACTTTTAATATTCCCCGTAATCCTTGGCACTGGAAGCGGCTGTTCGGTGCCGGCGCCGTACCCAAATCCCTGGCGCTCGTAAAGTCCAGTACCACGGGCAAGGGCGTCGTTGTAAACTTCTATCGCCGGGGAGGAAGTTTCAGGACCGGGTCGTTCGCGCTCGAATGAGGGACCACATGTCACCCGGCACCATGCTGAAAAGGAGCTGTCCACACAGCCGCGAGGCCGCTTAACGCCCTGTTCAATGCGGGATCCGGCCAGTATTCTTTCCTCCCATCACCAGCTCGCCACTGCGCGATTGTCGCTGGTGCTTGGCCCCGCGATCGGCGAAGGCGGCCCGCACGTCTCGTTGAAGTTTGCTGTCAAGGACCTTTCCTTGAGCTGCTGTCATTTCCGTTCTTCCACGCTCAGTAATCTTCACCGAGACAAAACAGCTTCTGCCAGAAAATAGTCATGCGATAGTATTGACAGGCACTTGGATCGGGGATATATTCGGCGATACGCAGGATGAAGGAGGTTCCCTCTTCAGCTTTCGCCCGATAACAGCGTATTTGCGATGGATCCCACCGAGTCTGCTCACGACACGATACACTGGAGATGACCAAGAAAAGATGACGCGTAACATGGGATGCTGTGGCAACAGCTGTGACGACTGTCCGCTTTATATAGCAACGCAGAGCGGCGATACAGACAAATTAAAGAGAGTCGCGACCCTTTAGTATAACGTAAGCGCGTCCGCGATTATCGCCGCCGGAAGAAATGGCATGTCATGGCTAAGCGCCTGATAAAGCGTGCCCGTTCGGTATAACTACATGCGCATCGGGAAAGAACATAAACCATTGTGGAGAATGCCCTGAGTATCCATGCCAGGATCTTGCATCCAGAATTGAGCTAACCCCGAAGCTCTCGGAAACCTGGGGGGAAAATTTGTACGAAAGAAGAAGATCTCGTGCGCAAGGCATTTTTTCAGAAGAAACAGAACCTGGATAAGGCGCGGGAGCAGTATTTGGCTCGCCAAGGAGCAAAGAAATCCAAACGAACGATTCGAGACGACAGGGAAAAGTGAAGGGTAGCTGTTACAGCTTGCAGTGAGATTTACTTACTGAAATCTCCTGTCCGGCTTTTTCTCAGATCTTCGTCTGCCGAACGGCACAACGTATGCCAAGGGAGGTCCTTCCATGAGATCTATGGCAAGGGTTATAGCGATTGCGTGCTGCCTGGCACTGCCCGTGACATCGTGCATCGCACCGGTAACGCATCACGGCATGAGCGTCGATGCTGACTTGCCCGCGGAGATTTGCGTTACCTGCCATGACGGAGCGGCGAAGCACACGTCTCATCCGATATTCAACGACTACCCGCCCCCCGGCAAGGAAACGGAATATGCCAGTGCGGCCGAGGTTCAAGCAAAAGGCATCAGGCTTGTTCGGGGGCAGGTCGTTTG
>DASPQB010000220.1:0-4419 GCA_035625205.1 Nitrospirota bacterium | reverse complement strand
CTACTGAATAGGGTTGTGGATTGTGATTGAGATGGTGTTTCCGGCCGTTAACGCAGGTGGTGCCGCACTGATATCGGGGAATCACAGCTCCTTAACCGGCCATTTTCTGCTCATTTTTCGGCTGCGTCAAACTTGGATATTTCTGCTGAGATTTTATCGAGACGGTTAATCAAGCGCGCCAGTTTTGGTTTGATCTCCTCGGAGCGCACTTGACGCCGAAGCATTTCCATAAGATGGCGAGCTTCGGTGAGGGAATGAAGAAGAGTGGGAATCTGCGCAGTATTCTGAGGCTTGTTGATTTTGGGAATGACCGGGAACCGCATCTTCTCCCGCGCCTGGTGATACTCCCGCTGCAGGTCAATCTGGTTAACCTCGACATAGCGCAAGGTCATTTCAATCTTTTTATGTCCCAGAAGTTCTTTAACTGCGGGAAGGCTGGCACCAGCGCGCAGCATCGAGGTCCCATAGGTGTGCCTCAGCCGGTGAAGAATGGCACGAGTGGAGGACCCTGCCTGGCGAGCTACGGCGAGCAGCTTCCTACTCATGACGCTCCAAGTCATGAGCTGGCCGTTTTTCTGCAGCAGCAGTTTCTCAGAGTTCGCGCCAGGCCGTGTGCGGGTCACCAAAGATCTTAAATAAAGAATGCGGCGAAAAATCCTGCACGCATCCTCATCCACCGGGACCCATCTTTCGTTGTGCAGCTTTCCCAAAGGGATTTTGATCGCCCATTGATTCTGACCAAAGTCCCGCAGGGCATCGGTTGTAAGCCTGAGGGCTTCGCTGATGCGCATTCCGGTTGCCCGCATCAGGAGGATACCGTTAGAGCACATGTCGTCATTTTTTCGCAGCTGCTGGTCGAGCTTCTGATCATCTTCAGGAGGGAACGGCTTAGGGAGATACTTATCAGCAGGGGGAAGGTCTCCCCGAACCAGAAGACCTTCTCGCATCCTACTGTCGCATGTTGCCAGATCGTTAAGCAGCCGCCGAACTAGCATAATGGCCTGCAACCTTGTACTGGTCTTCAGTGGCGGCTGGTGTTCATGAAGGGTTCGGAGCCATCCGAGTATGTGCGGGTCCCGCCGTAGCTGAGAAAGTTTGCGAACCTCCGGGTAAGCGGATTCCAAATAACGCATAAACCCGTTCAGATTTTTCTTATAGTTTTTAATAGTTGCCGGCTGTAGTACTGTCGCCAGGTTGCGAATGTGATTATCAAAATCTTGCCTCATGGATTGACCGTGGTTATTTCTTTTCATTGCGTGAGAGACAAGGGAACTTTATGCATATTGCGAATCGCCTTTTGATACTCGCGCCAGACATCCTGGGGAGAGAGGCTGACGTAAAGCATGGTTGTATGAATGTGGGAGTGCCCCATCAGGTGCATCAAAGCGGGCAAAGAGACACCCGAGCGAACCATACTACTGCCAAAGGTGTGCCTAAAGCGGTGCGGGTTGGCCAGCGTCACTTTGGTCAGCCGGCGATGATGACGAAACAGGGATCGTAGGCCGGCGGAAGTTATAGGATGGCCGCGTTTCCGACCTTTGAGGCACAGGAAAACAAAGGGCGAGTCGACGCAAGGTCTTTCAGTCTCGAGATAGCACTGCAGGATCTGCATTGTGTCATGCGACAGCGGCAGAATCCTCTCTTTGTTCCCTTTCCCCCGGACACGGAACTGGCGTTCGGAAAGGCGCAGCTCTTCAAGGTGAAGCCCAATAACTTCACAGGAGCGCAAGCCGTTAAACAGCATCAAGGCGGTGATACCGAGATCCCGGTAGGTGCGGAAGCTCGACCAAAACTGAGAGACTTCCTCAGAGGAAAGGGGAACAATGGCACGGCGGGGTTGCCGCAACCGCAAGCCGCCGACCCTATGCCCAGGTCTGCCATAGCCGAAAGGGCTTCGTGTCGTATAGATGGATCGGACACTGCCATGGCCGCGTGGGAGTTCGCGGCCAAAGTGGAATTGGTAGAGGCAGCGCACCACCGTGAGACGATGGTTGATGGTTTGCGGCGTAGGCTTGGGGAGTGATTCGAGTTGATGCCGAACGTAATCGAGCAGATGGGATTCATTGAGGCGCGACAGCTGCGTTGATTTCCGCTGACACCACCACCGGGCGAAGTTCAGCAGGTCATAGCCATAAGATCGGACCGATCGCGACGAGAGGCTGCGAAGGTGCTGGGCATCGAGAAAGGCGTTGGCCCAGCGGATCTCATGATCCTGATGGTCAACAATCCGGTAAGGGGAAATGCCGGCAGGAGAAGATTCGCGGTAGATGAGACGCAAGTTCGTGGTCATAGAGAACGAGCCATATGGAAGCGTTTATCGAAGTCAGACAACGTGGCGCCTGAGACGAAGTAGTCGTTAGGATCCTGTCCTTCAGGCAAATCGACGATGTGTGCCTGAAGCCCGACACTGCGGAGTCGTTGAACCAGAGAGCGGGCTGCAGTTTGTCCGGCGCCATTCGGGTCGGAATCAAACGCGATGAATACCTTTCGGTTTGGATTATCGGACAGCTGAAGAAACTGCGTCGGGGTCAGATGGGTTCCGAAGGCACATGTGGTGTTGACGAAGCCTGCCTGCCACAGAACAGCCAGATCAAATAGACCTTCGACCAGAATCACCTCAGGGGAAGCGCCGGCGGTGCTCCAAGCAAACAGTCCCCCTTTGGGACGACATGGAAGGAAGCGATGGGGCGCAGAGCCGTCTACACTGCGCCCATAGAAATTACTGAAGCGACTTCCATCGAAACAGGGGAAGATTGCGCGACGGTAAAAGGTATCATGCCCATGTTGATTGATGAGCCCGAGCTGCAAAAGGCGCTCGAATGAATATCCCATCGAGGTCAGGTGGCGCCGCAATGTTCCTCCCGGTGCATATCCGATATTCAGTTGGCGGATAAGGCGGGGATCATGCAAGCCTCGGCTGTGCAGGTAATCCCAGGCTTCGCTGTGGCCATTAAGTTGGCGCTGGTAGAAAGCGGCAGTTTCCCTGAGGACCTCATCTTCTTCAGGCGCAGATAAGCCGAGCTCATTGTTCAGATGAGCAATGGTTTCTTGAAAAGAGAGATTGAGGTAAAGCTGGACAAAGCGAATCAAGTCGCCGCCGCGGCCGCAGCCGTGGCAGTAGAAGACATTTTTGACTGCGTTGACATAGAACGACGGATGGCTTTCCGGATGCAATGGACACAAACCGACGAACTCCTCTTGACCTATGGGTCGTGCTTTCCAGCTGTGTCGCTGCAGATAATCCAGCAGCGGGAGCCGTTGTTTCAAATCTTGCAGCTTGTCTGACATATAGATCCTCCGCTGTGGGTGAGGAGGAAGCTCTAAGACCTGGTAAATCATCCTGATGCTAACGAAACTGCGTGAAATGAAGAATATGTTGGGACTAAATCGATGAGAGTTCATCGCCGGCAGGGGTGGCGCTCCCACCAACGCCTCTCCCGATCCAAAACTCGTTCCAGAGCCCGCCGACAGGCATAGGAACAGAAGCGTTGCAGGGGCGACCGCCGTCTGGGGTTGAATTCCTCGTATCACCCCGGACGGTCACAGGAGTGCGAAAGGTTTTTTCTTTCTGTGACCCTCGCGGCGCCTATAACCTCGGTCTTTTTGACCTTTTGTGTCTTTCGTTCCTTCTGCCGCTTTCTGTAGTCCTTGCTTTGAGCCCGGCGGACCTTCTTTCCTTTGTCGCTTTGCCGGTACTTCCAGACCCTCCATTTTTGTGCCCGGTCATGGCACTCCTTGCTGCAGTAACGTTGCAGCGGATGACTCGGCCGGAATACGCGGCCACACCCCTTCAACAGACAAAGACGGCGCCGAGGCCGGCGCGCACGCCTTTTTCTATGCAGACTACTTTTCTTGGCTTGATTTTGGATGCGAGTTGACGGATCTTCACAAGGGCCCATGGGAGCATGCCTCTCCCAGAAGGCTTAAGCCTCGAAGGGGACCCATTTCCCCTTCGGGGTGCTAAGCTCAGTCGGGTATAGCTTCCTTACCTCACTTTGAAATCTAGATCGGAAACAAAAATGCGGGGATTACTCAAAAATTATGCCTACCCGAAGCAAGTATCGTCGCCGTTTTCTTGATGTGGTTTCAAATCCGGCTATCTAATTTTTTTGCGAGCGCCGAAGCCTAAGGCATTCATTTTGATCGCAAGTTGCCTGTCGTTCTTCACCATGTGTCTTCGTCTCAATCAATGGCTTTGTGGGATCGTTTGGGGCCACTTCTGAAAGCAATAAATCCAACTGAAGAAAAGATACAATCTCAGCATATCGTCAGTTTGCTTCATGAAGATTGGCCGGTAAACGGCTCCAAATTCATCTTGCGCAGCAGAATCTTATAGCGGAGGTGGGAGCGCTGCGGATCGAAAATAAGACAAGCGACCAGAATAATGATAATCATGCCATCGCGTTCATCGACAGTTTT
>DASPQB010000219.1:0-33676 GCA_035625205.1 Nitrospirota bacterium | reverse complement strand
ATGAAGTGAATCAGTCCTCCGGTATTCAAATCTACGGCGGCTTTCCCACGGGGGACGGCAACAATGGGCTGGGGACTGGTACCACGATGCTCGGTATCCAATTTATGGACCAACAGGGTTGCTGCAGCAATATTTATCACTTCAGTGCGGCCTATGAAATCGCTGGGGCGGACGTGAAGAAAGGGCATTTTGCCCAGAATTATGCCTTCCGCTTCGGTCTCGCTCTGGAACACAAAATTACTGAGTCTTTTTATTTTTTAAGTGAGTTGGCAGGAGTTGATGAGAAAACAACGAATAAAGTGTTAGGTACGCAGACATATACCCAACCGTATACGTTTATGGCCGGTCTCAAGTATGATATTTCCAGGACATGGTATATCGATGTTTCTGCGCGCGCGGGATTGAGCAGGGATGCCGAAAATTATACAACACTTACAGGTACGGCATGGAGATTCTGAACATAGTTCGGTGTATAGGTCCGACCATGGTTAGGCTTCCTCCTCTCACGCAAAGGTCCGCATGGTGTGCAGTCAAGCAATCGGTCACAGGGAGACTGAAGTGCACTGAAATAAATATTGTGTCCCCTTCCTCAAAGGTAACGTATCAATCGATTGCCCTTTCCCCACTCTGCAGCCTCTTGAACCGATCTCAGTCATTTATTCGCCGGTCTAGTCACACTAGCTCCATTGCAGCCCTTGGCGACAGCATACGATTCCTCTTGTTATCGAATATAGAGTTAATCGCGACTAGAGCTTGCACGGCTGCTTACCATAAACTTGTTCAGAACACACCGCGAGAGACCCGGTCGCCTATAACGGGTGTATCGGGGAAAAAGAGGAAGAGTAGGTTTAAGTTCGACGTGAACCGAAAGTACATGAAAAAGGAAAATGGCAACCTGTGTTTCTCCTACAACGACGGATGGACAGGCGGGAAGGATGTGACATACGGATCGCAGACGGATATGATCTTCAGGTACGCAAACTTTAGATGGTTATAAAATCGATTGGCTGAAAGACCAATTGATTTTATTTTAAAACGCTATTTCTGACGCCATAGTGGATTTCAATTTGCGGTTCGCTGATAATGAAGGTCTTGAGATCCGAGGAGGCAACACTTGAACCTTCCGACCACCGTTCAGACCAAGGGATTGGGGACAAGAAAAACGAGCTGGAATGATCAATAATTGAATTCATCTCTTATAAGTGAAATTGCTGCAAGCTATGAAAATGAGAGTTTCCTAAGGTCGTTCTGGTTAGATGCGAAAAGTCGTATGATAAGACGTCCGATAAATAACCTACATACTGTCGAGCGAGTCTCCTCAATTCGACGAACGGAATATTGAATTCGATATCGTCGTGAAATTCGGCTAATCTTCAGAGCCTGACTGGTCGCCTTCGACAAGTATGATGCTTACCTTATTACGTAGTACGTTTGAAGTGCAATGTTTGCATTATTTCACAGGAGACACTGATGCATATTCCTGATGGCTATTTGGGACCCGCTACCTATGTAACAATGTATGCCGTTACGATTCCTTTTTGGGCGATCGCTGCTCGAAAACTAAATAAAACACTTCAGTCGAAACAAGCGCCGTTTTTGGCACTCGGGGCGGCTTTCAGCTTCGTGATCATGATGTTTAATATTCCTATCGTCGGTGGGACCACGGGCCATGCAACAGGCGCCACGTTGGTCGCTATTTTGCTTGGTCCCTGGGCCGCCTTGATTTCCGTGTCCGTTGCGCTCGTCATTCAGGCACTCCTGTTCGGTGACGGCGGAGTCACGGCAATCGGAGCTAATTGCTTCAACATGGCCGTCGTAGGGGTTTTCGCAGGTTACGGCGTGTATCGCCTGATCTCTGCAAACTCGGGTCAAAAGGACAAAAGGAGATTGTTTGCGGCAGCTGTCGCCGGGTATGTCAGTCTTAATACTTCTGCTCTCGTTGCGGCAATCGAGTTCGGCATCCAGCCGGTCTTGGAAAAATCTGCAACCGGCCAACCGCTCTATTCTCCCTTTCCATTAAGCATTGCAATCCCCGCTATGGCAGCGGAACACTTGCTGCTGTTCGGCTTAGTCGAAGCCTTGGTTACCGCCCTGGTGATAAAATATATTCAGAAGAATAATCCGGAAATGCTTCGTTGAATCTAAGGGGAGAGTACAGAAAAATGACCACAACGAAAAGACTGTGGATCGGCATAGGCGTGCTGGCCCTCCTTTCGCCTCTCGGGATCATCATTCCAAAGTGGTTTGGCGCTGAGGGCGCATGGGGCGAGTGGGGCATTTCAGAGATCGAAAAAGTCGCTGGATTCATTCCTGAAGGATTGAAGCGAATTGCTGGCATCTGGAAGGCGCCTTTGCCTGATTACGGCTTACCTGCCGGCAGCAAAGGGCTTGCAATCGAAAGTATCGTCTATATGCTATCTGCTGTCATCGGTATTGCGCTTGTAGCGGGTATCATGTATATTATCACGAAACTGCTGGCCCGCAAGAATGGCGCGAAATAGGCTTTCACGGTTTCTAGAGGTGACGGTTTTGTCGCACGTAAAATTCCTTGATAAGACACTGTTGGCCGCGGCTCAGGTTGCGGAGCAGTCTCTGCTTTCCGAAGTTTTTGCACGGCGGGCGGGCTTGCTTCAAATTCTCGATGTACGAGTGAAACTCATCAGCTTTCTGTGCCTCATCGTACTTGTCAGTGTTTTTCGTACCCCGCAGACAATCTGGATGACCTATGGCTTCTGCCTTGTCCTTGCATTTTCCTCCGACGTTCCTCTTTGGTTTTTCATCAAACGCGTTTGGCTTTTTGTGCCTCTATTTTCAGCAGCTATCGTTCTGCCAGCTATCCTGAATATCATCACGCCTGGAGAGCCGTTGCTTATTCTCGGAAAGCTATCGCGGAGTTATGCCTGGGGGCCTTATTCTATCCCTGCGGAGCTTACGATAACGCGTCAGGGGCTCATGGGCGCGGTAATGCTCGTTTCCCGGGTCTCAACATCGATTTCTTTGGCCGTCCTGCTGACACTTACAACGAAGTGGGCCGAGATATTCTCAGGACTTCGAGCTCTGTTCGTTCCACGCATTTTTGTAGTTACTCTTAGCATGACAGAACGATATCTCTTCGTTTTGCTCAGGTTGATCCAGGACATGTACCGGGGCAGGATGAGTAGAACTGTCCGACCGTTTGCCCCCGCCGTCGAGCGAAATTGGACGGCATCTCGCATCGGCGTCACATTCAAAAAAACTATCGAAATGGGAGATGACGTGTATAAAGCCATGCTGTCACGGGGATTTCACGGCGAATTCAGGACTGTGAACCGTTTTCATATCACTTTCGTCGATTACGCATGGATGCTGACTGTGTCAGTCGTATCGGCATTACTTCTCCTCTTAGACAGGGGAGCATTTCGATGATGCTTGCATTCAGTTTGCAAAATATCACATATGCCTATGCGAATGGCGTTCCGGTTTTACGGGACATGACTCTCGACTTCCCTGTTGGAAGCCGTACGGTGATCCTCGGCGCGAACGGCACGGGTAAATCCACACTCCTTTTTATCATGGACGGTCTAGTTTTTCCCAGATCAGGAACGATGAAAGCCTTCGGGAAGCCATTGTCAGAAGTTGCTCTCGAAGATCGCGCTTTTTCCACGGAATTTCGCAAAAGGGTTGCCCTAGTATTTTCTAATCCCGACGTTCAGCTTTTTTCAGCCACGGTCTGGGACGAGATAGCCTTTGGCCCGTTGCAGCTCGGTGTTACTCCCGGGGAAGTCCGCGATATCGTTGAAAAACAGCTCGAATCGCTCCGCATCACGGAACTTCGCGACCGCGCACCTCATACACTTTCTGATGGTCAGAAAAAAAAGGTTGCCATCGCGTCAAGCCTTGCGATGGATCCCGAAGTGCTATTAATGGACGAACCAACGAACGGACTCGACCCCCGAACACAGGTCTGGCTGATCGAAATTCTTCATGATCTGCATAAAACGGGGAAGACGATCATTGCAGCCACCCATGACCTCTCAATCGCCGCCGATATAGCCGAGCGTGTTGTTGTACTTTCAGAAAACCATGCCGTGGCGGCGGACGGCGCGTTTTCTGACATCATGACAAATGACGAACTACTGCTCAGCGTAAATTTGATTCACGAACATGCTCACTATCACGGTGACACGACCCATGTACACCGGCATGGTCATTTTGGACATATTCACTCAAATGGAGGCGTTATGCACGAAAACCATAAACACCACAGCCATTCCCACGAACATGGCCATGATCACAGCATTGAAAACCTGCAAAAATTACAGGTCATTCTCGAACACTAGATAGAGCACGACGACAGCCACATCGAGAATTATCGAGACTGGGCTGGTAAAGCGAGTGCGGCCGGGGAAGAAGAGATCGCTAAAGAGATTCACCTTGCTATCGATGACAGCGAATCAGCGAAAGCTCACTTGAAGAGGGCAAAAGCGATCCTTGCAGCAAAACTAATTCTCAAAAAATAAACCAGTCACGCGCAAGGAATGTGACAGAAGATGAACTTGCTATAAAGAGGACATTTTTAAATCATTAATAGCATCGATTTTACTCTGTATGCGGATATCTGTGTGGATGGAGTGTTCTTTGCTGTACAAAAAGACAAGATGAGGTTTTTATGAATGGACCGAACAATGACGAATTACGAGAGACAGTTCAATTCCACGGCCATCTCTGTCCCGGTCTTGCGCTTGGCTTTCGCGTGGCAAAAGCAGCGCTTCGGGAATTGAAGGCTGAGCGACCGGAGGATGAGGAGCTTGTAGCGATTATCGAGAACGACTCTTGCGCTGCGGACGCCATTCAGTACATTACCGGCTGCACATTCGGAAAAGGGAATTTGATCTTTCGTGACTACGGTAAACACGTGTATACCTTTTTCAGTCGCAGGACTGGTAGGGGCATTAGAATATCCGAGGACTACCGCGGGTTTGAAGAAGACGATCGTTTTCCACTACTGAAAAAAAGGCAGACTAGCGGTGAAGACGTTTCCGTCGAAATGCAGTTATTTAAAATGGAAAAGGCAGCCGCTATCCTGAAAGCGGACGAAAATGAGATCATGACCATTACGGAAGTTGCGACGCAGCCTCCCCAGGAAGCGAAAGTTCGAAGGTCCGTACAGTGCGCCGTGTGCGGAGAAAAATTCATGGAATCCCGTGGACGCGTGAAGAACGGGGAAATCGTCTGCATTCCCTGTTTCGAGAAGGTATGACATGGATCAATTCCTTTTTTTTGCATACCACGGATAACCATCTCTCATAGTTGTGACCAAATGCGCATTCCACCGAGTCAGGCTTATGACAGAACAACAGGATGCGATATCTTACACTAAAAGCGGACGTTATTCCATCGCCTGTGAAATAGCCTTTCCTAATGGATGCGGATGCAGGGGTGTTAAATCAAGAAATGCTTTGATTCTCGTCTTTCTGTCTCCAGGAATTCCCTGCCATCGTTGTTGAGCCGAACTACAAATTAGTTCTTTGTAACCTATGACACTGGTTCTTCAAAAAATTATATGGTTTCTGATTATGCCACTGTCCGTAACGCTGATCCTTTTGCTTACCGGACTGGTACTTAGTAACAGGAAAAAATGTTTGGGCTGGCTGTTAACCATGATCGCTGTCCTCCTGCTTTATACCCTCAGTTTGGGCCATATGGCAGACTTTATCCTCAAACCGATGGAAGGTCAATATCCCCACCTCAAGAATGAGAAACTTGCACTCGACGCTGACGTAGTGCCCGGTGGAGGCTCCCTTGATCTCGACTGGATCAACGCTGCTCCTATGCCGGATGCGGAAACCTTGTCCTGCCTTGGAACGGGCGTTGAGTTGGCAAAAAGGCTTCGGGTTCCGCTTATTCTGTGCGGTGGAAACGGCGAACCCTTTGCCATAAAAGTAAATGACGCAGATTCCATGGCTCCTTCTGCCTACGTAATGGGCATGCCTAAGGAGCAGGTGATTATCGAGAATTTTCCCCGAGAAACGCTTGAAAATTCTTATGCAGTGAGGAAACTCGTCAAAGGCAATCGCATCGTGCTAGCTACATCCGCCTCCTATATGAAGCGAACAAAGGCTTTGTTTACACGACGTGGGTTCACCGTCATACCTGCCCCGACTTTTTCCCTGGCTCAGACGAGAGCAGTTTCATTCAATTCATTTATCCCCAGGGCCTCTGACCTCTATCGTTCCTCTGTGGGGCTTGCGGAGTGGTTTAACATGGCATGGTGGCATGTGCGTGGTGAAATGTGAATGAATCGAAGATACGCTCATACGGAATGCTTGAGACCCGTGCAATTGACAGGACTTATGCTGCGTGCAACAATCAATGCATCGTCTGACGTTCAGTGTGGGAAAAGGGTTCCCTCCGAATTAGATTGATTGCTCTATGGTGGGGGAGATTATGCCGAGCCGAAAAAAAACTTATGCTCTTCTCGTTGATAGTCATATTCGTGATTTGTTCACGACAGGTACGATTCTTCAGCGGCTCGACTATGACGTGTATATTGCAAGTTCCGGAGAGGATGCTCTAAAAATCATCGATGCTGCCTTGCCACAGCTGATCATAACAGAACTATCGCTCCCGCATATGTCTGGCCTAGAACTGTTAGTCCATCTCAGGCACAACCCTGGGACCAACAGCATCCCCGTCATTATTCATACTGTAGTTGATGACCAGATAAAAAAAGAACACTGTCGTGCTTCTGGCTGTGCAGCCTATCTCAGAAAGCCGTCGGAACCGGATGTGCTCTATCAAGCCATCCAGCATGCTACTGAAAGGACGCCGCGGCAATTTATGCGGTTGCGGACCCTGTTGCCGGTGCGGGTTGGAGGCCATAGATCGGTCGAAGCCGCACGCAGTATCGAATTCGTCTCCGAACTCTCGGAAAACGGCGTCTTCGTCCGTTCCCTGAACCCGAGACCGGTCAATACTGTCGTCCCGGTGAACCTGATCATCCATTCCATTCCCGTCAAACTCAAGGCCGTCGTCATGCGTAGCATCACCTTGGCCCAAGGACTCCTCAAAGAGCCGGGGATGGGCCTGAAGTTCAGCGAAATAACGGAAACGGACAAGGAACTGCTCAGGAATTTCATCAAAGGACAGATTATGAGGGACATTACATCGCAAAGATGAACGAGGCTGGAAAAACAGTTACGGAGATCAAAGTACAGTATTTGCAATAATCTGTAAAAGGCGACATAGATCAAAGCCGTTGACTGTCGATTGAGAGACGCAAGGATCTGTCGACGCGTATTCATGACCGTACTTTACCCTTTTGCGCGAATAAAATCTTACACCTTGTCTAACGCCTGTTTTAAATCGGCAATCAAATCGTCCACGTCCTCCAGACCTAGTGCCAGCCTGACCAGGTTGTCTGACATGCCGATCTTTTTCCTATACTCTGCCGGATAGTCGAAGAACGACATCATCCACATTTGCGTAACAAGACTTTCGCTTCCGCCAAGGCTCGGTGTGATCAGAAAGAGTTCGAGTGAGTCTATGAACTTTCTGGTTGTCATATCGTCACCACGGAGCAGGAAGGTGACGACGCTGCCGTAACCCTTCATTTGCTCTTTTGCGATAGCCCGGTCCGGATGGGAATCAAGGCCGGGATACCAGACCTTTTCAACCTTGGAGCTTGCCTCGAGCATGCGCGCAATGGCAAGGCCCGCCTCGTTGTGGTGCTTTATTCGCAGTCCGAAGGTCTTAAGACCTCTCTCTAGAAGGAAGCAGGTAAGGGGGCCCGGTGTGGCGCCTATCATGCGCTGCATACGGTAGACGTCATTCATAAGCTTGTCCGAGCCGAGCGTTACGCCGGCAAGGAGATCATTGTGACCGCCTAGATACTTTGTTGCCGAGTGGATGACAACGTCGACACCGACATCCAAAGGACGGAGGTTATACGGCGTGGCAAGGGTCGCATCGATGATGGTCAAAACGTTGTGTTGTTTTGCAACCTTAACCACTGCCGGCAGATCAAGACAGCGCAGATAGGGGTTGGTCGGCGACTCGGTGAAGATGATATTCGTATTCGACCTGATGGCCTTTTCGATAGCCTCCGCGGTCGGGTCCACCATCGAGACCTGTATGCCGAACTCGGCTAATAGGTTTGCGGCGAAGTCTCGTGTTTGCCGATAACAGTCGCTCGTAAAAATGATATGCCCGTCGCGGCGCATGAACGTCATGATCGTCAGGATAACGGCACTCATGCCGCTGGAGAACAATACTGCACGTTCGGCTCCCTCGATGGCAGCAAGTTTTCGCTCGCACTCCTGTTGGGTCGGGTTCCCGTAGCGACCGTACTCATGCTCGCGGATCACCGTTCCATCGCTTTTGGCTTTCATGAAGTCGTAGACTTCCTGGGTGTTGTTAAAATAGTAGTTTGAGGTATGCGCAATCGGCGTGGAAACTGCGAAGTTGGCGTGATGGACGCGGTCCAAGCCATGTATGCCAAGCGTGGCAGGATTCCAGTTCTTCGGGTTCAGTGGTTGCTTAGGCATTCTGGTCTCTCCTCTTTTTGAGCGCATGTTTTAGAGCTTCCTTGACAGCATCCACAGTCGGCGACAGTTCGATAGGTTTATTGGCAAACCGACAGGGAAAATCGAAGTTCTCCTCATGGTAGTTGACCTTAAAGTCTGTAAACTTTAGTCCATGGGCTGTAGAGATAACCACAACATGTTCGGACCGGTCGATCTTTCCTGCTCTTAAAAGCTTGATCAGTGCTGCGAGAGCAACACCAGTATGGGGACAATTGAACATTCCCGTGGTATCGCCTAACGCGGCAGCGTCTGCCAGTTCCTGTTCTGTGGCATCCATCACAATGCCGCTGAACTGCTTCAAGGTCCTGATGGCCTTATCGATGCTGACGGGGTTGCCAATCTGGATGGCGCTTGCCAAGGTCTTCTGGGCCTCCATGGGCTCGTAGGACTCGAAGTTTTTGAGATAGGAGCGGTAGAGGGGGTTAGCCCTCTCTGCCTGTGCAACGACTATACGTGGCAATTTTGTGATAAGGCCGAGGTCACGCATCATCAAAAGGCCGCTCCCCAGTGCGGACACGTTCCCAAGATTTCCTCCGGGTATGATGATTACATCGGGCACTGCCCAATCGAACTGTTGTACGATCTCTATACCCACGGTCTTTTGGCCTTCGATCCGGAGCGAGTTCATGGAATTTGCAAGATAGATGGTCTCATCCTTTGTAATTTCCTGAACTACCCGCATGCAGCCGTCAAAATCCGTGTCAAGGGAAAGTGCAAGTGCTCCATTTGCAATGGGCTGGACGAGTTGGGCTATTGATATCTTCCCCTTGGGCAGTAATACGATGGACTGGATGCCAGCTGCCGCGCAGTAGGTGGCCAGGGCTGCTGACGTGTCTCCGGTAGATGCACAGGCAACGGCCTGGATCGGTGCGCCTTCGCTGATCATCTGTTTAACCTGGGAGACGAGGACTGTCATCCCGAGGTCTTTAAACGAACCGCTATGCGAATTGCCACAAAGCTTGATCCAGAGATTTTCGATGCCGATCATCTTACCGAACCGCTCCGCCCAGAACAGATTCGTAGCGCCCTCATACAGCGAGACGATATTATCGTCATGGACATTCGGGAGGATCCACTCTTTCTTTCCCCATACTCCCGAACCGTAGGGCCACTGGGTTGATTTGTACCGGTCCTCAAACAGTTTCATCCACGCTTTGGCATCGCGGCGAGCAAGGGCCTGCATATCATGATTCACACCAAGAAGAGAACCGCAGGCATTACAACGATAAATGATTTTATTGAGCGGGTACTGAGCTTTGCACTGTTCATTGATACATTGAAACCAGGCTCGATAGGGCATTGTCTTCACCTTTATGTTTCGTATTCATCTCAAGGCTGTCAGAGGCCTGCCAACCCGGCTCTTGGTAAATAGCGAGTTTGGCATGCATCTACGTTCTTGTCGGCAACCGGAATATAGCATAATGGCCTGCTAAGAATCAATGCTAAAGTACGCTTGCTTCGCGTAAGGCAGAGACGACCAAAGAGTACGATAGGAGGCACTCACAGCTCAAAAGGCGTGTTCTCGTCGACCAGAGCCGGCATCTCTCATGTGGTCGCAAGCTTGCAGCTGAGTCATGATATCCGGTCATACCTGCTACGTTGATCAAGGATTTCTTAATCTTGCAACTCTAGGCTCAATATCTATTTGTGGCGAAATATTTTGAAAGCTACTTGAAGTTTGTATTCAACTCATGCTAAAATAATACATTTACAAACAATGCAGTTTAAAGAACGTATATCTAACCTCTGAAACAATCAGCAATGATATCCTTACTCGCCTGAAGGCTGAGGATTCACACGTCAGGCTCTCTAACGGACTCAACCATCGCGTTTATGCTTTCAAACAGGTGATTATTTATACATCCAGAATCAAAACAATACTTACCTGATTGCATCACAACCAACGCCTCATCGCCTAACCCCGAAAAGGTAAGGTTTTACGGCGCCGATGTTAAATTAAATCGATAGAGATCGGCAGGTAGGAACGTCGTTCTCCCATGAGAAACAATATTTTACTCAGGAGGGTATCAGAATGGAGAAGGTTTCGTATAAGGATATAGGTCTAGTCACGACTACGGATATGTTTGCAAAAGCAATGAAGGGCAGATATGCGATCCCGGCATACAATTTTAACAATATGGAACAACTGCAGGCAATCGTTTTGGGATGCGTGGAATCGAAGTCTCCCTTCATCCTGCAGGTCTCGAGCGGAGCAAGAAAATATGCAAACCAGACATTGCTGCGATTTCTTGCCATGGGCGCTGTCGCCATGATCAAAGACGCCGGTTCGCCGGTAAAATTTGCGTTGCACTTGGATCATGGAGATACCTTTGAGCTCTGCAAGTCCTGCGTAGATTCGGGCTTTTCTTCGGTCATGATCGACGGGTCCCACCACGCCTATGAAGATAATATCAAGGTAACTAAACAGGTCGTTGAATACGCCCATGCTAATGGCGTGGTTGTGGAAGGGGAACTTGGTGTTCTGGCGGGGATCGAAGACGCCGTATCAGCCGAGAAATCTACTTATACTAAGCCTGAGCAGGTCGAAGACTTTGTCAGAAAGACAAACGTCGATTCTCTTGCTATCTCAATCGGGACGTCCCATGGCGCCATGAAGTTCAAACCGGAGCAGTGCACCCGCGACGCACGCGGTGTTCTCGTACCACCTCCGCTTCGTTTCGACATTCTTGAAGAAATCGAAAAACGGATACCAGGATTCCCTATCGTGCTTCACGGTGCTTCTTCCGTGATTCCCGAATATGTCCAGATCATCAACAAAAATGGCGGAGCGCTCAAAGACGCCGTTGGCATCCCCGAAGAGCAACTTAGAAAGGCCGCACGCAGTGCCGTATGCAAGGTCAACATTGACAGCGACGGACGACTGGCCATGACCGCAATGATCCGAAAAACTCTTGCCGAGAAACCGGCAGAGTTCGATCCTAGGAAGTATCTCGGGCCGGCTCGAGATGAGTTAATCAAGATGATCATCCATAAAAACATGGAAGTACTTGGTTCAGCTGGACAAGCGTAAGAGATCCGAGGTGCGAGATCAGCTCACTGCTTCTTCAAGGGAAAAGCAGAACAAGGCATGAGCTGATCTCGTTTTTTCCCTTTCTTGCAATAGACTGAAGGTTCTCCAATTCCTAGGCCATAAATTGATAAACGATCTCAGATCCTATAAGCCCTTGATAGCCTTTTCAGCGTGAAGGCCGAATATCCCTGAATCCTTTCAGTTCAGAAGCGCTTATTTTATAGACTATGTGGAAATACCTCTGGACTTATGACAAACGAATCGGACAAGGACGTTGTCTGAGGCAAAATGAGTTCCTCATGCACCGAAACCATAAGCCAAAATAAATTATTATGAAGCCACATACAACATGGGACTCTGGTTTGTTAATATAGTGGCTTTTCGGTCGCGTAAGTAGTTGATAAGATAGGGCGTGCGATACCGGAAAAGTGCACAAGCCATCTATCAAACTGAATATCATCAGCATGAGGAATTTATCGTTTAATTTATCGTTTAAGGTTTGATGAAAATATATCTTGTGATTTTAATTTAAAAGGTGGATAATATGCGACAATCGTTTTCCGGGCAAACTCGCATTCCGCTTCTTTTTCAGCATTCCTGTCTGTTCGTTAAGCATTTCATTGCAAAATCTAAGGGGGATTCATGAAAATATTGCTCATCTATCCTAAATATCCTGAAACTTTTTGGAGTTTCAAATATGCGCTCAAGTTTATTTCCAAGAAGGCAACTCTTCCGCCGCTTGGACTTCTCACAGTTGCTGCTATGCTGCCTTCGGACTGGGAGGTTCGTCTGGCGGACAAGAATGTGAAGTCGATCAACGATTCGGATCTGAGCTGGGCTGATTATGTATTTCTGAGCGCCATGTCCATTCAGAGGGCATCTGTAGAGTCCGTCATCGCCCGATGCAAAAAACTAGGCGTCAAAATAATTGCGGGTGGTCCGCTTTTTACAGCAATGCCTGAGGAGTTCACCCATGTAGACCACCTGATTTTGAATGAAGCTGAAATAACACTTCCGCTCTTTCTTCAAGATTTGAAGGAGGGAAAGCCCCGCCATCTTTATACGTCACCACAATGGGCGAACCTCTCATCGACACCTGTACCGCGCTTCGATCTTCTCGATACGAGAAAGTATGCATCCATGAACATCCAGTATTCTCGGGGCTGCCCTTTTGACTGTGACTTCTGCAACATTACCGTTCTCTATGGACGCATTCCTCGCACCAAAAGCGTTGATCAGATTCTTGCCGAGTTCGATGCCTTATACGCCCTCCGATGGAAGGGCGGCGTGTTCATCGTGGATGATAATTTTATCGGCAACAAAGGTAAGCTGAAAAAAGAGATCCTTCCTGCCATCATCGAATGGATGGAGAAGCGGAAATATCCATTTGCGCTCTACACAGAAGTGTCCATCAATCTCTCTGACGACGATGAATTGATGCAGCTTATGGTCAGGGCCGGCTTCGACCAGGTCTTCGTGGGAATAGAATCGCCAAATGATGAAAGCTTGGCCGAATGCAGCAAACTTCAAAACCGGAACCGCGACCTCATCAGCTCCGTCAGGAAGATACAACAGGCAGGTCTCGAAGTGCAGGCCGGGTTTATTGTAGGGTTTGACAAGGACCCCGATTCCATCTTCGAAAGGTTAATCGGGTTTATCCAGGAAAGCGGGATCGTGACCGCAATGGTTGGTTTATTGAATGCGCCGCACGGCACCAAGCTGTACCACCGCATGAAAGAGGAGGGAAGACTCGTAAAGTCGTCAAGCGGTGACAATACAGACTTTTCGATCAACTTCATCCCGAAGATGAGTAGCGATACTCTCCTTACAGGCTACCGCTCAATCCTGAACACAATCTATTCTCCGAAGCACTATTATGCACGAGTGAAGAAATTTTTAAAAGAATACAGACCAGTAAAGGCGAGAGGACCTCACTATCAGCTCAGCCATTTCAACGCGGTGATCAAGTCGGTCTTTCGTCTCGGCATCATCGGAAAAGAGAGGTTCCACTACTGGAAGCTCATTATCTGGTCGCTTTTTACAAGACCTAAGCTCTTTTCACATGCAATTACGCTTTCGATTTACGGGTTTCACTTCCGCAAAGTTTTTTCTCACCACGAAAAAGTACTGCGGATGTCCAAAAATTAGTTGCATCTTATGGTTTTCAGCACTGGATGGTATGAATCCTCTTAACGAGAAGGGAGTTGAATCATCTAATTGCCCTATCCAGTGACTACTTGCATTCCGGAGCGGGGTACGGCCCTTCTGAAAAACAAGAACCTCATGCGGCCTTTTTTGCTTATAATTCAGCACATAAGACACTTTACAGAAATGTTCCAACGAAGTTGGTATAATTTTTTGCAGTGTCCACTTCATCATCGCTTGGACGCGCACTTCGTTCGGTTTTTGACGATTGCAACGTATACGCAGCATGCCCATATTAGCAGAGAACTGTAACCACGCTCCCTCTGTCCTAGCAACACCTGAACGGACTAACTGAAAAAATGTATTTTCCTAAAGTCGGCGTGCAGCGGTGGTCGCAAGACCCTTGGTTGAGTTCGTCGGAAGTTTCATATTGCCACGGATTGGCCTCCCTATTACATCCGGAGACATGATCGGCACCATATGCATAAGCAGGTGCTCCCTAAAGAAGATGCACTATGCAGGTGGATGACATCGAACACTTCGATCCTGTTCAGATGTTCTTCCATGTTGGGAGAATAACGATAGACCTGCTCTGGATATGCTCGGTCCCGAAGCTTAAACGAAGCTACACGATATATTTGACGTTGGCGAATTGTGGTACCTGGCGATGCTGTCACTCATGGATCGCTAGGGA
The DNA here is from genome assembly GCA_035625205.1 of Nitrospirota bacterium. GTDB lineage: Bacteria > Nitrospirota > UBA9217 > UBA9217 > UBA9217 > JAJYKN01. The sequence goes on along the minus strand of DASPQB010000219.1, from coordinate 19,242 downwards.
AATAAACTTTGCTGAGGTGCTGTTCGTCCGAATTAGCCTTAAAAAAGCAAAGCATCTCTGAGTGTCTTCGCCAGAAATTCGGTATCTTTTGTATCACCTGCCAGGATCCGGAAGTTCGGAACGACGATTGCCCTCATATTTTTAACGGAACGAGAAGGCAGATACTCTTTTTCGCCTTCTTAGTCAATAAATCTTCAACTTTTCGCCCGATGTTTCCTATCCCTCTGCGTCACTATAGCTTGAACACCGCCTCTACTGTTGTAAAAAGTGTATAACCTATCAGGATATTCAATTACTTTACTTCACATGGATAATCGCCCTGGCTTAATGTCATGTTACGGTAGGTGATGGAACACCTCTTGTCATCAGAACCGGAAAACCCCCTCGCTCCATGGCTGGAATAGATGGAATCGGTCGCGAAGGTAAATTCCGTCTGAGTGACAAGTGGACATCTTCCAGTCCTATGATATAATTATTTCGTGAAGCGGAGCATGGGCGATATCAATAGCCGGTACTATTCGCTAATAAATCAATTAAAAAGCGGTAGCCAGAGCGATTTTCCTGCATCGAGAGACAGAATATAATAGTGGGCGCTGCGACTACATACCATGCAGCAACCTGTAAAATAACATCAATGATAGAGTCGCTCTCACGGCTGTCGATGATGAGCTGGACTTACCCTCGGATACAGAGTTTTTCCTCAAAGATAAAATGCTGAAGTACACCGCTTAACGGGTGAACAAGCACAAAGTTATGGAAAAGTCATGAATTCACGCGGAGGCATCGCGAAAGGAAATTACCGAGCGTTTGTTTCACGATATTCCTGACGGACTAACCATTTATACCGATGACCAGACAACCATCGACTACACCCGAAGAGCTAACTCAGCTCCACGCTACTCTTATTCCGCGCTATAAAGTCCTGCTTCATAACGATGACAGAAATTCGATGGACTATGTTGTCCTTTCTCTGATGCAGGTATTTAAATTCGCGAAAGGGGAAAGCGAACGGATCATGTTGGAAGCGCATCACAAAGGCGTCGCGCTGTGTGTCGTTGAGCCACTGGAGCAAGCCGAACTTCACCGGGACCAGCTCCATGCATTGTCTTTGATCGCAACGATAGAGCCGGAATAGACTGCTGAGACAAAGAATCACGGTTTGAAGAGGCAATAAACCTTATAAGGGGGGCTTAAAATAGTGAGTAAGAGAAAGCAATTTTATCATGAGGGGATACGCTTCGAATGTCAAGGCGATGGGAGATGCTGCATAACGCGGGGAAGATATGGTTACGTGTACCTGTCTTTTAATGATCGGCGACGGCTGGCTAGACATTTTAATATTTCGCTGGCTGAGTTTACGACGATATATACGAAAAAAATAGAGGGCCTCTATGAGCTCAAATATAATAATAAGGACTGCCCCTTCCTCAAAAATAACAGATGTGATGTCTATGTTTCCCGACCATGGCAATGCCGTACCTGGCCGTTTTGGCCCGAGAACATGAACAGCGATATCTGGGATGTGGAAATTGCGCCTTCCTGTCCGGGTGTCGGCAGAGGCAGGCTGTTCTCTGCCGAAGAGATTGATAATATCCTTCAAAAGAAGAGCGATGTCGCAGGTATCATAGTGCGGAAATCTTCTTGACGCATACCCAGTGCTCAATCTTGTGGGATTTCTCGCGCTATTTTCTTAAATGGGCCATCGCCAACATCCCTGTCCCCATGGTAGTACACTCGTTAACTGATATAGCTCCGGTGTTCCTTGGTGCAAAAATAACTCATTCCATTGTATTTTTTTCGTTTATTATCATGGGGTCTCTCAAGTTCGTTGTTGACACCATATGGTAAATGCTGTAATTTTAAAACATGACTGGGATTGTGTTGTCAGGCGGCGAGAATCGGCGCATGGGTACTGACAAGGCTTTTCTGAAGATCGCAGGTATTCCTCTAATAGAGCACGTTCTGAGTTCACTCAAGAGCGTGTTTCACGACCTTATTATCGTTACGAATGCCCCGGATCAATATGCAGCCTACCGGGTCAACGTGGTGACCGATGCGTTTGAAATGAGGGGACCACTTACCGGAATCTACTCCGGTCTCATGCGGTCATCAACCGAATACAATTTCATTGTGGCCTGCGACATGCCGTACCTGAATCCAACATTGATTTCCTATATGGCAGGGTTGGCAGAGGGCCACGACATCGTCATCCCATCCATCGACGGTCTGCTCGAGCCATTGCACGCAGTATATCGAAAAAGGCTCATCCCGCTCATGGAAGAGCAGATCAAACATGATCGGAGGCGTATTCGTGAGCTGTTTGGACAGGTACAGGTGCGATACGTAACGGAACAGGAGATAGACCGCTTTGATCCCGGACGGAAGTCATTTAAGAACCTGAATACACCAAAGGACTATGAGGAAGCCGCATGTGCGGACTCGGAATGCAAACGTTGATAGAAGTCTTTAAAAAAGGCCTTTCAGATTCTCCCGATGAAACGGCAAAGAATTATAAAGGCGAGCACAAAGAAGGATGAAAGCCCAGCCATGAGTATGAAATGGGTCCTCACAGAGCCCGATGCCCACATTGCGGACATGCTCTCGGATAGGGCAGGGCTCCACCCGCTCATTGCAAGGTTGATGGTCAATCGCGGAATTTCCGATCCTACTGCAGCGCGGTCATTTCTGTCGTGTGACCTGTCGACGGTATCCGACCCCGCGATGTACTGCCATATGGACAGGGCAGTGAGCCGGGTTAGAAGGGCGATAGCAGCGAATGAGAAGATTGTTGTATTCGGCGATTATGATGTCGACGGAGTTACGGGAACTTCGCTCTTGTATCTCGTGCTTAAGGGGCTGGGTGCGCAAGTCTGCAGCTATATACCTGACCGCATGTCGGAGGGCTATGGCCTGAATACAGCCGCCCTCGCAGTCCTACGGGAATCCGGTGCATCATTGGTCATAACGGTTGACTGCGGTATAACGGCCTATCGGGAGGCAGTAACTGCCCGTACTCTTGGGTTGGATCTGATCATTACCGATCACCACGAGCTTGACTATTCTGACGGTTTGAACGATTCCAGCAGCTCGACTGTCGTTAACGACCTCATGCTGCCCGATGCCCTAGCAATTCTGCATCCCGTGTTGGTAACCAGCGAGTCTTCTGCGGAAGAACGCCTGTCGGTAAGCGGGTTGACCGGCGTTGGTATAGCCTTTAAGTTCGCACAGGCGCTCCTGGAAGCGAAAGCCGATGGCGAGCAACTCCGTCCCTATCTCGATCTCGTGACACTCGGCACCGTAGCGGATGTCGGTAAAGTCATTGGCGAGAACAGGATATTGATCAAGCATGGTCTGGATCTCCTATCCTCGAGTTTACCGTCTCAGAGGCCCGGTGTTGCGGCATTGAAAGCAGTAACAGGGCTTCATGGCAAAAAGATCAGTGCCGGCACTGTCGGGTTTACCATAGCCCCGCGTATCAATGCGAGCGGCAGACTCGAACGGGCCGATATGGCCTTTCGTCTGCTCACGACGGATTCTCTTGAAGAGGCCGGGCATCTGGCATCGGCACTTGATGCAATGAACAAGGAACGTCAGACCGTCGAAGAAAGCATTTGGAACGATGCAAGGCGGCAATGTCTGCAGACGGATATTTCGTCTATCGGCGCTATCGTGCTGTCGTCTGGTGCCTGGCACACCGGCGTTATCGGTATTGTTTCTTCTAGGATCGTGGAGGAGTTTTATCGGCCTACGGCTCTCATCTCAGTACAAAATGGAGTCGGAAAAGGATCCGCCAGGAGCATCCATGGATTTGATCTCTACAAAGGTCTACATGACTGTAGAGACCTCCTCCTTGGGTTTGGCGGGCACAAATATGCTGCGGGATTTACCATCGCGCCGCAAAATATACCGCTATTCCGCGAACGTTTAAGCGCCATAGTGATGGAGCGCATGGGACCGCAGGGCTTTACCCGTTCAATATGCGTGGACGGCGCCGTAATGCTCGATGACCTGACCATGGATCTCGTGCGGGAAATGGAGAAGCTCGCCCCCTTCGGGCAGGGCAATCCAGAGCCGCGGCTCGGGACACGAGGTCTTGAAGTGGTTTCATCCCGCATCGTCGGCAGCAATCATCTGAAGCTTCGCCTGAAACAGGGGGGAGGCACAGCCATCGGTGCCATTGCCTTTAATTTTGGCAGCATGCTCGGCAAACAGGTGAGGGACGGCTCCCGGCTGGCTGCGGTGTTCACGCCCCGCCTCAACGCCTGGAACGGAACGACAACGGTCGAGCTGGAGATACGGGATATTAAGATGGATAAATGAAGCTTCGCTTCTTGCTTTTCGAGTTCGAGGATCATTATGCCTGCGGTTCGCCTTGAAGATATAGTAGAGCGGATACAAAGCTACAACCCTGACGCGGATGTGGATCTGATACGGCGCGCTTACATTTTTTCTGCAAAGGTCCATCAGGGACAAACGCGCCTCTCTGGCGAAGCATATTTGAACCATCCCCTCGAGGTTGCCGCAATCATCGCCAGCCTGAAACTCGACGCCGCAACTGTTACCGCCAGCCTTCTGCATGACACCATAGAAGACACCAATACTACGCTTGATGAGATAACAGCAGTGTTCGGCACCGAGGTCGCTATGCTCGTGGATGGCATGACGAAGTTGTCCAGGATGGAACTCCAGAGCCGTGAGCAGCGCGAGGCAGAAAATTTCCGCAAAATGGTTGTTGCCATGGCCAAGGATATCCGGGTCATTCTCATCAAACTCGCGGACCGTCTCCACAATATGCGCACACTCAAATCGCTGTCGCCGGAAAAACAGAAACGCATTGCCCAAGAGACACTCGATATCTATGCTCCGCTTGCAAACCGCCTCGGAATTTCCAAGATCAAAACCGAACTTGAAGACCTCTCGTTTATGTACCTGAACCGCGAGGCCTACGACGATCTCAGCCGAAAGATCAACCAGCGACGCATTGAGCGTGAAACGTACATCAACGACCTCATCGAAGTCATGAAACGGCAGCTCGCTGAGCACGGATACAAAGGCGAGGTAAAAGGCCGTCCCAAGCATTTTTACAGTATCTACCTGAAGATGCTTAAGCAGGGGATCTCCTTCGAGGATGTGTACGACCTGATAGCAATCCGGATCATTACCGACACTAAGGTAAATTGCTACGCCATCCTCGGTCTCATTCATTCCCTCTGGACGCCCGTACCGGGCCGCTTCAAGGACTTCATTGGCGTACCCAAGTCTAATCTGTACCAATCGCTTCATACCACGGTCATTGGGCCGAAGGGCGAGCGCGTGGAATTTCAGATACGTACTGAAGAGATGCATCGTCTGGCTGAGGAAGGTATCGCCGCGCATTGGCGGTACAAGGAGAAATCGGCCATCAGCCAGCGCGAAGAGCAGCAGTTCGCCTGGCTCCGCCAGCTCATGGAATGGCAGCGAGACCTCCCTGATGCCAAGGAGTTCATGGACACCGTCAAGGGGGACCTATTTCCCGATATGGTTTACGTCTTCACACCACGAGGGGACGTAAAAGAGCTGCCGCAGGGCTCGACGCCTGTAGATTTTGCCTACAGCGTCCATACCGACATAGGCCATCAGTGCGTGGGAGCAAAGGTCAACGGTAAAATCGTCCCGTTGAAACATGTCCTGCGCAATGGCGACAAGATCGAAGTGACTACCCAAGCCGGCCATACACCGAGTCGTGACTGGCTCAAGTTCGTCAAAACGTCGAAGGCCCGGACGAGGATCAAGGCTTGGCTCAAGGCGGAGGAAAGAAGAAGAAGCATCCTGCTGGGCAAGGAACTCCTGGAAAAAGATCTGAAGAAACATGATCTTAACCCATCCAAAATATTCAAGTCAGACGACCTCATTCACTTAGCAAACGAGATGTCCCACAATACACTCGATGATCTGCTTGCAGCCATAGGCTACGGGAAAGTGTCGGCACACATGGTGGCGAACAAACTGGCTCCGGAAAAAGTTCATATAGAGCCTCTTCCCAAAAGACCGATTCATAAGCATGAAAAACCATCAGGTGGGGCCATGAAAATCAGCGGTATGGAGAACATGCTCATTCACCTGTCAAAGTGCTGTAATCCCGTACCAGGCGACAAAGTGATCGGTTTTATCACGCGGGGAAGAGGGGTGTCGATTCATACGGCCGATTGCCCAAACGTGGGAGAGCTTATGTTTGACAGGGACAGGCTCATAGACGTGTCCTGGGGAGAACTACAAACTGCCGCCCATGCTGTTAAAATATCGGTAAAGTCCCAGGATAAGCCTGGCCTTCTTGCAAGTGTGTCGACATCAATCAGTGCCGCAGAGGCAAACATCACACACGCCGAAGTGATTACCGGAGAAGACCACCAAGCTACGCTGAATTTTACTATTGACATTAAGGACGTAGAACACCTAAATAAAATCCTTAAGAACATCGAAGGAATCAAAGGCGTCTTGGATGTCAAGCGGGTGAAGACCGGGTAGTCTCGCAAGGCATGAAGTTCTTGATTACCTCTTAGCACCAATTCAAACATTAAATAATGAGACATACACTTCAAATGGCAAGGTATAATATTGGCTTACGCGATAGTTGAGCAATCTTTTGTTTTCAAGGTAATGGTTTACTTTAAATTTAAAATCTTTAATAAAATCAATTAAATATAATAAATACTTAATGTGTAAACGGAGGTTAGAATGCTGCATAAAATTGTTAAAACAATAGCTGCTCCGCAAGCGATCGGCCCATATTCACAAGCCGTAGAGGCTGGTGGATTTGTTTTCGTTTCAGGCCAGATACCTATAGACCCTAATTCTGGCAATGTTGTTGAGGCGGATATTCGTGCTCAGGCGAGGTTGGTGATGGAAAATGCTCAAGCAATTTTATTAGCGGCAGGATGCAGCATGTTGAACGTTGTGAAGTCGACGATCTATCTTAAGAACATGTCAGACTTCGCTGTTGTAAATGAAGTCTATGGAGGATATTTCCCATCCGATCCTCCTGCACGAGCCACAGTTGAAGTATCACATCTGCCGAAAGACGTGACTATAGAGATAGATTTCGTTGCCTGGAAGGGGGATGGTGTCAGCAAAAATTCTGAGTAATGTAAACCTTATCGTCAGGGGAAATAACAACTCCTATCCCTTCTTTCCGGAAGAATGGCGTCAATATGTTCTTTCGGTGCCCGGGGCTTCTCATCCATCCTTGGACTGTTGTTTTAGCTATCTTGTCTTGCGAATTCCAATTGTAATAAGCTTCACCATTGAGCGTGGTTACTGAATCATAGAGGTGGTTCAGTGCTATATTCTCGGCACCCGTGTGGATTGTGCGGCCTTCGACTACTGCGCACTGGTATCGCGCTTGCTCGTATCGATAAACGAAGTCATGCCCCTCAGGAGAATAATGGTCAAAATATTTTCTTTCTGACATATCCCTGCTGTGCTTTCTAGCAATTTCGGAAAGTGCCTCATCGAAGCTGATAGGGTACAATCCGTGCTCTTGACGTTCTTTATTGATAAGAACATGAATAGCTTTCTCCAGTTTTGTGATGCTGAGGCTTGGCTTGCTCTGACGTTCCGCTAAACTCGCAGAACGAGCGGAATGAGGCCCTGCACAAGAAGCGATCACAAAAAGAAGCATAATTAAAACAAGATGTGTAATTGCAGTTTTTAAAACGATACTTCGCACGAGTCTAATCTCCTTATCAGCATGAAGTTATTGGTTGATATCAGCACGTGGGTATAATGAAAAATGAAAAAGTATGATCATGCATCGTTACCTTGAATATAATGATTAAGGGGGTACTCTGTCAACTGGACTGCAGTCCTCACGCGATGTAAACAAAAAGTGACCGGTCTAATGATTTACTTTGCTTTTTTTTTGCACATCGTATATTATGCTGGCTAATGATGACAAGAATATCGCATTCCTTATCCCCTATATGCATTCTATTCTGCTCAGCTTGTTTCATGTTCGCTGGCTGTGCGCATAAATCAATGCCTTACCAGGTGGACGCTACAAGTGCCCCTTCCGAATCTTTACCTCTGCTGCAGACCGTATCATCCGATGAATCGGTCTCTTCTTGTAGTGGTGCCAACCAGGACGCGGCTGATTCGACATCAACGGATAGCGCTTCGCAGAACCAGAATGACAACAATACCGCCGCCACGAAGAAAGAACCAGTCGATGACGACCAGGCACTACTAGATACTGCCCTGGAGCTTACCGACACGGCGCAGGAGTATTGGCGTGACAATGACATGGATCAGGCGATAGAATCACTGGACCAGGCCTATGCCCTTATTCTCAAGGTTCCGAACAACCCCAAACTTGCCCAGCAAAAGGAAGATCTCAGATTCATGATCTCCAAAAAGATCATGGAGTTGTACGCATCCCGCCAAACTACCGTGAAGGGGAACTATAAAGCGATACCCATGGTATTGAATGATCATGTGCAGCGTGAGATACAATCCTTCCAGACCCTGGAACGAGACTTCTTCCTGGAAGCCTATGAACGCTCGGGCAGATATCGCGGAGCTATGGTAAAGGCGTTGAAGGATGCCGGTCTTCCCGAGGAACTTTCGTGGCTTCCGCTCATCGAAAGCGGATTCAAGACTCGGGCATTGTCCCGGTCGCGCGCATTAGGTCTGTGGCAGTTCATACCTTCGACGGGATACAAGTTCGGTCTCAAGCGAAATGCCTGGATCGACGAACGGCTCGATCCTGAAAAATCTACGGCTGCTGCAATTGCTTATTTCAATGAGCTCCACCAGATGTTCGGCGACTGGGCAACTGTCCTCGCCGCATATAACTGTGGAGAAGGTTCCGTAGCAAGGGTGATACGAGAGCAGAAAGTCAATTACCTGGATAATTTTTGGGATTTCTACGAGCAACTCCCGCGAGAAACAGCACGCTATTTCCCGCGCTTTCTTGCCGTACTGACGATCATCAATGACCCGGCGAAATATGGATTTACGCTCGACGAGCCCGATAAGCCCCTGTCCTACGAAACAGTGACTATCGAACGGCCGGTACTCTTGAGCACGATCGCGAAGAAACTCGGAATTGAAGTGGAAGATATCGCAGCTCTTAATCCAGAATTGCGGCGTGATGCCACGCCGAATACCGTCTACGCTCTCAAGTTGCCCATAGGTAAAGAAGAAGAGTTGCTAGCGAGCCTCGACTCGATGCCGAAGTGGTCGCCGCCGAAGGCGGAATTCCTTGTCCATCGCGTACGGCGCGGCGAAACTTTGTCCCTCATTGCGCTTCGGTATCGGACGAGCACGCAGAGAATCCTTGAGGCGAACAATCTCCGTTCGGGAAGATTGCTCAGGATCGGTCAACGGTTGAAGATCCCGATGAGAAACACATTGACCACTTCGTAAGGCAGGGAACGAGTGCCTTAGTTAATTAGCCCAACAAATCAGTATGTTTCACCATATCAGCCAAAACGAATTAAACTCCTCACCGCCGTGGTCAGCAAGAAGAAGCAAGGCGTCTCGCACAAAGACTTAAATCTGCAGAGAAAATCTATCCCTCATCATCCGCGTCTCATGAGGTGCCCGTTTTTTTTGGTATGCTAAGCGTAACGATCGTCGCACCCCATCCTCCAGCGTCTTCCCCCCCGGTACTGATTGAATCAATGTACGGTAGTCTCTTCAGTATTGAAAGCACAGTCCGCCTGAGTGCACCGGTCCCTTTCCCGTGTATGATACGCACCTGGAGAATGCCGCGGTTCCTACATTCCTTAAGATACTCCGGCACGAGGTCTTTTATCTCGCCAGGCTGAAAAGTGTGCAAATCAAGGGTCCCGTCTATGGGTTGTTCGACAGAAGCGTTCATACTCTTGGTGTGTCAAAAGGTGTTGATCGTGAGAACATATTATTACCTTCACCGCGTATCGCAATACTGTGTCAGACTCATCCGATCATGGATCATCGAGACTTCATTGGGTGCAGAAGTGCAGGTAGCACCGAAGCAATTTCTTACCGTTATAACGACGAAGGGGAAACATCGAACGATTTTCCAGGAACCAGTCGTATGTTTCGCTATTTCTAATGGCACCTTGGTCATGACATGTTGCATGTCATGACGTGAGACAACGAGAAACCGGTGGGGAATATACAATGTTTCTATGAGCTTATGTTATTAATTAAAAATTCCCACGTTCAATTCCTTTCCTTCAAGAAGTTTTCTTTACGTGTTCATGGTTAAAGATGTGGTCCTTGCAGTATCCGAGACCGCCGCAGTCGGAACAGTATCGAAACTCCATCTGCGGGGCCGATATGTCGGTTTTGCCGCAAACAGCACACTTGTGAAAAGGTTCCCGGGCGGTCGAGTACTGTCGTGCCTGGAACACCATCTTTCGATTCCCCGTCTTCATCCTCCAAAAGATATCTTTCCCGAAGAAAAGCAGAAAGTTGCTGATTGAGGCGATTACGAGCAGACGCATACTCCAGGATTCGACTATCACCTCATAAGCATATCCGAGCCATGTGAGCAGAGCCAACCATTTGATCTTTACTGGAATGATGAAGAAAATATAGAGTTGGAAATCGGGATAAAGGTAAGCAAACGCAAGAAACACAGAGCCGCCAATAAATATGTTCGTCGCAGCGGAGTAGGGATACAGGAATGTAACGGCCACGGTCACCAAATATCCGACAAGGAGGAAGATATTGTACCGGAACGCCCCCCACTGTCCTTCTAGGGCGTTACCCATGAGGTAGAATAGGTACCAGGCGAAGAACGCGAATATCGGGTTCGTCATAGGAGGAATGAAGAGGAACGTAATGAGCCGCCACCATTCTCCTCTGAGAACGAGTGCAGGGACGAGCACGACCCGCCCCAAGATGAACCGGCCTGACAGGGCGAAGACAAAGAAGAGCACTTGGCCCAGAATGAGATACAGAGTGATGTTTGAAATCGCAAAACGTCGGAATTTTCTTTCAAGGTTGTTCAATAAAGACATTAATTATTCCCCTCAGTATGTTTGAAGTTCTCAGAAGCGACCCCTTCCGATTTTTTCGGTGTGATACCGCAAACCGTGAATGAACGAATTTTATGTACCGCTCCCGACTAACCGGCCTATCCGACAATGTTGTATCGAGAATTCCATTGTGAACATGATACGCGAGAATCGCTGAATAGGGGCCGAGTCGAGCACGTCCACCACAGTCGAAGTAATACCGGCTCGCAGAAAGTGGGCTTTTCTCCACCTTCGTGTAATGTCAGGCCTGGGCAAGTTTGAGTTTATGGTACGAAAGATCAATCGCATCTCCGACGGCACAAGCAGCCTTGCGGTGGCTCATTGAATGAATGTCTTATGGTATTAATCGGTTATTACTTTTCCGTCCCATCCCCTCAATTTGCCCGCATCATCAAATTCGGCGTTGAGCCGTTCACCGTTTTCTAGCTCACATGAAATCAGAGTGCCTCTCTCAATAGGGGAGAGAATCTTCATTTGAAGATAGGACAATAGTACGTTTTTCTGATTGAGCTCGTAACGGGACAGGATGTCCGTCATACTAGTGAACAGGCTTGCCTTGTCGAAGGAGGGCTCATTCTCTATTGATTTGTCAAAAATCAAAAGATACACAGCTCCGCCTTCGTAGCTGTCACGAAACCAACTGTTTGCGCTGGCAATTTGCGTCGAGACTATTGCTATCGCTTTACCATCTGCTTTGTCAATATCGACGGAGGGCATCGTGAATTCCCTGATCCCTTCATGCACGCCCCAGTCACGGAGCTGCAATGATGTCTGAATCAGGTTCTCGGGAATTTCGGTTTGTTCCTCGGCCCACGCCCATAGCCATGTGAGCGTATTGAACGATTCTGTGCCGAGCACCTGAAATGGCAACGATAGGTCTCGGCTGAATCGAATCACACCGGCATCGAGATCGAGCTCATGCATCTGCTCTCCGATAATTCGTGCCAGCTTAAACTGTTTCTCAATTGAAAAGAGAGCGTATTGTTCGAGATAATCTGTAAAGTTTTTCATTAGACGCCTTTATGCGAGAAGTATTATTTGCTGCGGTATAATATACGTGCAGAACATGATTTTTGCAAGAAACATCGTCCCACTCCCGGAAAACCAGTCCTGGACCTCAGCAATAGACATGTCCCCTGTTGTTCCATTGGAGAAACTGGTGGTTCTCGTCGGCTACAGATTTGGCGTATAACCGAACATATTCATGAGAATCGAGGAGTTCTGACTCGATGAGCGGTTTAACGGACTGTTCGTCAAGCATGCGGTAACGCCTTGCAAGATGTCCCAAGCTTACCAGCGCATTTCCGCGCACGTTGCTGTCGAAGTGGGAAGTAAGCCCTATGCAGATTCATTGTATAAAATCAATATCGAGATCGGAGAGCGCAACTGTTATGGACACGAGCTCAAATTCAGCGGGCTCGTTCCGAAGAATTGCTGCGTTGACATCTTGCATGCTAATAGTCTCGAGGTCCTGCAATTTTATTATCATGAATAGGTAGTTTCATCGGCTTTATCTTTATGCAATAGTATCATCGGAGCGCTCATGGAGTCAACAAAGCAGTCGACAATATGATATATTAATGAAAAAGTATTCGGGAGGCCCCATGAATATTCTTGATGTCATTGTGAATCGTCGAAGCATACGTGATTTCACGGATCAGGACATCCCGCAGGATCTCATAGATGGATTGATCGAGTCGATTCGTTGGGCGCCATCTGCCGGCAATATGCAAAGCAGGAAGTTTTATTTTGTATTCAATCAAGATATAAAAATGAAGCTCGCGAAAGCGGCCTTGAACCAAAACTTCATCGCCAAGGCACCACTCGTGGTCGTTGCATGTCTGGACAGGAGAATATCTGTACGATACGCTGACCGCGGAGTGAACCTTTACAGCATTCAGGATGTTTCTGCCAGCATCATGAACATGATGCTTACTGCGCATGCAATGGGCCTTGGAACAGTGTGGGTCGGTGCCTTCAACGAATTCGATGTTTTTGAAATTCTGGATCTACCTCATAATTATCGGCCGATATCGATCATTCCAGTCGGTTTCCCCGCTAAAATACCTCTTCCCACGTCAAGATTTGCACGGGAAGAAATCGTTACGATGGTGACGTAGAGATAATCCCCTTTTTTCTCTTACACTTATGAAGGGCGGGTTCGGCTGTGACCAAATATCACGCTTATGAACTCTCTTTAAAAACCATCATGTTCGTGGGCACCTCGCTCGGGATCATCGTCTTCCTGCATTTGCGGTAATTGTACCCTTACGGTTGCTGCTTCTCTGTGAACGGTGATCTTACCCTTCCATGGTTCACAACTACACTACATAATTAATCATGAACCTCTCATCACTCGTACGACCTGTGGCGCTTTATTTAAGGTTATCGATCTTATTGCCACTCAAAACAGCACATCCTAGGTTACGCCAATCACACAATTGTATGTCCCGTAGCTGTTGGAAGTTGTGGTCGAGCAGGGCAATTGCTGCGCCAAGGCACCATCAACGTAGAACTTATACTCATGCCGGCCCACGCAGAGCTTGATCGATAGTCGCCAGATGCCGTCAGGACCTTTCTTTATGAGATGAGCCTTCGTACGCCATCCGTTGAAATCACCTGCAATGTAAACCGTCTTGGCATCAGGTGCGTAAAAAGTTATATCTACAAAACGCGAATTAGCTCTCCCTTTTGTGATTGATTCATTCAATCTTTTTACTATCTCAGAAACTGCCATACTATTGACTCCTCATCGGGAGGAGATTTGGGACTTTATCATTCAAGCAGTCTTTTCAGCCTCCTCCGAATATGTGCCGTAGCGCGCTTCGCTGTTGCACTTAGCGCGATGATAAAATTTTTTTTGAGCGGCCGCGGCGTTGGATGCGGCACCCATCCATGTTTTAAGCACAGGGTCTTGCAATGCCCGGGCAAAAGAAAAACTGATCTCCCAAGGATGGTTGCCCAAAGCATTCATAGCATTTAGATGTCTCGTAGCCTGTTCAGGACTCTGACCTCCAGAAAGAAATACAATACCGGGGACAGCTGCAGGGACGACCCGACGCAGGGTCCTGAGGGTCGTTTCTGCGACTTGTGAAGCTTGAACCTGATTTGGAGAGTTCTTCCCAGGAAGTACCATGCTGGCCTTGAGCAGCATGCCTTCAAGATGGACGTGGTATTCACGGAGTGCAGAAAAAACGTCGTCAAGCACTTCAACGCTCACTTCCTCGCATCGATTGATATCATGGTCTCCGTCCATCAAGACTTCGGGTTCAACGACCGGGGTCATGTTTGCTTCCTGAGAAAGAGCGGCAAAGAGCGCAAGCGTCCGTGCATTAGTATTTATATTTAGTCGGGTAGGAATGCCACTGCCGATGGTTATGACGGCCCTCCATTTCGTGAATCGCGCACCCAAGTCACGATACTCCTTCAAGCGTTCTCGAAGACCGTCCAGGCCGGCTGTTAATTTTTCGCCGGGAAAACCAGGCATATCAAGAGTTCCTTTGTCAACTTTGATGCCTGGGAAGACACCTTTTCGGTTCAACAGCTCGACAAATGACTTTCCGTCACGCGTCTTCTGGCGGATTGTTTCATCGAACATGATCACGCCGCTGATGTAATTTTCTATGCCGGTTGTCGTAAAGAGCACTTCACGATAGGCGCGACGATTCTCTTCGGTAGATTCTATGTTCAGCGCAGCAAATCGTTTTTGTATCGTCGGGAAGCTTTCATCTGCAGCTAACAAGCCTTTACCTTTGGCCACGAGTGCACGAGCAGTTACTTCAAACTCATTGCTTTTTGTCATCTCAAACCTCCTTCAGGTGTTTGTCCAAACAGGTTGTCAAGACATGCAGATGTTAATTTGCTAGTTAAAGTTTAGCACAATATATTTAAAGGATGTCGAACTGGTACTATTTTCTTAGCACTTAGTAAAGTACAGAGTGAGGAACTGAATGAACAAAGGTGAGAGAGACAGCGGCGAAGATATCTTGTTTGAAACCCCTTCGCACTACACTAGGGAAACGGCGCCTGCACCGAGGATGGACTCTATCTCGTTTATGAGCTGATCGTTTGGGTTTACGCGTATGTCGCGACCCACAGATATCAGTGAGTCTTTGCGCGTGGGGTTCTGGAGGCGGAGATAGACGGGGATATCACCCTGATAGCGGAGGAGTATGTCCTTGACTTTCAAGAGATCTTCCTGAGTTAGGCCGGTTGCAGAAAGATTGATGTCCAGACGCGTGGTCCCTTTTTTCTTGATGTCAGAAAGCAGATGAATGCGCAGGGCTTTGATTTTGTTGCCCTGTTCACTTTTATCGAGTTGTCCTACAACGATGAGCGGCGTATCGGTCAAAAGCAAATGGTGCGAGTCTTTGTAAAGATCGGGGAACACGATAGTCTCTACAGTACCCGAAAGGTCCTCCAGATTCAGGATGGCCATTTTGTCACCCTTTTTTGTGACCTTTTGCTTTAGCCCTGCGATGATACCGCAAATGGTTATCTCTTTTCCGTCGGGAATGCTGTCGAGGGTCTCTGTCGTTACCGAAGCATAGCGTTTTATATCGTTCTGAAACGTAGCAAGGGGATGGCCGGAAATATAAAAACCCATGCTTTCTTTTTCATAAGATAGAAGTTGGCTCTCTTTCCATTCAGGCACGTTCGGAAGCTGGGGATCTTTCTGGTCGCTCATGGAGTCGAAGATACTGAACTGGCCGACAGCCTCTTGTTCCTGGTGCTTTGCAGCCTGGCCCATCATCATGTCGATGGCATCCATCATCTGGGCACGACGCGCTCCGGTGAAATCAAAAGCCCCACACTTGATCAGCGCTTCAATAACGCGGCGGTTCACCCTGCGTTGGTCCACCTTTTTACAAAAATCGGCAAGTGAGGCGAAAGCCCCTTTGCTTTCCCGCGCTTCGATCATGGCCTCGATGGCAGAGATACCCACGTTTTTGACCGCGGCAAGGCCGAAACGGATGGAACCAATGGTGCTGCCCGGCTCGATGTTTTCCCGGTCATGAGCATCGACAACCGTAAAGTCCCATCGACTTTCATTCACGTCAGGAGGCAGAATGTTGACGCCCATCTGGCGTGATTCGTGGATGTATTTCACGACCTTATCCGTATCCTGAACTTCGCTTGTGAGCAGGGCAGACATATATTCGACAGGGTAATGCGCCTTGAGATAGGCAGTCTGGTACGTGATGAGGGCGTATGCTGCACTGTGGGACTTGTTAAATCCGTATTCTGCAAACTTGGCCATGAGGTCAAAAATAGCCCCGGCCTTCTTGAGGTCTATGCCCAACTTCTCCGCACCTTTCAGAAATGGAACTTTCTCCTTCGCCATGACCTGGGGGTCCTTCTTTCCCATTGCGCGACGCAGGAGGTCCGCATCGCCCAGAGAATAGCCCGCGAGAGTGCGGGATATCTGCATGACCTGTTCCTGATAAACGATGACGCCGTAGGTGTCCTTCAGGATCGGTTCGAGCTGGGGAAGTTCGTAGGTAATCTTAGTGAAACCTTTTTTGCGCTTGATGAAGTCATCGACCATACCGCTTCCAAGCGGACCGGGGCGGTAGAGGGCCACCAGGGCAATGAGGTCCTCAAAGACACTCGGCTTCATCTTGATGACGATGTCGCGCATGCCCGATGATTCGAGTTGGAAGATGCCCGCAGTCTCGCCACGGCCGAGGAGTTCGTACGTCTTTGCGTCGTCCATAGGGATGCGGGATATGGAAAATGGCTCGGTTTTTTCAAGGGGGGCTTTCAGCAGCCGTGCATTGATGTTGTCTTCGGCCTTTCGAATGACAGTGAGGTTCCGGAGGCCTAGGAAATCGAACTTCACGAGGCCGATCTTCTCCACGCCCTTCATGTCGAACTGTGTCGTGATCTCGTCCTTCGGTGTTTTAAAGAGAGGCAGGTACTCAGTCAGCGGTTCCTGTGATATAACCACGCCCGCAGCGTGTTTCGATGCATGGCGCACCTGACCTTCGAGGAGGAGTGCAATCTCCATGAGCTCGGCAATTCGGGCGTCCTTATTCATGGCTTCTTTTAGTTTTGGTTCCTGCTCAAGGGACTCTTTCAACGTAATATTCAGTTTGTTCGGAATCAGCTTGGCCATTCTGTCGCATTCGGCATAGGGGATGTCGAGCACCCTGCCCACATCGCGGATAACACCTTTTGCCAGCATGGTGCCATACGTGATGATCTGAGTCACGTGGTCTTGGCCATACTTTTCTGTGACGTATTTCAACACCTCGTCGCGCCGGTCCTGGCAGAAGTCCACATCGATATCAGGCATGCTGATACGTTCAGGGTTCAAAAAACGCTCGAACAGCAGGTTATAGGGGAGGGGATCGAGGTCCGTAATCCGGAGAGAATACGCTACGAGGCTGCCAGCAGCAGAACCGCGGCCGGGTCCGACGGGTATGCCATGCTCTTTTGCATAACGGATGAAATCAGAGACGATGAGGAAGTAGCCTGCAAAACCCATTTTGTCGATCATCTGGATTTCGAACTCAAGCCGGTCGCGATAGGTCTTTTTATCGATACTGCCAACACCACGCACGGCTTCGATCTCACCGAAACGTTTATCAAGGCCTTTCCGGGCAAGTTCGGCCATGAAGGTTTCCCTCGTATATCCTTCAGGAACAGGGAAATGCGGAAGATGATATTTGCCGAGTTCAAGCTCCAAATTGCACCGTTCGGCTATCTTGACCGTATTCGTTAGAGCTTCGGGGATATAGGAGAAGGCTTTTTTCATCTCTTCAGGAGTCTTCATATAAAAGGTTTCTGAAGAGAACCTGAGACGGTTTACGTCCTTGACGGTCTTGCCGGTCTGGATACACAGCAAGGCGTCGTGGGCCTTGTGGTCTTCCATGTCTAAATAATGACAATCATTGGTCGCGACAACCGGAATGCCCGAGTCCTTGGTCAACTTCAGGAGCTCGCGATTCACATGTTCCTGCTCCGGGATTCCATTGTCCTGAAGTTCCAGGTAGAAGTTGTCTTTGCCGAAAATCAGTTCATATTCTAAGGCGACTTTTTTCGCGTCTTCGTATCGGTTCTGAGTAAGCAGAGATGGTATTTCGCCTCCGAGACAGGCCGAGAGACCGATGAGCCCATCGCTGTGCTGCCTGAGAAGTTCCTTATCGATGCGCGGTTTGTAATAAAAACCTTCGAGGTAGGCTGAAGTCACGAGCTTTACAAGGTTCTTATACCCTTGTTTGCTCCGTACCAGCAGGATAAGGTGGTAGGAGGCTTCTTCATTCTGACCTGCAGGCGCTGACTTATCGAACCGTGATCCGGGGGCTACATAGATCTCACACCCGATGATCGGCTTGATGCCGGCCTTCATGGCTTTAAGATAAAAATCTAAGGCTGAGAACAGGTTGCCATGGTCCGTGACGGCGACCGCGGGCATTTTGAGGTCAATAGCTTTTTTTATGAGGTTGTCGAGGCTGATCGCGCCGTCTAAGAGGCTGTATTCGGTGTGGAGATGAAGGTGGACGAAGTCGGCATGATGCATAAGATTAAGACCTGATACGATTTGCAACCACAGATGAACACGGACGGACAAGAGAAAAAAGAAAAAACAGCAGGTACAACATATGAATCTATAGAAGTCTTAAATGTCTCTTAGACTGTGCGAATCTGTGCTATTCTGTGGTTAAGAAAATTGGAGGCGGCGATCGGATTTGAACCGATGAATGAAGGTTTTGCAGACCTCTGCCTTAGCCACTTGGCTACGCCGCCCTGAAAACAAAAAAGTTAAAAGATAAAAGTTGTATACTCTGATGCCGTAACTTTTAACTTTTAACTTCTCGCGAAAAAACTATGGAGCGGGTGGCGGGATTCGAACCCGTGACCCCAACCTTGGCAAGGTACATCCTATACCCCGCAACCGCCACCCACCAACACCTTTTATTGGATTTTATTACCTTTTTTGCATGTCACCACTACGGGTGATTACCTGTTTTTTCCTCAATTTCCTAAATTTTAACCGCTCTACTAACACAGCAAGTGACACACGCCAATTTACAGGAAACTAGATAACGAGTCAATAAAAAAATTTAGGAGACTATCATGCAATATCCAGTATGGAACGATGGATGACTTTATCACACTCGGGCGGTGCGCGGCCCGGCTGATCTTGTGGACGTACCGAAAAACGCGATGATCATCTAAGCAGAAAATGGGAACGAATCAGTCAACTTATTTAAGGTCAAGTATCGATCCG
>DASPQB010000218.1:0-15421 GCA_035625205.1 Nitrospirota bacterium | reverse complement strand
GTACTGAGAAAATGGCCTGCTGGGTATGCTATCGGAAACATGGCCTGTTATAAAAAAGCTCCCAGGGGATGATCAAGAGAATATCGTTTCCAGGCCAGTCGCATCATCAAACCCGATGTTCAGGGAGCGCGATGTTCTTGGCAGGCAAGCTGAAGCAACAAAGGAATTAATTGCTTATTTTTTGCCAAACTCTTCTCTTACCCCATCCCTTAACTTCTGTTGACAGGACAATGCGCACCCTATATTATATACCAAAGAGCACGTGCGCAGTATCAAGTAATGAATTATTTAGTCAGGAATACCCATGATTTTATCCCGTAAGATTATTCCGGCGTTGCTCCTGCTTTTCATAGCTGCGTGCGGTCCGAAGAAGACTGTTCCAATTGAAAGTACCGGGGGTGGGGGAGAGCGTTGCGTTACGCAAAAGTCTCTCGCTCAACAATATTCAGTGCCCGGACCTTTCAAGGACCCGGAACTGGGTCTGAGGATTGCCCTTGATTCACTGCGGGCAGGAAATTATGATGCTGCCTTGCGCTATTCGCAGCGCGTAGCGGAGCAGTATCCCGGGACGGTCTGGTATAAACGATCGCTTTTTGTTTCCGAACAGGCGCTGATTCAGCTCGATCAAGCGTCAGCCGCCGATGCTGCAATGCTACGCGTTTGCGATGAATATCCAGAGCTCGCTGATTACGCAGTTTACTTCCTCGCAGAATATCATTATTCCAAGGCCGAGTACAGCCAGGCCGTAGCCCTCTATCAGGTTGTGACAGAAAAATATCCCCGGAGCATCGTCGCAGTCCAGGCAGCATATCGCCGGGGCCTTGTTCTTAACGCATCCTCTTCGTATCTTCCTGCCATCGAAGCATTCGAGGAATTCCTCGAGGATTATCCACGGTCAGATCTCGCACCGGGTGCCAGCATCGGGCTCGCGCGGGCATTGACCGCTGACGCGCAACTGGAGCGTGCCGTTCTAGCCTACCATGACGTATGGACACGGTATCCCGGCACAGACGCCGATCAGGAAGCGGAACAGGCTCTCCAGGAATTGAAAGCAAAGGGTGTCCCGGGAACCGATTTCACGCCTGCCGAACTGTACGAACGCGGGAAAAACCTGTTTCGACTGAACCAATACGATAAAGCAGTAGAGGCGTTCACGAATCTGCTCGAACGTGATCCATCTTTTTCAAACCGCGCAGACGTGCTGTTCCGGACCGGCGTTTCGCTCTTCAATCTTGCCAAGCGCGGAGAATCCGCAGCGGTTTTGGTAAAGATGGTGCACGATTACCCTGATGATCCCCGGACGCCGGAAGCGCTGTACTGGCTCGGTAAGTCTTACAGCAAGCTTGGAGACCGGGACCGGGGTGTAAGGACATTCCAGAAGGTCCTCGATCGTTTTCCGGGGAGTGGATGGGCAGATGAGGCCTTGTTTCTTACCGGAAATATTTACCGAGAGGCCGGCGACATGAAGAAGGCGCTGCAATATTACGCACGCCTCATGCAGGAATATCCGGACAGCAACGTCGCAGACAGCGGCATATGGTGGATGGCTTGGTCCTACTATACTGCCGGGGACTATGTAAAAGCAGAACAGACCCTTCAGGAGTTGGTCAGCAGATATCCGCGCTCCTTTCTGGTGAACCAGGCTCGATACTGGCAGGGGAGGGCTGCTGAAAAAAGAGGCGAGCTAGCCCATGCGATGGAGTACTATGGGCAGGTCCTTAAGAAGGGCCCCTTTACTTATTATGGGAACCGAGCCTCGGAGCGGAAACAACGACTGGAGGCTATCGGCATCGTGCTTAATGCCGACGATAGAACCAGTAGCGAGCCCGGAGCAATCTGCGCCAAAGTTGCCTGCGCTGAAGACCCCGTAAGTTCCTTCGAGAATGATGCCGGTTCTCCGGAATGGACCGACGAGACGAAGCAAGTATTTGCGGCCACTCCTTTATTCAGGAAGACCCTCGAAATGATGCAGCTGGATTTGAAGAGCGAGGCGGCGCAGGAGCTGTGGACGCTGCAAGACACCATGCCAAACAAGAACGGCATACTCATTGGTCTCAGCAAGGCGTTCTTCGAACTCGGTGAGTATAACCGTTCGCTCTTGCTCGTGCTGAGAAATTACCAGCGGTATCTTCCGGCTCCGAACAAAGGGGTCACTGAGGACCTGTGGCTGCTTGCTTATCCGCAGGGCTACTGGGAGAGCATCCTGTCCTATGCTCGGAAATACGAGCAGGACCCTTATTTCATAGCCGCCATTATCCGTGAGGAGAGCCAGTTTTCCCCCACGGCACTTTCTCCAGCAGGAGCAAGAGGCCTGATGCAAGTGATGCCGGCAACCGGGGAGCGTGCCGCGCAGTCGATCAAACTCAGAGATTTTGATCGAGGGAAACTATTCGAAATAGATACTGCGATCAATATCGGAACGTGGTACATCGGCCAATTGATGAAACGGTTCAACAATGATCCGCTCCTTGTTGCCGCAGCGTATAACGCCGGTCCTGAGGCCGTGGCTTCATGGCTCGCAAAATACGGATATGAGGGGGATCATGAAGCCTTTGTCGAGGAGATCCCCTTTGCCGAGACCCGGGGATACGTAAAAAAAGTTCTGCGAAATTATACGGAGTACAAACGGATATACAACAAAAGGAAGGTGCCAACGGAAAGCGCACAGACCATCGACCATGATCGGGCCGTATTGAAAAATGCAGGAATGGACGACCAAAACCCGTGAAATCCAGCGCGGACGTGAGATCTCGATCTGCCGGCAAGGAGAAATGAGAATAATTTGGTGAACAATCTTGAGGCGTATTTCAGCGAAATAGAAAAACGAGTGCAGGCGCTGGTGGCAGAAAACAAGGGTCTCAAGGCCCGCCTGAACGAACTGGAAAAGGAACTGGCACAAGCAAAACGCGAGACTCTGGAACTAGAACACTTTCAGGGGGAAAAACTGCATATCCGGGAGAAAATCGAGAGGGTTCTGCAGCAACTCGAAGCGATCGGCATCAAGAAATAGGATGGAGTCGTCGGTGCACATTGGCACACGTGATATCGATATGAACCAAGATGATATCTTTTATAAAACGCTCCTTGATACTCTCGACGACGGTGTCTATTTCGTAGACCGTGAACGGAATATCAAGTACTGGAGCAAGGGCGCAGAACGCATCACAGGATATACCTCTGCCGAAGTGCTCGGCAAATCCTGCTCTGATAATATCCTCCTGCACGTGGACAGGGATGGAAACAGCATGTGTTCGGAGATCTGCCCGCTCTTGAACACGTTAAGCGACGGTAAAGACCGGAACGCTGACGTCTACCTGCACCATAAAGACGGGCACCGTGTGCCGATCACGATGCATGTTGCCGCCATCCGTGATGAGCATGGGTCGACGATTGGCGGGGTGGAAATCTTTACAGACAAGACGCCGGTCGCAACTGCCCTGGAACGGCTTGCAGAGCTCGAGCGGCTGGCTTATGTCGATGGACTCACCGGGCTTGCGAACAGACGTTATACCGAGATCACGTTGCGGTCGCGGATCGAGGAGTTGCAGCGATATGGGTGGCGATTCGGCGTTCTCTTTATCGACATCGACCATTTCAAGGATATCAATGATCGGTATGGTCACGATCTTGGCGACGAAGTGCTGAAGATGGTTGCGAAGACGCTCCAGAACAGCGTGCGGGCCTTCGATGTAGTCAGCAGATGGGGCGGAGAAGAGTACGTCGTAGTAATCGCGCACGTGGCAGGCAACGAACTCACTGCCACAGCAAACCGATGCCGGTTGCTCGTGGAACGGTCAAACATTCCGTCAGTTCCCTCAATCCGGGTTACTATCTCCCTCGGTGCATCGCTCGCCCGCAAGGACGACACAGTCGACTCGGTCATTAAGCGGGTGGACGAGCTCATGTATAAAAGTAAACAGGCAGGCAGAAACCGGTTGACGGTGGAAGAATAAGCGAGGGCAGAGGTCATCGTTATTGGACATTGCTACTGCACAAAAACTCGTTAAAGACTACGACGGACTCCGTGCCGTAGACGGCATAGATTTTACTATCAGGCAGGGTGAATGCTTCGGCTTCCTCGGGCCGAATGGAGCAGGAAAGACCACGGTCATGCGTATTATTTCCTGCTTCCTACCGCCGACCGGCGGATTGGTCACGGTGTTCGGCATGGATGTGACGAAGGGGGCAAACGAGATAAAGGCACGGATCGGCGTGATGCCGCAGGACAATAATCTCGACCCCGATCTCTCGGTGATCGAAAATCTGATTGTCTATGCACGCTACTTTGATATCCGAAAAAAAGATTCACTGCGTCTTGGCCGCGCCCTCCTGGAATTCGTCGAGCTGCAAGACAAGGCTGGTGTCAAAATTGAAGAACTTTCCGGCGGCATGAAACACAGGCTGCTGCTCGCCCGTTCGCTCGTGAATGATCCGGAGATCCTGGTCCTTGACGAGCCAACGACGGGACTGGATCCACACAGCAGGCA
Source organism: Nitrospirota bacterium (assembly GCA_035625205.1). Lineage (GTDB taxonomy): Bacteria > Nitrospirota > UBA9217 > UBA9217 > UBA9217 > JAJYKN01. The sequence continues at coordinate 10,934 of DASPQB010000218.1, read as the reverse complement.
CGCGGTCTGGGCCAAGCTTAACCATCTCAAGAAGAAGAACACCACCCTCCTTCTCACGACGCATTACATGGAGGAAGCGGAAAAACTCTGCGACCGTGTTGCAATCATGGACTCAGGCAAGATCGTGACCATCGATTCGCCTGCCAACCTCATGGCTACGCATGGCGGTAACCTCGAAGATGTGTATCTCAAGCTGACGGGGAGGAGCCTTGCGGATTAAGCGGGCATTCAGGGTCTGGCAACGACATTGGCTGGTCTATACCAAGCTGTACCGCACGAGCTTTGCTCTTAACTTTGCCGAACCTGCGCTCTATTTGGTCGCCATGGGGCTCGGACTGGGCACCTTTGTGAAGGACATTCATGGCATGCCGTATATAAAATTCATCGCACCCGGCATCGTTGCATCTTCGTCAGTATTCGCGGCCGTGTACGAGTGCACCTATGGAACGTACATACGCATGACGTTCCAGAAGACGTTCGACGCTATCCTCGCCACTCCGATAAGTCTCGATGAACTCATCATGGGAGAGCTTCTCTGGGGTGCCACCAAGAGCGTGATCTTCGGAATCACTATCACTATCGTGATAGTTCTGTTCGGGCTTGTAGATTCCGCGCTCATTGTGTTCGTGGTCCCCTTTGTATTTTTGGGCGGACTGATCTTCGCGGAACTCTCGCTGGTATTCTGCGCTGTCGTGCCGGGCATCGATTTCTTCAGCTACTTTTACACTCTTTTCATGACGCCGCTGTTCCTTTTTTCCGGTATATTTTTCCCCCTCGACGCCATGCCGCGCATAGTTGCCGATCTGGCCTTCTTTACACCGCTTTACCACCTGGTTAATATCTGCCGTGCTTTTTCTTCAGGTGTGGTTATGAATGCCCTCTGGAGCATCGTCTGGTTGGTTATCGTTTCGGCGATCCTTGCTCCGTTCCCGTTCAGGCTTATGCAAAAAAGGGTCATCCCCTAGCTTTGGTTGCGATGTCCTTGCGGGGGCTGTCAAGGGTGACTCCGCGTTGGCATTCAAGACGTTCACCGCTGTGCTGCTCTCAATTCTCTCTTGCTGCAGTTCGTGAGACCGGCTCTACTTCAGGAGAAGGGACAGAGGGGGAGGCTGATCACAAGGAAGGACGGGCAGATAGGGCAATTAAAAAAAGGTCTTCAAGCACCGTTGGAAGTCACTATCACAGAGAAATCAGTCGATGGTTTGCATACTTGAAGTGGTGAGCCTGAAATGCGAGGACGCTGCGTCTTGGACATCTTCAGGGCGATCCATCCTTTTCCAGCCCGGTCGGACAAAACTAGGAACCTGGCCGATGCGTAGAGCAGGACACCGTTCATGCGTCTGTCTTAAAAAAAATACTTTCCGAGTAGTTTCGGCAGCAGTGATGATAATTTTGACCTAATAGCTCTTCTACGCTTCACGAGGATCTGCCATGATCAACATTAACGACATCCAACGGGCTGGAAAAGTCATTTCGGCATATATTCACAAAACGCCGTTGATACGCTCCAATGCTCTGAGTGCGCTTACCGGAGCTGACGTTTATTTGAAGCTTGAAAATCTACAAAAGACCGGAGCATTCAAAGTGCGAGGGGCATTCAATAAAATGATCCATGTGCCCGGAAGAAGGGTGGTTGCAGCATCGATGGGCAATCATGCGCAGGCCGTGGCCTTTGCAGCGTACCAGCTCGGCAAAAAGGCTACAATCGTGATGCCCACGACCGTGTCGCTGGTAAAGGAAGAAGCGACCAGAGGATATCATGCCGATGTCATTCTCTACGGAGAGGGGTTCAAGGACGCGCTGGAACATGCGTTACAGCAGAAGGACGCTGCTTTCATCCATGCCTTCGATGATGATGAGGTCATTGCCGGACAGGGGACCATCGCGCTTGAAATCTTGGAAGAACTCGAGAATATCGATGCTGTATTCGTGCCGGTCGGAGGGGGCGGGCTTGTCAGCGGGATCGCGACGGCTGTAAAAGCATTGTCTCCAAAGACCGGAGTAATTGGCGTTCAGGCAGAGGCAGCGCCTGCGGCACAGTTGTCCTATCAGGGAGGGAAAATAATAGAGCAGCTGCCGCTGCCCACGATTGCAGACGGGATTGCCGTCGCTCGGTTGGGAGAGAAGACGTTTGAACTCATCAACAACTACGTCGATGAGATATGCCTCGTCTCGGAGGGAGCTATCGCCAAATCCATTCTATTGTTCCTCGAACGTAAGAAACTCGTTGTTGAGGGTGCCGGCGCGGTCACGCTTGCGGCTCTGATGGAGAACCGGACGTCATTTGCGAATCAACGAGTTGTCCTCGTTCTGAGCGGTGGGAACATAGACTTCACGATCATAGACAGAATCATCAGAAAGGGACTCGTCACAAGCAACAGGATCGGAGTATTTGAAGTAGTCCTCGATGACATCGCCGGCAGTCTCCATGCGGTGATCGATATTATTGCATCTCTTCGAGCCAACGTTCTCGATATCCTTCATGACCGGCTTGCGCCGGACCTTTCTATCGGGAAAGCAAAGGTCGTTTTTACTGTGGAAATCCGGGGCAAAAATCATCTCGCTAAAATATTTGATGATCTCGAGAACAAGGGATATGCTGTAAGGGAAAAAAATTGAACTCATACTTCTGGGGAATCAGCCATTCGCCAGAGGTAGTAATGCAGGAAGCTGTTTGACAGAATGCTCTCGGGTCACCCCAACATGCTGATAGTAAGATGCTGCAGAGGATAGAGGAATTTTTTTGTTAATGTCTTCATCGCGGGTCTCGGTGTGCCTGGAAACGCATCGAATCAAGTCTTTCCCGATTCGACTATTACTCTTATTCCCGTAACTGAACAAAGATTGTCCACAAAGGTTGGGTGCTGGATGCACTGATCAGTAAATTTATCCCCTCCCTTGTACTTGACTTTAACATCATAATTGGTAAGAATTATTATATGAAAAAGCTATTGCTCTCCGTTTTATTCATTATCGGTTTCGGCTTCGCATTTAGCGTCGGGATGGGCAGCGGAGGCGAAGCTTTGCGTGTGCGCGACGGCTCAATCAAGACATTTGATGAAATGGTCGCGGATGCGAAGAAATCCGAGATCGTTTTCATCGGAGAACTTCATGACTTTTCCGAACATCATCAGCTGGAACTCAATGTAATCAGAGCGCTTCATGAATCCGGTACACCCGTGGTTATCGGTCTCGAAATGTTCAGGGCTGACAGCCAGAGATCCCTGGATAACTGGGTGAGCGGCAATCTGCCTCTGAATAAATTTCTGCCTGTTTATTATGATAACTGGCGCGAAGACTGGACGCTGTACGAGAATATCATATCGTACGCCCGCGAACATGGCATACCTCTGATCGGGTTAAACATCCCCGACAGGATCGCCAAAACTGTCGCACAAAAGGGTTTCACTTCGCTTAATGCGTCTGAGAAAAAACAGCTGCCGCCGGAGATCAGCTGCGATGTCGATCCGACATACATGAACTTCATCAGAAGAGCCTATGCAGACCATGCTCCATCGGTAGGTAAAAAGTTCCTTAACTTTTGCGAAGCGCAGATGATTTGGGACAAGAGCATGGCCTGGCACATCGTCCAGTATCTGAAAGCGAATCCCGGCAAAAAGATGGTTGTCCTTGCCGGGGTAGGGCATGCATGGCGGCGTGGGATTCCGGAACAGGTCGACCGGTTGACCAACTATCCCTCCACCGTCATTTTGCCAATAATCCCTGGCCAGGTGGAGCCGGATAGCGTTACAGTCCGAGACACGGACTATGTGGTGCTTCGTTAACGTGTGAGGCGAACTCTCCTGTGGACCATAACACGCACCGTTCTTTGTGATCTTCCTGGAAAACTTCCCGACAGTCACTGCAGAAACGAAAATCAACTGCACTGATCATGAGAACCGATCTGCACGGACACCCTCATGAGCGTTGTTTGTCCGACGATACTCACGAACCCATAGGGCCCCATTGCGACAAACTGCTTAAGAATTGTACTCCCATTAAATCGATCTCCCCGATGCCTTCCTGAATACGTACGGCCTTGTCCTTCACCATGCAGCTTAGCTTCAGGAAAACTGAGATTCGAAGCCGACCGAAGCAGGAGATGAGGTTCTTATCGCGACGTTTCACACAAGATTATTCATCTTGCCTTTAACGTCGAGTTGTGATATATAACGAACTAGATAGACAATTCACCTGATTGGACGATAAGAAGCAATCGTGAACGATGATGATGGAAACCGGTAAACCAAAGAAGCAGCGTCAGGCGGGGGCAAAGGTCAGGCCTGTGTGCGGTACTCTGTCCTACCTCGCTGAATGTAGGGGCCTGACGAAAAAGGCCGAGGTCTCACGGTGGACAGCTCCGCCGGGAAATAGCAATATCGTTCGCAAATACCCCGCTACTTCATAAGACGGCGGGTTTTTTTATGCTGTTTCCGCAACCAGGAAGAGGAGTAAAACATGTGTGATTTAAAGGCGTATGTAACAAAAGGTGACAAAGAAGAGTTGTTGCTTGAGTCAGTCAATCTCATTCGAGCGGAGCAGGGCGAGGTGACCGTCAGAAACCTTTTCGGTGAAGAAAAAAAAGTCCGCGGAGTGGTTCGAGAAGTCTCGCTCGCTAAAAACCGTCTCGTGGTAGAGCAGACTTGATCATCAACGCGATGTGCTTCTCTGTAGCAATGTTCTCACTAATCATGAATCACTAGCGAAGTGTGGAAAGCTTCATACCGCCCTTACCGTGAAGAGTGTTATCCCCGACGATACGGACTTTTTCCAGCTTGAACTCTTTTGTGAGTGCTTTTATGTTGCATCGTTGCTGACCTATGGCGGAAGATATATCCTTGGGGTTCACTGAAAACTCTGCAGTATTGTAAGCTCCCGTTCTCTTCCTGAGCGCAGATCGCATCCTATCCAAAAAAATCAATGAAGCAACGAGCTGTCCAAATGCCGGGTGGTAAGGGCCGGCAAGGACAGTGCCCGGCCTCCCCAGCTCTTCCGTTGGTTGCAGCCCTATTCGGATTACAGCGATACCCGCGCGTCCGAGTTTGATGATTGCTTGGGAGCATAAGGATATGGCCTCATCGAGGAGGAGCGGAAGATAGCATCCGGTTCTGAAAAGCAGTTCGAGTGGTGTGCCTTTGATTACAAGCGCAGGATAGAGCCGGACGAAGTCGGGTTTGAGGGAGATGACACTGTCGATGGTTTTTGTTATAAAATCGCTTCCCGTATCGCCAGGGAGGCCCGGCATGAGTTGAAGCCCAACCTCAAATTCATGCTCTTTAAGAAGTTTTACCGCGTTTATGGTATCGTCAGCCGTATGACCGCGACCTGACTTGATCAATACACGGTCATCCATGGATTGGGCGCCGAGTTCAATGACCGTGACGTGATGCTCACTGAGGAGTGTTAGTATTTCATTGTTGATGCAGTCAGGGCGCGTGGAAAGCCTGATGTTGCGTACTCTTCCTGCCTGAATAAAAGGCCGGACGATCTCGAGATAGGTTTGCTGTACTGCGAGTGGCAGTGCAGTAAAGCTCCCTCCATAGAATGCAATTTCTGCAGCTTCATGGGCATGGTGAGTGTTTAAATAGCGGTTGATCTTGTCTGAGATGGCTGACACGTCATCGGGACGGATTTGGCCTGTAATCTTTTTCTGGTTGCAAAATACGCACTGATGAAGGCACCCAGAATGGGGGATGAAAAAAGGGATGATCATAGGCATAGGAGATGCGGAGTAGAGAGGAGATAGCAGAGGAGCGGGATGTTCCCGCCTTTGCTTATGCTTCCTACCGCTGTTTGCCGTCACGTAGTTTGTGCAGCGCTTCTTTCGCCGCTCTCTGTTCGGCTTCTTTTTTGCTTTTACCGATGCCGTGTCCGCATACTTCACCTTTCACGGAAAGCTCCACCTCAAACTGTTTCTGATGGTCTGGACCCGTCTCAGACACAATACGGTATTCGGGAAGCTGCTTCTCCCGCTCCTGGCAAAGTTCCTGGAGTTCCGTCTTATAGTCGAGCGTTCCACGGTAGGCACAGGTATTTTTTATTATCTCTTCGAAGAACCGGATGACGAACTTCTCTACTGCTTTATTGCCTGCATCGAGATAGATTGAGGCAATGAGCGCCTCAAGGCAGTTCGCGAGCAGGGAGTCCTTATCCCTCCCCCCGGTCTGTTCTTCTCCTTTACCGAGCAGCAGATAGCTGCCAAGGCCAATTTCGCGGGCAATGGCTGCAAGGGCGGGCTCGCTCACGATTGCAGCACGAATTCGGGAAAGATCTCCCTCGTTTGAATCCGGGCAGTTTTTGATCAGGTATTCACTGATCACGAGACCGAGAACGGCGTCTCCGAGGAATTCGAGCCGTTCGTTGTGGGCAGGGACGCGGTTTTCGTTTGCAAAGGACTTATGCGTAAGCGCCCGCTCAAGAAGTCCTGGGTCTTTAAACCGGTGAGAGATCCGGTCTTGCATGTCCGAAAGGGGAGGCATTTTATTTTGAGAAGCGTTTAAAGATCATGCAGGCATTGGTGCCGCCGAAACCGAAGGAATTTGACATAGCCACATTCACCCGCACGTGCCGTGCTGTGTTGGGGATATAATCCAGATCGCACTCCGGATCGGGGTTGTCGAGGTTGATGGTCGGTGGCAGGATACCGCGGTCCAAGGCCAGGATGGAAATAACGGCCTCGACACCCCCAGCAGCGCCGAGCAAGTGGCCTGTCATGGATTTCGTGGAGCTGACCGGTATCTTATACGCATAGTCACCGAAGACGGTCTTAATGGCAGTGCTTTCGAGTTCGTCGCCGTACTTGGTCGAGGTACCATGCGCATTGATATATCCCATATCCGTAGGAGCGATTCCTGCATCCTTGATGGCTAGTTTCATGCACCGCGCGGCCCCTTCGCCGTTAGGCGCCGGGGCGGTTATGTGGTACGCATCTCCCGAAGCGCCATAGCCGATCACTTCAGCAAAGACGCGAGCACCGCGCGCCAGTGCCGATTCCATCGATTCGAGGACCACGACACCGGAGCCTTCTCCCATGATGAATCCGTCACGGTCGTTGTCGAAAGGACGGCTTGCACGCTGGGGCTCATGATTGCGCGTTGACAGGGCCTTCATGGCATTAAATCCGCCAACGCCAAGCGGGCATATGCATGCTTCGGTGCCGCCGGCGATCATTGCATCAGCGTCTCCGCGCTCGATGGTCCTAAATGCCTCGCCGATAGAGTGGGTTCCCGTTGCACATGCCGTCACTACACAGATATTAGGACCTTTGGCGCCGTACCGGATCGAGAGCATCCCCGCCGCTTCATTGATGATGAGCATGGGGATGAAGAAGGGTGTTATCTTTCGAAAACCACGCTCGAGATATACTTTGTGGTATTTTTCAATGGCAGGGAGTCCCCCCATGCCCGCGCTGACCATGACACCGATGCGCTCGGCATTTTCCTCGGTGATCTTGAGACCCGACGAGTCCATGGCCATCTGGCTTGCAGCAATCGCCAGATGAATAAAGCGGTCCATCTTTTTGATCTCTTTCTGCTCGATATACTTCTCCGGCTCGAAGCCGTGGATCTCGCCTGCGATTTGCGTTGGAATGGTCTTGTCATCAAATTGTGTAATAGGGCCGATGCCAGACTTGCCACGGATCAAACTTTCCCAACTCGCTTCCGTATCAAGCCCGACCGGTGTAATCATACCGACGCCGGTGACGACAACTCTTCTTCTCAAAGGAGGATCCCTCCGGGACAAAAATCCGAAAAGCCAAAAAACCAGCCCCCGCTCGGGCGGAAGAGGTCTTCTGGCTTTTGGAATTATGGTTTCTGTGAACTGCTAGCTACGGTTGTAACGGGAACGCCGCTATTTTGCCTTTGCTTTGATATAGTCGATAGCGTTCTGTACCGTGGCGATCTTTTCAGCGTCCTCATCAGGAATCTCTACGCCGAACTCCTCTTCGAGGGCCATCACAAGTTCAACAGTGTCCAGTGAATCCGCGCCGAGATCGTTGACGAATGAGGCTTCGGGTTTTACGTCCCCTTCGGGCACGCCGAGCTGCTCAGATATGATCTTTTTTACTTTTGCGTCTACATCAGCCATTGTCGTCCTCCTCTGGTATGTTTCTTTTTAAAGTCTTGATAGATCGTATATGTGTGTCGTGACACTCAATCACTCGTTTACATGTACATTCCGCCATTCACGTGGATGACCTGGCCGGTGATATACGATGCCCACGGCGAGGCGAGAAACCTGACGGCGTTTGCCACGTCCTCAGGCGTGCCGAGCTTACCCAGAGGGATCTGTTTCGCCAGATCCTGCCTGATGTTCTCGGGGAGGGCCTTCGTCATGGCTGTATCGATGAATCCCGGGGCGACGGCATTTGCCGTAATGCCACGGTTTGCGTATTCACGTGCTGTAGTCTTCGTCAATCCGATGAGGCCAGCTTTTGAAGCTACATAGTTAGCTTGGCCCGCATTCCCCATCGCACCCACGATCGAGGCAATATTGATGATGGTCCCTGACCGCTGCTTGGTCATGTACTTAAGCGAGGCTCTTGTGCAGAGGAAGGCACCTTTCAGGTTGATGCTGAGCACCAGGTCCCAATCGTCGTCCTTCATACGAAGGATGAGGCCGTCGCGGGTGATACCTGCATTATTCACCAGGATATCAATTTTGCCGAACTTTTCAACTACCGTATCGATCATGGCCGTGACGTCGGCAGACGAGGCCACGTTCGCCTTGAGTGCCAGCGATTTTCTGCCTGTGGTCTCGATATCGACGGCGGTAGTCTGTGCAGCGTCGAGGTTCACGTCACAGATGGCAACATTGGCACCATCGTTCGCGAGAGCAAGGGCGATGTTCCTTCCGATACCCTGGGCAGCTCCGGTGACGAGAGCGATTTTACCAGATACACTCATGAACTCCTCCAAAGACGCTTTAAAAAACTACTCATGCTGTTCGTAGTATCGCAGAGACAGAAAGAAAGGCGCAGGTCTGAATCGATTTCTTCGACGCTACTGCGCCACTGCGAGAACTTTTCCGCTAAAGTCCCAGTGTGGTAAGTGTCTCGTTCATGCTCTTCAGGTCCTCGACGTTCAGGACCTTTGATTCCTTGGTGATCCGCCTGACCAGACCCGAGAGGACCTTGCCGGGGCCGATTTCAATAAAGGTATCACACCCATCATCAGCCATCGTCCTGATTGAGTCTTCCCAGTATAGTGGAGCGCTGATCTGCTTGATGAGCGATGGTCCCAGTTCCGATGCTGTGCGCAGGTATTTCGCATCGGCGTTACTCACGATCGGAAAAGAGAGGTCGCGTATGGTTATTTTCTCCAGTTCTCGCGCAAGAGAAATGCCGGCTTGTTTCATCAGTGCACAGTGCGACGGAACGCTTACCGCGAGCGGGATGACCTTTTTTGCGCCCCGGGACTTTGCAAGTTCCATTGCTTTTTCAACAGCGGCTTTTGCGCCGGCAATTACAATTTGGCCCGGAGAGTTGTAATTGGCAGGGGCAACTATACCATTTTTAGCCGCTTCAAGGCAAGTTTTTTCTACGTCCTTACGGTCCATGCCGAGAATCGCAGCCATGAGTCCCGATCCAGCTGGCACTGCTTCTTGCATGAATTGTCCCCTTTTTTGAACCAGCGCGATGGCATCTGTGAGCTCGAAGCCATTTGTCGCGGTGATTGCCGTATATTCGCCAAGACTGTGGCCGGCGGCTGCAGATGCTGTCAACCCTCTACGCACAAGAGGCTGAAGGATGGCCATACTCGCTGCCAGGATGGCCGGCTGCGTGTTTTCGGTGAGGTTCAGTTTTTCGACGGGGCCGTTGATGCACAGGCTCGCAAGGTCATATCCGAGTACGGTACTTGCTCGGTCGAAAACTTCTTTCGATTCTGGAAAATTCTCTATAAATTCTTTTGCCATCCCGACATACTGGGAGCCTTGGCCGGGAAAGATGAATGCGATTTTCATGAAGCATGACCTCGATAAATCGTCAACGCACCTTTTTTAAGATGGAGCGATAAAGGGTGATCGAAGTATTATCGCTCTGTCGACGTTAATCAGCGCCCGTGAGCACTTGTGTTCAGTTAGCCGCGCATTTCCTTGATCTTTTTGATCATGATCGGGACAACTTCGTGCACATCACCGACGATGCCATACGTTGCGACGTTAAAGATGGGCGCGTCGGGATCCTTGTTGATGGCCACAATCACCTCGGAAGATTGCATGCCGGCAACGTGCTGGATGGCACCGGATATTCCGCAGGCAATGTAGAGTTTGGGGCAAACGGTTTTGCCGGTCTGTCCTACTTGATGTGGGTAGGGGACCCATCCTTCATCAACGGCGCCTCTTGTTGCAGCGACGGCGCCGCCGAGCACCTTGGCGAGTTCTGCAATAAGCGCGAAGTTTTTGGCGCTCCCCAGACCTCGGCCTCCGGCTACGATGATATCGGCCTCGCATATGTTCACCGTTTCGCCGATCTCTTCCACGGTCTTGATCACTTTGGTGCGGGGATTGCCGGATTGAGTATATCGCACGTCGATGACGTCTCCGGTCCTGGAATCGTCGCGTGGCGCAGGTTTCATGACCTTGTGCCTGACTGTTGCCATTTGCGGACGGTGGTTCGGGGTGACAATGGTGGCCATAATGTTACCGCCGAAGGCAGGACGGGTCTGGTGCAGGTGACCGTTTTCTGCTTCAATATCGAGGGCTGTGCAATCGGCAGTCAATCCGGTGTACAGTGATGAAGCAACTTTGGGAAAGAAAGAGCGGCCAATGGCCGTTGCACCGGCCAGGATGACCTCTGGCTTATGTTGTCTCGCAAGCGTCGTCAGGATCGCAGCATAGGAATCGTCGTTGAAGTCCTTCAGTGCTGGGTCGTCGGCGACATAGACGATGTCTGCGCCGTGGGCGATGAGGTCCTGCGCCTTGTCCTTAATGCT
>DASPQB010000217.1:0-13661 GCA_035625205.1 Nitrospirota bacterium | reverse complement strand
AATGCGATGGCAGTCGATTCCAAAAATAAAGCACTCATAGTTTACGAATAGAACAATAGCATGCAAATACCGTATATGAATCAATTCATAACTTAATTAAATTATTATCAAAATAAGTCTTTCCACCAATATAGAGGTTGGTCATAACACCACCTTATGGGAATTTCACGGTAGACCTGAACAGCATCTTTGCATAACTGCTTATAATACTTATATTTATTTTCTGGCACCGCAATTGCTATAAATAAAGCAAGCCTATCATGACATAAGGTCTTCGCTTTGTATTCGGGGGAATACAGGCGTAGACAACGGATTTTACAAAAGCGGCTATGGAGCAATCTAGTTTTAAAATTAAGGAGTTGTCCATTTTGGACAATCCTACACTTTAAAAACTTGTCTTTTTCAAAAAGACAAGTAAAAAAAAAGGAGCACAAGTAATGAAAAGATCAATTTTAGTAGTCTTGACGATCGGTGTGTTTCTTACGTTGGGCACCGTTGCAATGGCCGGATTGAGCCCCGGCTCGGGTATTAAAGGCACGGCCCATGACATGAGCTCCAGTGGTCTTGGCGCGGCTTATGGTAATGACGTGGGTGGTTTGGACCGAATCTGTATCTATTGTCATACCCCGCACCATGCAAACTCCAACATTACGGATTACTCACCTCTCTGGAACCATAATTATTCTATGGTAACGTCGTACCAGACCTACACTAACACGACGACGGGAGATGTCCCGGGCTTAGTTGGAATGCAGTTGAACGCCGTTCTCGGCCAGCCTGGCAGCGTTTCCAAACTATGCTTGGGTTGCCATGACGGTTCCGTTGCCGTAGCAGCCTATGGCAACTTTGTCTCAGTGAACCCGACGAGCCATGGTAACTCCGGTGCCAATTTGCAGAACACCCCGTACCAAATCGGTGCTTATGGTGCGCCCGGTGCTTTGGGAAATCTCCAGAACCATCATCCTATCGGTTTTAATTACAAGTGGGTTGCGACGCTAGATGACGAAATCGCTATGCCGGACAATGCCCTCCCGAACGGGACCGGTATGTTGATCAGCGACGTTCTGTGGGGCGGCAACATGGAATGCTCCTCTTGCCACGATGTTCACAACACGAGGAACACGGGCAGCAAGTTCACCTGGGTTGAGGATACCCAAAGCGCTCTTTGCTTAACCTGCCACATCAAGTAATACCAGCATTTTATAAAAAGGGGGATGGACGACGCCATCCCCCCTCCTTATTCCCCTCATTTATTCTCTGCGGCTACTATTTTAATCGTATCATTTCATCATGATTCTATCGTGCTTAATCAAGCCCAAACTGCGAGACACTCTGGACTAAACGGCGGGTTCCGACTTCTGAATCCTGTTTCGTATGTTCGCCAGATGTATCGGCTCTGGGGCTGTCGTAAAAAAAACGCGTCAGAGCATACGCATCATTTTTATAGCATGAGAATTTATCACGCCGCGGCATCCGACGGGATGTCTTGTAATAAGAAGGAGACGATTAGCATTTGAGCACTCTGCAGATTCAAGAAATTTCCCCATAAGGTGACCTGTAGCAAAGCTATAGAGAGTTGCAAGTTTAATATTGAAAATCAATGATAATCATGGTATAAGCCTGAAGAGGGAACCCATGAAAAAATACTGTATCCTAATCACACTTGCTCTTTTATCGGGATGTGCATCGGCTCCACAAAAAAAAATCGAAACCGTATTCTACCCGCCGGCTCCGGAGTTGCCCCGGCTCCAGTTTCTTAGGAGCTTGTCCGGAGAAAAAGATATTGCCCCCAAAAAATCCGCCTTCCAAGCCTTTGTTACCGGTGTTAACGAGAGCCAGCGCGCGATTGACAAGCCCTACGGAGTAGCCATTAGCAAGGGGAAGATCTACGTCTGCGACATAAACCAGGGTCTTATGGTATTCGACCTCAATAAGAAGACCTTCGGCCAATACCCGGGCTCCCAGGGACAGGGCAGGCTTCTAGAGCCTATTAATATCCGCATCGGCTCCGATGGAACCAAATATGTCACCGATACCGCCAGGGACCAGGTAGTTATATTTGATAAAAATGATTTTTATATTAATGCCTTTGGAGATCCTGAGACTTGGAAACCGGTTGACGCAGTCCCCTACCAAGATGAGATTTACGTAGTCGATATAAAAAATGGCGAAATCGTCGTTCTAGACAAGAATAGCGGCAAGGTCCTGAGAAAATGGGGGAAGGAAGGCGAGCCGGTGGCGCACCTCGTGAAGCCCACGAACCTGGCTTTTAACACAGAGGGCCACATCTATGTCTCCGATGTGGGCAGATTTCAGATTGTGGAATACGACCGCGATGGACATTATCTTGGGAAATTCGGAGACATAGGCATGGAAAGCGGCTTCTTCGCACGACCCAAGGGGATAGCCACCGACGACAAGGACCGGATTTATGTTGTGGATGCCGCGTTTGGAAACGTGCAGCTGTTCAATAAGGCAGGACGCATCCTGTTCTTCTTCGGGCAAACCGGGATAGGGCCGGGCGACATGAATCTGCCAGCGCAGGTCGTGGTTGATCATGACAACATCCGCTACTTTGAACAATTTGCTGACCCTAATTTTATGATTGAGAGCCTCATAATCGTCACCAATCAGGCTGGGCATAACCCGCTCAACATCTATGCTCTTGGCAGAGCGCGGGGCAAACACTACCCCACCGATACCGAACTCATGCAAGAGCTGAAAACAAAAGCCCAGAAATTGGAGAAAGGGCAATCACCGGCAAACAAGCCCGAGATAGACAAACAAAAGCAATGAGGCTTTCGCTATTGTGGGGCATCGCACTTCTCATGATAACGCTCGCGGTCCTGGGATGCTCTCCGGAAACCCGGTACAACACCTTGAGCTTTTTTTTTGACGGTGTACCCGCACCGGGAGATCACGGTGACCAAACAACGCTAGGGCGGAGAAAATCGCTCAGGGCAAAGGAGGGCTCACCCGAGTACAAAAGCCATGGTCCCTACGCCGCGAAGCTTTGCGATGCCTGTCACGTACAGGGGGGGGGACAGCTCATCATGCCTGTGGAGGAACTTTGCCTGAATTGCCACAACCTGAACATCCGTAAAAAGTATATTCACGGCCCTGTCGCTTCGGGAGGATGTCGCGTTTGCCACAACCCCCACGGTTCAGGAAAGCCGTTTCTCCTCGTCGACGAACCGAGGACTTTTTGCTTTTACTGTCACGATCCCGTCGAGATCGGCTCCAGGGAGGTCCACAAAGACTCCGTGGGCACACAATGCACTGAATGTCACAACCCACATGCCTCAGACAACGATTTTTTGCTGAATTAATCCATAACATGGAATTGGCTGCAGAGAATACAGAAAAAGCGTCGCGCATACAGAGAAAATTTGTTCTGGGAAAGGATGTCTTCCCGCAGGTTCCGGTTTTTATTCTTTACGCCCGCTATCGGTTTTCTGATCCAGAGAAAAGCCTCAATTGACAAAAAACTCGTTAAAACCCGTGTTTTATGTTTATACGAGTGGATTAATTAACAGAACGGGTGAAATCCGCGCGCAACAATGTCCACTAGGTGTTTGTTTGGTTATTGATAACGACAAAGGAGTCACAGTAGTCGGTTATGCCAGGATTCAAACACAAAAGCATTGTATGCGCGGCGCTGGAATTGTTTCTCCTGGTCCTGCCAATTGTATCGCCGGCCCAGGAGTTTACATTTGCTCCGACTATTGTCCATGAGGAAGGCAATCTGGAATTCGACTGGTATGGGCAGACCAACGAGTATTCGTCGGGAAACACGAATTACAAAACATCAGGCAGCCTTTTCCGCGAAAAACTTTACGCTGGTCTCAGCGGTTATATATACCATCCGAGATTTCAGACATTCCAAATCAAAGTAACGCCCGCATTGAATGAGTGGAACATAACAAGCGATGAGCCTGGGACCCCTTCCGGCAAGTCAACAGATGGCACAGTGGACTACGAATTGAGGACGATATTCCTACCCGATCATCCCTATAATCTTGCGCTCTTCGCGCTTCACACGGAAGCAGCGGCACCGGGGACGTTCTGGCAAGGGTTGAGAAGCAAAGTGGATGAAAAAGGCGCCACCTTTGATTACAAGTTTAAGCCCGTTTTCTTTTCTGCAAACTATGACGATCTTTCACTCGATTCGTCAATATACAAAACGGATTCTAAAATGTACCGGGTAAACGCCGCGTATAGTACTCACGAGATGACCAATTCGGCCGGATATTCTCACGCCTTGTCGGAGTCATCGCTAGCTACTCATAACACGCGCGATTTCACCTATTATGCTAACACCCTCCATGTAAAGGACATAGAGTTGGACAGCCGCATCAATGAAACCACCAGCAATCAGTTATCGTCCGAGGACCTCACATTGCAACAGCGCACGTTGTTCTGGACGGAGCAGCTGTACGCCCCCTTGCCGTGGAATTTTAGTACCACCGCGTATTATGGATACCAAGACGAGCACGACCGGACAGTGGAACCCCCCCTGCCAAATACGGAGGACTTCAACCGGTCCACCAATCAGTCGTACAGCCTCACTCACCGTCTTTACAGGAGCCTCGTGACAGCCTTTACTTACAACGAGCTCTCCACCACTTCATCAGCGGGACAACTCTCCGCACGAACCGATACCCTGATGAGCACTTATACGAAAAACATACCCTCAGGCACGTTTACCGCCGCCATCCAGCTCAGCAACGGGGAGACGGTGCGAACGGGCCTCCCACAGATCCTTAACGAAATTCATAATTCCGCGCTGTTGGCGAGTTTTTCATTGACAGTTCAGAACATTATTGAGAGCAGCATTGTGGTCCAGGTCAAGGACCCGGTAACGGGAATTCTGATAACACTCCCTGCGGGCAACTATATCATCACTCAAATCGGCACAACCACCCAGATCACGGTTGAAAGCGTGTCCCCGGCAACATTAGAACCTGACCCCACTTATGTATATGAATTCCATGTCACCTATTCCCTTTCAAACGATTCGAAAATCGATATCACCAACATAGGCTACTCATTCAAGGTTGACCTGCTGGCCAACCTTCTGAGTCTTTACTACAACTACTTGGAGTCAAAACAGAAGTTGGTGTCCGGATCAATCCCGGGAGGAACGGACCAGTCTATAAACGAAATTGCCGGCATTACCGTATCGAAAGGGCCCTATAGCGGCCTTATAGAGCACGATAGCTTCAGATCCCTGTTGAACCCGTCGGACGCATGGAAAACGAGAACAGAACTTAGAAATCCACTTACACAGGACATCAATTTTTCAGCGGCTTTCACCTTTGTGTTCACCAACTATTTACCTTCTTCTGCGGCTGTGACCGTGGGGAGACGGGAAACTGATACGGGAGCGACTCTGGGGTTGGATATGAAATTCCCCAGTATCAATCTGACTTTTTTCGCGGTAGGGGGCTATTCTGAGACCAGATCTGTGATCGACAACGAAACTCTTTCGTTTAATTCCTATGCAACATGGCAACTCGGCCTGCTCTCGGTCAGCGCTGGAGCACAAGTAAGCCATGGGGAATCGACTTATGTCTCAACCAGAACCACGCTTACGTCTAGCAATTATTATGTGACGGTGACCAGAAAGCTTTTTTAGTTGTATATTCAAAAAGCCTAATTGTTTACGCGAGGCGCTGTTCATTTGGCGATATATTCCCGCTCATCGATCCGTTTCTCATCGGGATTGCTTCGCACCGATTGTGTGACAAAGGAAGACTTTTCAGTGATCTATAAATTTGCCTTTCCAAGGAGGAATATCATGAAGTTTTTTTATCACATCCGCCGTATTATAGCCCCGGTTTTTGTTGTTTCCACGCTTCTCGCCACGGGATGCGCAAAACAACCTCTGGAATCTGAACGCATTTCTCCATCTCCTGCCGCGCACGAGCCCGCACCGGATAATACAGTCGTGGCGAAAGTTAATGGCGTCGAACTGTACGGCAAGGAGCTTGACGAGATAATCTACCGTCTGAAGACGAGAAATGACAAGACTGCGCCATCCGTATCGGAGGAAGAAATGAGGAAGATTGCCCTGGATGAACTGGTCCTTCAGGAGTTGGCAATTCAGGAAGCACACCGGCAGGGTCTGCAAGTACAACAGAGGGACATCGAGAAAACAATCAGCGCGGCCACAGGCCACAAACAAGAGGTTTATGAAGATTTACTCGCGAAGCAGAAAATTACCGACGCACAATTTCGTGCCAAAATAGAACGGGCTCTTCTCCTTCGCCTCATTATCAGTCAAGAAGTTTTGAAAAAGGCCAACGTAACTGATGACGACGTGCGAAAAGAATACGAGGATCATAAGGAACAATTTGTTACGTCGGAAAAAATCTCTGTGGTGGATATTTTCGTGCCTGCCAAACAGGAAGTTTCTTCGCCTCAGAAGCACGATTATGACGCAGCAGTAACGAAAGCAAATGAGCTCCTCTCCGCTTTGAATATGCATAAAGACAGCAATCCTTGGATGCTCTCCCGCTCCCGGGACGACTCCTTTACTGTCGAAAGCCGGAATCTTGATAAAGGAAAAGAGCCTGAACTATACGAAGCAGCCCGCAAGCTCCAGGAAGGGGAGTTGTCCGGCATAATACAGGTTCTTGACGGCGCCCATATCTTGAAATTGGCCAAGATCATACCCGAGCATCAGATGTCTTATGAGGAAGTTAAAGACATTATCGCAGGAAAACTCAAAGTGGTTGCGCAGATAAAACGTCTTCAGGAGTGGCAGCAGGAGCTGAAAAAAGACGCAAAAATCGAACTGCTGGATAACCGGGGGATGGTGAAATCGAAAAAGCCATAACGGAGGTGTACCCCGGCGTGGCCATGACGGTTAACGTTTTTTCCTGCTCAAACAAGCGTTCGGAACTCCCTGTTCTTGTCATCCCTGCGCGAGGGGAAATACAGGATCCTTTCGGAAGAATTCCCGGATTCCTGATCAGGCCTTGACTGACGGCATGAGGAGCTGCCAAAATTTGTCGTAATATATAAAGGACACTATAATGCATGCTTAAACACTTCATAGGTCTGTTCATTGCTCTTTGCGCGACCGCTATGCTCTCTGAGGGATGCGTTTCAAAATGGTCGCCGAACCTCGAACCCAATCCGGAACCAATCCAATGGGTTGACCAATCGAACTTCGCGCGCGCACGTCACCTCATGACGATCAAAGGGTTCATCGAAACGGGGACCTCGGTACCTCACGCATTAAAATATATGGTATTCGGAAGAAGCGGGAACGACGCCTTGATCGTACGTCCCGTTGCGGTGGCTATCGGCAGTGACGAAAGAATCGCAATCGCTGACCAGGGTCAGCCATGCGTTCACCTCTATGTCCCGTCGGAGCACCTATACCGGAAGATCTCGGTAGGGGGCAAAGAACAGCTGAGGACCCCCGTCAGTGTGGCCTTTGACGATCAATCAAGGCTGTATGTGTCGGATTCTTCCAATCGCGCAATCTACATATTCGACCGGACCGGTGAGTACCTGCAAACAATAAAAAGGGCGGGCAGCGATTCATTGCAGCGACCGACGGGTTTGTCGTATTCTTCCCGAGCGAAAACGCTCTACGCAGTTGACACGCTCGCCAGCAGAGTATATGCATACACAACCGAAGGCACTCTCCTGTTCTCATTCGGCGAAAACGGCGCAGGGACAGGGCAGTTTAATTTCCCAACCCATATCACGACCGCCCCTGACGGTAAGCTGTACGTGATCGACGCAATGAATTTCAGGGTCCAGATATTTACCCCTTCCGGCAAATTTCTGTCGTCCTTTGGCCGTCACGGCAATGGTTCCGGTGATTTTGCCATGCCGAAGGGTATCGTTGTGGACAAATCCAACATCATATATATCGTTGATACTCTGTTCGACAACATCCAGCTGTTTAACGTGACCGGGGACTTCCTTTTCACGATCGGCGGACGGGGAAGCGGCACGGGCGAGTTCTCGATGCCATCGGGTCTGTATCTTGACAGTCAGAACAAGCTGTATGTTTGCGACACCTATAATCAGAGGGTACAAATCATCCAAATCACGGAGAGCGAAAAATGAACAGGCATGCGCGCATCATATCAATGCTGCTGTGTATGGCCATCGTATTCTCGGGCCTCCCTGCTAGTGCGAAAATGAGTATTATCTATAGCAAGCATAACCTCTCGGCAAGCGGGCCCGGGCAAATCAAGGCGCTGAACGAGAACCGAATATGCGTTTTTTGCCATACCCCCCACAATGCGAATCCCCTGACTCCTCTCTGGAATAAAAACATCAGTGCAGTCAATTATACTCTCTATACGCCCTACACCAGCACCACCATGCTCAGTCCGCCACCGCCGAGAGGACCAACGGGAGCCACACGGCTTTGTCTCAGCTGTCATGACGGGACGATTGCGCTCGGAGAAGTGCTGGAGCCATCTCAAAAGATCGCGATGACGGTCGCGGGAGGTATGCCCCCCTCGAGTCCGTCCTTTTTCGGCACTTCGCTCTCCAATCACCACCCAATCTCCTTTTCCTATTACCAGGCCCTTCCCAACCCGCAGCTTAACCCTGCTCCACCAGTTGGGACTCCGCCAGCTGGGCTCCCTTTTTTCGGAAAAGGCGTCATGGAATGCAGCACCTGCCATGATCCGCATGATAATAGTAATAAGGAATTCCTCCAGGTCAATAATATAAAATCTGGGCTTTGTACAATGTGCCATGTGATGAACGGATGGAATATAACGCCGCACAATCAGTCGCAGGCCAGCTGGAACTTGACCCAGCCGAACCCCTGGCCTCGGACAGGAATAGGCTCAGATTTCGGATGGACGACAGTGCAGCAAAACGGTTGTGAAAACTGTCATGCGCCTCACAGCGCCGGCGGACCGAAGAGACTGCTTAATTATCTGCAGGAGGAAAACAATTGTTATCCCTGCCATAATGGGCATGTGGCCTCGGCAAATGTGCAGGCTGAGTTCGTGAAACCTTCCCGGCATGAGGTGGAAGCAACGACGATCGGCGTTACTACAAATCACCATGAAGATGGCGAATCGCCCATCAGAATTACGGGCCACGTTGAATGTGTCGACTGCCACAACCCCCACGCTGCAAACGCGCAAACAGCAACACCCCCCGCTGTTCCTGGCAGTCTGGCAAAAGTGAGTGGCGTGGACTCTAATGGAGCGGCCATGGTGGCCCCCACTTATGCCGTGAATGAATACGAGATCTGTTTTAAATGCCACGCGAGTTCGAATGCCCAGACCATAGCGACACCCATTCTGCGGGTCGCCAAAAGTCTGAACACGAGTGTGGCCTTCCAGACGATTAATCCATCCTACCATCCCGTAGTCGGGCAGGGGCCGATCAACCTTGACGTTCCGAGCATACCTTCCATCTATACGCCGACACTGACGACATCGAGCATGATCTACTGCACCGATTGTCACGACAGCGATGATAGCCGATCCATAGGGGGATCGGGTCCACGCGGATCCCATGGTTCCATTTACAGCCCTCTCCTCAGACAGCAATACCTTACCGCGGACCCTACGGTCGAAAGCCCTGCTGTCTATGCCCTCTGCTACCAATGTCACAATAGAACCAGCATCTTACAGGATAACAGTTTCAGGAAAAAAAGTAGCGACGGGGGGGGCGGGCACAGTGGACACATCCTCGGCCAAAACACCCCGTGCTCGACCTGCCATGACCCCCACGGAGTGCCGGACAACGGAGCATCGGGCTCACACACACATCTTATTGATTTTAATACGCAGTACGTTAAAGCTGTGCAGGGATACCCCTATCCGTTCTATACGGACAACGGTGGACGCTCCGGGAGCTGCACGCTCATATGCCACGGTGTGACTCATACGCCCTCAGGTTTCAGTTTTCCGTGAGCTTTGCGGGTTGTACATCGATTCAGTGCCTGCGCAATATACCCTGCGCGGGCAGGTTGGGCTTCAAGTTACCATCCACGTGGCTGAATGATAGGGGTTCAGGCAGCAACGGCTTACGCTGCTACCATGTTGGCTTCTGCTACCGACGGCATAACCGCACCGTTCGAGCCGCAGACCACCTGGGCATTCCCCGACCTTGACAACACGACTTTCGCGGCATTTGCATCGTCGTGCCATGCATGCTCGCAGTGAATGCTGTGGATCTTCTCCTGAGACAGCCGATTCAGCGGGGAAACGTGACCGCAGACAGAATACTCCCGACTGGAATAGACCAGGTCGACAAAAACGACTATATCGCCAGTCCACCTCATACCGGACTTGTCGTTTGAACTTAACCCATCCCCGATCCAGGATCGCCTCGGTGATCCCGAACTTCTGCTTTGCGATTTTCCCGGGATTATCACCAGTGTCCCCCCCTTAGCCGATACGCTCATGGCCTGGATTTTCAAGTTTTCAAGCACGATGAGTGCGTACTTTTTATTGATATCGTGTGAAATCATTTATAAATAGTCCAGCTGTGCATCGGCATTACGAATGAGGGCGATCTAAACAATGGCGCTTCTGCTGCTAACAATATTTTGATGCCTTAACCTTGCAAACCAGATTTCTTTGATCTTTTTCTTTTTTTCTTGGATGGCCAGGGTGGAAATCTGCTTCTTATAACAGGCATCAAAGAGCTTGCGCTGTTTGATTTTAACAAAGTGTATTCTTTAGGGGATGCTCAAGCTTGCAGCGCGGTGCAGGAATTACGGCTGTAGCAGAACAGTTCAGGCGGCGATTTCCATAGCTTTGGAAATATTCCTCAAATGATATGCGTGGCCTCACAACATTCGATGCAATGCGCAATATTTATTTCTCAGCAGGCCGCTTTTCGAATTGACATAGGGAGCCCCTCACGGTCTTTCCCTGTCACATCACCATGCGAACGGGTCCGTAGAGGACCTCCAAGGGGATGCGCCCTGCCAGGCGCAATCGGGTAGGAGGCGGAGTTACCCCCGCCGTCCTCCCACACCGTACGTACGGTTCCGTATACGGCGGTTCCTGTCATTCCGCGCTTTGATGACCTCGTTGCCTAGTATCCTATAAGCGCCCAACCTTACCTTGCGAATTCCGTCCGCTACTTCCGGTTGTGGCCCTCTTGGGAGGCTTGTGCTCAGAATACCTAGAGATCCGGTCTCACACTGTCTGACAGGTTCAGCCCTTCATCCTGTTGGTTAGCAGGACTACTGCGGCGTCTGCTGACTTCTGCCGACCCATCACGAAGCCTTACGACCTCGTTAGCACAAGGCAAGTCGGCAGACCTCCCAGGGTAAGACGCATGACCTTCATCCCATATATCCGCCGCATCTACTTCCACACCTTCCGGATGGTTATCGGGCTTTGAGTAATTGGGCCCTCTCGCCCAAGTGTGGCTGCCTCATATGCGGTTTCTGTTCGTCAGGCCAGGACTTTGCTTACAGCTTCCTTCAGATTCCGGGTCGCCCCGGACACCCTTGCTGTTCGGCTAGTGGTTCCTTCCATCTAGGCCCACAAAGGACTTGCACCTCCAAGTCGCCATTCCGGCACCACACCTGAACGGCCTGTACAGAAGTACAGAGCGTCATGCCTGGCATACCCACAAAAAAATCCCCCGGCGTGTGCTGCCGGGGGATTTAACTTCAGATCACCGATAATCTGGAACGTTAGTGTGAGAAGTTCACAACTGCATCGATTTGTTGCTGGGTCATGCCCCTCAGATATTGATAATTGGGGTCGGTCCAGAAGTGGCTCATGATATTCGCCGCCTCAGTATCGATCGCTGTCGCCTTCGCAGTTAAATTGCCGTTTGCGGCCTGTCCGGTATCGGTTCCATCCATGAGAATGAAGTTAACGATTGCCACCATGCCGCCGTTCGCTGGCACCGTTATGTTGTAGGAAACATCAATAATATCGGTATCGATTGTAGTGTTGATCGTCCCTGTATACGATGTAAAAATCGTCGTCACGGTATTACCAAATACCCACCCTATATCCCGACTCCCGTTTACTGCATCCCACGCGGTGATGGATTTTGTCCCTGTAGTAGATGAATAGATGACGCCGGTCCCGTTGTAGCCTAAGTCGGTTTCATAGATAACGGTCTTGGCAATGTCGCTAGCCGTATTATTTACAAATACGTCCACCCACCTGCCCCACAATTTGTTGGGCGCGGTATAGAACGACCTTTGAATATTCAGTCCGTCCAGGGTCCGCACACCCGAGGTCATGTTCTGCACTTCCATTGGTGAATTAGTAGTCCAGCCTGTTAGATCGCCGGAATCAAAACCGCCGTTCGTTACGTACTCTCCCGACTTCACCCCGCCTGTTAAGGTATAGACGGACACGTTCGTCACCATAGCGTAGGTCTGCGGCGGACTCAGCTGGAGGGCGCCGATCATGGGGCTGATCGAACTGCTATATTCGAAGGAAAGCACGATCTTCTGGCCTGCGAATTGACTCAGGTCAATCTCCCAGTTCTTTGGTCCCGTCGTAGTGACAGTATGCGCCGGAGCAAGTAGTATCGCTCCGTTTGTATTTCGAATAACAACGCTGTACCGAGGATTGTAGCCGGGGATAATGCCCGTATCGAGTCCTGGTGGCGAGATGACCTCCGTCCAATCAAATAAAATCGTTGATCCCGTTGGCACGCTGGTAAGGTCGACGGTCTGCTGCAAGCGCGAGTTGGACGTAGCATTGAGGAACGCCGCATGAGTCCCGGGCGTGGCCGGCGTAGTCGCAGCGTGCATCGCTGCCACGACTGAGTTCAACCCCGTGGAATTCCCGTCAGATACCGCCGCCACTTGAACGCCATCGGCTGCCCCCAGATAGGGTGTATAGAAGGTGAGTTCGCTGTACTGCTGGTCTCCAGGGAAAAAAGTCGTCCCGACTGCATCGAGATTCAAATCCACGGCATAAAAGAATTGATTGCCATGACCATCTACAAGGTCGAAGTCCTGGTCAATAGTCCAGACATTGGCATCGCCCGGGAAAATTTCATAATAAGAACTCGTGCCGTCTGACGCCACACTCTGCGTGAAAGAGGTAATGGGCGATACACTGGGTGAGGTGATCAAAGTTCCCTGCCATGGTGTACCGCTACTGCTTGATGATGAACTGCTGCTACTGCTTGATGATGAACTGCTGCTACTGCTCGATGATGAACTGCTACTGCTACTACTACCGCCACCGCCGCCGCTGCACGCTGCGAAAAGGGCCGCAATACAAATAATGGACAGTACTCCGATCATTTTTTTCATGATCTTCCGATTCTCCTTCCAACCAAAAATCACAACTTTTTAAAACATCTATTACTGTAATCCTAGTGTTGCTTTTTGTCAAGATGATTAATAGCAACGACTTTCCGCCATTACTTCGAGGCAAATTTGATGCCAGAAACATCCAGTGTATAAATAATGAATTTATTTTGCTCATGCCAGTACGCTGGGGTAACTGGTTAAATAGATGGATAAAATCGGTTAGATTGCCACAATTAATTTCTGTCATGACATATTTTCCCTCATTCATTCGAGTGAAATTCCCCCTAAAGTTTAAAACATGACAACGGCTTCTCCCGAAAAAAATATTCGTATATTTACGCAAAACACATCCTTCCACGGCAAAAAATTCAATTTCATGACCTGAAAATTAGATGGTAAAATTACCAGCAGCATA
>DASPQB010000216.1:0-16685 GCA_035625205.1 Nitrospirota bacterium | reverse complement strand
AAGCCCTGGTCATATGTCTGTGATGAAAATGAATATAGTTTGATTTTTGAATAAGGGGACCAGAATTCAAAGGCTGTTTGTGCGGAGTACAAGAGGAACAGGGAAGCCAATACAGCGAAGAGATTTATCAAATAAGATGTGCGTTTTGTGTACCCGCGCATCAGCCAAAGCAAAGGCACTAATACAATTGCGAACCATATGATGGGCGTAATCCAGAATCTACCGATTAGCTCAAACACTGCTATTCCCGCGATAGCGCCTGCAATATTGACTGAATATGCAAGGAGCGGCTTAAATGTTTTCATTCTCCTCGCCGTTTCCTGCCCAAACGGAATAAAGTATAAAGCGATTAATACATAGGATACAGTAAGGACGCCGAGCATCGGAACACTTTTGGCCTTTGTATTGGCCCAGAATTCCGGCCAAATTGATTCGCTTCTAGAACCAAAATCGATGTCTATCCGAAGGTAATTATGAAAATTGATTATGAGATAAAGAAGAATTAGTGTAGCAACGGGCAGGAGTTCGATATAGTTTCTTTTCTCTCGTGATATCATGAACCCTGTCCCGATCCCGAGAAAGATTGAAAGGAGTATCGCATTCTTATAGTAAGACAGAAGATAAATATTACTTGTTACATATCTGATGAAGACGAGTTCAGCAAAGAGTGTAAGAAAACTTAATAACAGCAGATCAAAAATCTCCCTTTTGCGATTCATTTGAACATCCTTTCTCGTCCTAGTCAGCCTAATAAAAAGGGTCATCCAATGCTGAATGCATTCATTCGTTAGAGTATAACGTTATGGCCACCGGGCTTTCCGCGATCGACTACAGCTACTATGGAAATAACTGATGAGGCTGAGACCACTCGTGCGGCGATATATTCTCTTTTTTTTGGAATAGCAAATTCGACGTATCTGTTTAAGGGGCGTACAATGAGTTGGTAGAACCCGATGCCGATATGTGGAAGCATCACAAGCATTTCCAAACAGGCGTGGTGTAAAATAGATTGATCCCGGGAACATTCAGAAAGAATTTCGTTCGCATATGATAGTCAGACTTGTATTTTAAATCATTTTAAATCGTAGTTGTGGAGAGTCGAGGGATGGCGACATATTATTGCAAAAAATGTATTGGTCAGTCAAGGGATATTTTCTATTAGCTATTACGAATCCAAGATGTATTTTACAATTTTCACTTGATACAACTTACGCGGACTACAGTATGTAGCTATCGACGGAAACTTATATCACAAAATACAATGATACAAAAGAATTTGTGAACATGAACATTTTTTATCAAATGAAGTGCCTGGCTTCGTTGGATTTCATCATGATGATGTACTTAAAGAGACTCACACTATCAAATCTTTTTATATCTGGACGTCCGGAATCGAGTTTGATACCTTATTGATAACGGTGTCCAACGAATACTGAAATCGCTATCCTAGCTGCTTCAAAAATACTTCGGAAACTGATTTACGATGAGCCAATCTCCGATAGGTGGAGTATTTAAATAATTTTGAACTGAAAATTCCAAAGTAAGAGCTTGAAAAATGAGCCAACGGGTTGGATTGAGTTGACGAACTGCTGATTACGAAGGTGGAGTTTTTAGAAAAAAATTGATTCGGAAAATTGGCTATAAGTGTCTGTAAATGTTTACAAATGGAGCCGGCGAGTGGGATTGAACCACCGACCTGCTGATTACGAATCAGCTGCTCTACCACTGAGCTACGCCGGCATATCGAGACAAACCCATGAAAAAAGAGACGGTAGGTTATACCTTATTCCCGCTTTCAGTGTCAAGGAAATCTTTTCCATTTAATAAAATCTTAAATCATAAAAACATGTCCGGCTGTAAGCATTTATGGACGCCGGCCTAGCTGCTCACCAATCAGCAGACTGTATTATCTTATCTGATACCGAACCGCTTCATTCTGCGCCTGAAAGCGTCCCGCGGCATTTTTAAAAGCTGGGCAGCCTTGGTCTGGTTACCGCCAACCATATCAAGCGCTTTACGCACGAGGGCATTTTCCACTTCTTCGATCGACAGCCCCGTATCTGGGATAAGAAAGCCGTCAAGAGAATCCAGAGTATTTGACGCCGCCGATGTAACAGATCTCCCTTCTAGAATATCGTGGGACAAATGTTCGGGGAGGATCTCGCTATCGATATCGAGGATCATTGCCCGTTCGATGACATTCCTTAGTTCTCTCACATTTCCCGGCCAATCGTAAGAAAGAAGAATTTGTTCTGCTTCTTTTGAGATCCCATGTACGCTTTTATGACACTCGTGGTTGAAATACTCAATAAAGTGTTGTGCCAGCAGCAAAACATCACGTCCTCGGTATCTGAGGGGGGGCAGGTAGACCGGCACAACCTGAAGCCGGTAATACAGATCTTTCCGGAACTGACCTTCGTTCATGGCTTTCACTAACTGTTGATTTGTTGCCGAAACGACACGGACATCGACCTTGATGTCTTTCACTCCACCGACACGCTTAAAGGTCTTTTCCTCGAGCATGCGGAGCAGTTTGGCCTGCATGCTCATACTCATATCGCTGATTTCATCGAGAAAGACAGTGCCGCCATCGGCGAGTTCAAAGAGGCCTTTCTTCGAAGTTTTGGCGTCAGTAAACGCGCCCTTCTCGTGTCCCATTAATTCACTTTCAAGCAGCGTCACGGGCAAAGCGGCGCAATTGATGGCCATGAATGGCTTGTTGGCTCGGGCACTAGTGAAGTGCAGAGCTTTTGCTACCAGTTCCTTCCCTGTTCCGCTCTCCCCCTCGATCAAAACGGTCGTAGCATCGCTCTTGGCAATCTTTTGAATTAGGTTTTTTAATTTCTTCATTTCATCGCATTCACCGATGATTGTGTTAACAGTACCACTGATGTTCTGGCTGAGCTGTTTCACTTGAGACCTCAGCGAACCTGTTTCCAAGGCTTTCTTGATCACAAACGTGATTTCTTCGAGATTAAACGGTTTGCTGATATAATCATAAGCCCCGCGCTTCATTGCTTTTACTGCCGTCTCGACCATGCCATAGGCAGTGATCATGATGACCATGAGACCGCGCTCCTGGACGTTGAGCTTTTCGAGAAGCTCCAATCCCGACATTTTCGGAAGACGGTTATCGAGCAGGATGAGGTCAGGCGCGTCTTCTGTGATAAGCTCAAGTCCCTTTTCTGCAGATTCTGTGGTTGTCACGTCGTAGCCTTCTTTTACCAGATGCTGTTCCAGCGTCCAGCGAATCAACTTTTCATCATCCACCACAAGAATTTTCTGCGTCATCGTACGAAACTCCTCTTATGCGTTGCCATCCTGCACATACGGGAAATGGATGGTAAAGCTCGCTCCCTTCCCGAAAGAGCTCATCACGCTAATCTCACCGCTATGCTGTTCGATGATCCGCTGGGTGATCGAAAGACCGAGACCCGTCCCCTGCTGCCGCGTCGTAAAAAAGGGACTGAATATCTTGCTCAAGTTTTCTGAGGAAATACCCATTCCTGTATCATCCATAACGATCTTAACAGATCCTGGTTTTTCTCCAACCGGTTTCATCGCTATAGTCTCGACTGTAAACTTCCCACCATCGGGCATCGACTGAATTGCATTCAATGAGATATTGATTAGTGCCTGCTGCATCAGGTCCGGGTCGAGCGTCAACCAAGGCAATCCCGGCGATAGTCTCCGCTCGACTACGATGGAGTTCCTTGAAAACTGTGGCATCAGAAAATC
The DNA here is from genome assembly GCA_035625205.1 of Nitrospirota bacterium. Classification (GTDB taxonomy): domain Bacteria; phylum Nitrospirota; class UBA9217; order UBA9217; family UBA9217; genus JAJYKN01. The sequence goes on along the minus strand of DASPQB010000216.1, from coordinate 12,947 downwards.
AAGCAGTTTATTGATCAACTCGTTAATATCCACCAATGTCATCTTCGGTTCCGGTGGCCTAGTAAAAGATAGCAGGTTCCGCACGGCCTTGTCCATACGCTCAACCTGAGAGAGGACCTCGTCCAACACCGCCCATTTCTGGTCGCCCACCGCATGGTCTTTTTTAAGCACCTGAATGACGCCTGCAATGCCGGCCAATGGGTTCTTAATTTCATGGGCGATGCCGGCAGCCATCTCTCCGATTGAGGCAAGGCGGTCGGCACGTTTCATCTGCTCATAGTGATACCGCTCCACCCTCCGGCGTGCCCGCTCCAACTTCGTCAAGAGCGAATTAAAAGCCTCACCAAGCCTGCCGATATCGTCCGAGCTTTTTACATCGACCCGTGCCTCAAGACCGCGTTCTGCACGTTCCATAGTGGTTATCAATTCCTGGATCGGGTTGGAAACAAAACGGGTCAGAAAGAGTGACAAGAAGAGGGCCAAGATTGATGTGATTCCAACGGCCCAGAAAAACATAGTTTTGCTGTACGCGTCCAGCTCCTGCTGAGCTTGGGTCATGGTCACGTCAACTGCAAGCACTCCGGTCAGTTTGACGTTTGAACCATGACAATGAAAGCATCGCTCTCCGTTTGCGATGGGGAATAGTACGGTGAATGTGCCTTTATCTTTGCGTTTGATTGGTTTTTGGAATTCCTGGCTGGAAAACCATTTCTGAACAACCGGATCAACTCTTCTCCCTATCTTCCACCGCTGGGATGATTTTAAAATGACTCCGTTCGGGCTGAAGATCTTAACTTCCTGAATGTTATGATACCTGCCTACCGCTTCGAGAATACTCTGTACTTCCTTGCTCTTACCGGAGGTCATGGCATCGATAAGGCTTCGTTCAATAGAGTTCGAAATAATGAGTGTGTTATCTGCGAGCGAATTCTCTATCTGCACACGTTGATATCTGATATTAATCCACGTACCTAATCCGATGGTAACGACCAGAATTGCAGAAATTGCGATAATGATCTTGCTCTTGAGGCTCGTGACGATCCTCACCGGACGTTCACCTTCCCGATAAGATCCTGTATAGTGCCGACCCGCTGTTCAATCAGGAGGTTTTCCAGCCCCTCAAGCACGTCGAGAGTAGCCCGGGGGTTCGCAAAATTCGCCGTACCCACGGCGATGGCTGAAGCTCCTGCTAGAATGAATTCGAGAGCATCATCTCCCGTCATAATGCCACCCATGCCGATGATGGGAAGAGACACAGCTTTTGCTGCCTGCCACACCATGCGTACTGCTATGGGCCTGATCGCCGGACCTGACAAACCGCCGGTACAGTTTGCGAGTCGCGGCCTCCTGCACCGAACGTCGATTGCCATGCCGAGCAGGGTATTAATGAGCGAAAGGCCGTTGCAACCAGCATCTTGAGCAGCCTTGGCAAACTCTGTCACGTCGGTTACGTTTGGCGAGAGCTTGGCGATGATAGGCAAATTCGTCGCCTTGCGGACTGCCGAGAGCAGTTCGGAGGTGGCATGCACGTCCGTGCCGAACGCCATGCCGCCTGCCTTCACGTTGGGACACGAGATATTTACTTCAATAGCGGATATCCCCTGCACTCCCTCAAGGCATTCCGTAACTTTAACGTATTCATCCAGACTGTAGCCAAAAATATTTACGATAACTGCGGTGTCGAACTTTCGCAGGTACGGAAGTTTTTCAGTGAGGAACACATCTACGCCCGGATTTTCAAGTCCGATGGCGTTCAACATGCCTGAAGGTGTCTCCCAGATGCGCGGGGGGGGGTTGCCCTTGATCGGGGTCAATGAAATGCCCTTCACGATCACGCCGCCGAGCAAATTCAGGTCAACAAATTCAGCAAGTTCCTCTCCGTATCCGAAGGTCCCCGACGCCGTCAACACTGGGTTCTTGAGCTTGATCCCAGCAAAATTTATATTGAGGTTCGGTTTAACTTTAATCGGTATTTTTTTCATGACACAAATTCATTAATACTGAAAAAGTCAGTCTGTTTTCAAGATGTGCTAAAAGAGGCCCACTATAGTTAATGGTTTAATTACAGACCGGTCAACGTTCTCTGGTGTTTAATCGTTTATTCATTTGAGGAAAAGGCAGGGCAACTCTCTCGCTCCAATCGATCTCCTGCGCGTCGAACACAGGACCTTCCTTGCACGCCCTCTTGTACCCGCCTCTCTTCATCGGTATCGAACAGCCCATACAGGCGCCAAGGCCACATGCCATGCGCTCTTCCATAGAAACATAACAGGGGATCGCATGCACTGTAGCTATCCTGCTTACCGCTGCGAGCATTGAGTGAGGACCACAGGCACAGAGGACGATATTAAATTTCTTTTCTAGCTTTGTCACGAAAACATTTAAGATGTCAGTGGTCATTCCTTTGGTCCCCATGCTTCCATCCTCGGTTGCGATATGCACTCTCGTGCAACTGCTCCTGAAATTCTTCAGGATACCCGCAGGGGGAAGGCATGCTCTGTCTCTGGAACCGAGGAACAGATGAGAACTGCATCCTACTTGCCGAGACAGGAAATGCAGAGGGGGAAAGCCACTCCCTCCTGCAACCATGACAAGCGTCGTATTCTTTTCTGGCAATGGGAAACCTCTACCGAGGGGACCGAGTACACCGAGTTGCTCGCCGGCTTTTCTGCCGGTCAGCATCGTTGTCCCCCTGCCTACAACGCGATAGAGTATCTCAACGGATGATTTTGTAGGAACATCAGAGATGCCGAACGGACGGGCAAGGAGCGGATCAAGATTTTCCGATACCCTGAGCATTACGAATTGACCGGGACGCGCTGCTGATGCAATCTCTGGCGCATTGAGCACAATGCGGTAATATCCCCTCCCTACTGATTTATGGGAAAGCACGGTCGCCTTGCTCAATCTATTCAAGGGCAATCTCGATGGCTTGGATTTCATATTCTACAATTTTTACCGGTGTCTTGATCGTAACCACATCTCCAACCTTGTGACCGATGAGCGCCTTTCCGACGGGAGATTGAATCGATATCTTCCCCTTTTTTAAGTCCGCTTCCTCCTGACCTACAAGCATATACTTCTTCGTATCTCCTGATTCAGTGTCTGCAAGCGTTACGGTAGCACCGAAGACAACCTTTTCGTTCGAAAGCTTCGAAACATCGATAATCTGGGCATGGGAGAGCTTATGCTCCAGCTCGCGCTTTTTGGCATCTAAATGGCCCTGACGCTCCTTAGCCGCGTGATACTCGGCATTCTCAGAAAGATCGCCGTGAGCACGTGCTTCTTCAATATCTTTGATATTTTTAGGTCTCTCGACCTTCATGATATGGTCCAGTTCCTGCTTAAGTTTCTCGTAGCCCTCTTTGGTCATGGGGATTTTCTGCGTCATGATGTATGATACTCCTGAATTGACTTGACTTGCAAAGGATTTGCCTTGAGCGCCGAAATACCGTGTACCGCGGCCTTCGCTGCTGAAATCGTTGTAAAATAAGGTATGCCTTTTATTAGCGTCGTTCTTCGTATCGAATAGGAATCCTTCTGCGACTGGGCACCATAAACTGTATTGATCACGAGATCAACCTTCATATCCGTTATCTGGTCCACGATGTGCGGCCGTCCCTCGGTCACTTTGTTCACGGTCTCGACCGTGATGCCTCGTTTTCTCAGATATTCGGCGGTTCCCCTTGTGGCCACGATCTGGAACCCTGCTTTTTCGAGTCCTTGTGCCACTTCCAGCACGCCTGCTTTGTCTTTATCTTTAACGCTCAGGAAAACCCGACCAGACATGGGCATGGGGTTTCCCGCAGCCATCTGGGATTTCGCAAAAGACATTCCAAACTCCTTGTCTATACCCATCACTTCACCCGTAGATTTCATCTCCGGTCCCAGCAGCGTATCAACACCCGGAAACTTGGCAAAGGGGAAGACAGCTTCCTTGACTGCGATATGCTTGATCGTAACTGCTTTGGTGAAACCAAGCTCTGCGAGCGTTTTTCCAGCCATTACTCGGGCTGCCAACTTGGCAACCGGCACACCAATTGCTTTGCTCACAAATGGCACAGTCCGTGATGCACGGGGGTTGACCTCGAGCACGTATATTCTGCCTTCCTTGACCGCGAACTGGATGTTCATGAGGCCCACTACCCCAAGCTCAAGGGCAAGTGCCTTGGCCTGACGGTCGATTTCTTCAATAATGTTCCTGGGAAGTGAAAACGGTGGGAGCGAACATGCCGAATCACCGGAATGAACCCCAGCTTCTTCAATGTGTTCCATGATGCCGGCAACGACGACCAATTCCCCGTCAGAGATCGCGTCTACATCGATCTCGATTGCGTCTTCAAGATACTTATCGATGAGCACCGGCCGTTCGGGCGAAGCCTTAACCGCCCGGCTCATATAGTTCCGGACGCTGTCTTCGTCGTAAACGATCTCCATGGCTCGCCCACCGAGCACGTAAGAAGGACGGACCATGACGGGATAACCGATGCGGTTCGCGGCGTCCACCGCCTCGTCGCAGGATACGGCCGTACCGCTTTCCGCCTGGAGAAGACCCAGCTTGTCGAGCAATTCTTTAAATCTCTTCCGATCTTCTGCCCGGTCAATGCTTTCCGGCGTCGTGCCGAGGATTTTCACTCCTTCGTTCGCCAGCGGCACTGCAAGTTTGAGCGGTGTCTGTCCGCCGAACTGAACGATCACTCCCATGGGTTTTTCCTTGTGTATAATATGTAAAACATCTTCCAGTGTCAAGGGTTCAAAGTACAACCTGTCCGAAGTATCATAATCCGTGCTCACCGTCTCAGGATTGCAGTTCACCATGATCGTTTCATAGCCGTCTTCTTTAAGTGCAAAGGCCGCATGGACGCAGCAGTAGTCGAACTCAATCCCCTGTCCTATCCTGTTCGGCCCACCTCCGAGGATTACGATTTTTTTCCGATCCGAAGGATTCGCTTCACATTCGGTTTTCATTTGCCCCGGGACCCAAGTCTTGGTATCCTGAATCTGATAGAATGGCTTCTCGAAGGTCGAATACAGGTACGGCGTATGGGCCTCGAACTCGGCTGCACAGGTATCCACGGTTTTGAACACTGGTAGTATCCCAAGCTCATAGCGCTTTTTGCGAACTGCATCTTCTGTTGTCGTAAACAATCTGGCTAGCCTTCGGTCGGAGAATCCGTATTCCTTTGCCCGTCGTAAGGGATGATCAAGCGCTACAGATGCATTGTTCAAGATGGTCGCCCCTTGGTCCCGCAGCTCTTTTTCAAAGTCCGTGATCTGCTGCATTTGGCGTAGAAACCACGGATCGATCTTCGATAGGCTGTATACCTCATCAACGCCCATGCCCAACCGGAAGCCGTCAGCGATATACCAGATCCGTTCCCAGTTCGGGATGCTCATTTTCTGGCGGATCTCGTCTAGGCCGTGTTCAACGTCGCCGTCCCGATCGCGGCGCGATTCAAGACCATAGCGGTCGATCTCTAGTGAACGAAGCGCTTTCTGAAAAGATTCCTTGAACGTCCTGCCGATGGACATAGCCTCGCCGACGGACTTCATCTGCGTGGTGAGCGTGGCATCAGCTTGCGGAAATTTCTCGAAAGCAAAGCGCGGAAATTTTGTAACCACATAATCGATTGTCGGTTCGAATGATGCCGGTGTGGCTTTGGTAATATCGTTCGTAATCTCATCGAGCGTGAATCCTACGGCCAGTTTTGCGGCTATTTTTGCTATGGCGAAACCCGTGGCCTTAGACGCCAGAGCCGAGCTTCGTGATACACGCGGGTTCATCTCGATCACGACCATCCTGCCAGTGGCCGGATGTACGCCGAATTGGATGTTTGACCCGCCGGTGTCCACGCCAATCTCACGAATGATCTTGATTGAAGCATCACGCATGATTTGGTACTCTTTATCACTCAGGGTCTGCGCAGGCGCCACCGTGATGCTGTCTCCGGTATGGACGCCCATGGGGTCGAAGTTCTCGATGGAGCATACGATCACCACATTATCCTTGGTATCTCGCATTACTTCTAGTTCAAACTCCTTCCAGCCTACTACGGACTCTTCAACCAGTACCTGATGTACCGGGCTCGCTTCAAGGCCGCGCGTTATCAATTCGCCGAATTCTTCTCGGTTATAAGCGATACCGCCGCCTGTCCCTCCGAGTGTGAATGCCGGGCGAAGGATCGCAGGGAACCCGACCTTTTCGAGCATATCGTAGGCTTGGTCCAAGCTTGTCGCGAAGCCACTCTTCGGAACTTCAAGGCCGATGTTCTCCATGGCCTTCTTGAACAGTTGACGATCCTCGGCTTTCTTGATCGCCTGGAGTTTGGCGCCGATAAGTTCCACCTGATACTTTTTGAGCACGCCCATTTCAGCGAGCGCCACTGCCGTGTTCAGCGCGGTCTGTCCGCCCATGGTCGGCAGCAGTGCGTCAGGACGCTCGCGTTCGATAATCTTTGCAACCACCGCCGAGGTGATCGGTTCTACGTAAGTGCGATGGGCCATTTCCGGATCGGTCATGATCGTAGCCGGGTTCGAGTTGACGAGCACGATCTCATAGCCTTCTTCTTTGAGTGCTTTGCAGGCTTGCACTCCGGAGTAGTCAAACTCGCAGGCCTGCCCGATCACGATCGGACCTGCACCAATGATCATGATTTTTTTTAAATCTTGCCGTTTTGGCATTTGTTCCTTCCTCAACTCCAAACTCAGAATCTCAAGCTGTTATTCAAGCTCCTGCACCCAACCGTTCTCAAGCCCGTACGCCTGCATGATCTGATACGCCTCGTCATACTCCTCTGCTGTTATCCTGCGCGAGAGCTCCTTGATGTCGTGTGCTTTGTAAGCCGGGAAATATTGGGACATCAGGCTAACGCAAACATCTTTTGATATCTCTCCAGCAAGGAATTTCATGACGGCTTGGGTGCCCGACAAGCCGGAGGGGAGAATAAGGTGACGGATGATGAGACCTTGTTTTGCAATGCCCTTCTCATCGAGAACCACATTGCCTACCTGACGAAACATCTCTTTTACTGCGGTCCGATTGACGGTCCAGTAATGGTGCGCTACAGAATAACGCATTGCAATCCGGTCATCCGAATATCGCATGTCCGTCAGGTAAATATCCACAATCCCGTCCAGCAGTCTAAGCGCCTCTAAAGACTCGTATCCACTCGTGTTGTACACGATCGGCAGATCAAAGCCGCGCTCCTTGGCAATTTCTAGTGCCTTGAGAATCTGAGGCATGAAATGCGTTGGTGTCACAAGATTCAGATTATGACATCCCTCCTCCTGAAGCCACAGCATCTGACAAGCGAGTTCACCTGGTATCCGCTCCGTGCCATGACCCATTTGGCTGATGGGGTAGTTCTGGCAGTATACGCACTTCAGATTGCAGTTAGTGAAAAAGATCGTGCCAGAACCCCGAGTCCCTGAGAGCGGAGGCTCTTCGCCATGATGCGGGCTTGAGCTCGAGACCAGGGGGTTCAGACCTGACCTGCAGAAACCGAGCTTTTCGTTCTTTAAACGATTCACCCCGCACTCGTGGGGACATATGCGGCAACTTTCAAGCAGCTTGTAAGCCGCTTCGATCCTTTCATGCAGCTCAGATGATGACAGCATTGAAATCATAGCGTGATATTATTTCTCGCACATACGCAATCTTCCCGGCTGTGCGCTCCCCGAACTCTTTTCGATTTTCTCTTCGCCCGTACAAGCTGCAGGAAAAATTATTTCCTTGTTCCCTTTTCCATCATATCCACAAATCTTTGGAACAAATATCTGCTATCGTGCGGCCCTGGCGATGCCTCGGGATGGTACTGTACTGAGAAGGCCGGAAGGGTCTTGTGCTGAAACCCTTCGCAAGTCCGATCGTTCAGATTCACGTGCGTCATCACGACCGTGTCTTTCAGTGTTTCCATATCAACGGCGAAGCCATGGTTTTCGGCCGCGATTTCGACTTTCTGAGTTGTTAAATCCATGATTGGCTGATTGCCTCCGTGGTGCCCGAATTTGAGCTTGTAGGTCTTTCCCCCGAGCGCAAGCCCAAGAAGTTGCTGGCCCAAACAGATTCCAAATATAGGCTTCTTCCCGAGTAGATACCTGATATTTTCGATCGCATAAGTAACGGGCTCGGGATCGCCGGGCCCATTCGAAAGGAAAATACCGTCGGGGTTCATAGCAAGCACTTTTTCAGGATGCATAGTCGCAGGCACCACCGTCACCTCACAGCCTGCCTGGGTCAATAGACGCAAAATATTCCGTTTGATGCCGTAATCATAAGCCACGACCTTGTATCTCGACGCAGCTTTCTTCGCATATCCCGAGGCGATGTCCCAATCTCCCTGGTCCCAAGTATAGGCTGAGTTGCAAGTTACGTCCTTGGCGAGATCAAGGCCGGTCATCTTCGGAAGCGCCTTTGCCTTCGCAATAAGGCTCTCCGGACTTCCGTCTTTAGTCGAAATTACTCCCGGCTGAGCACCGAAGTCGCGGAGGTGGCGCGTCAATGCGCGGGTGTCTATTCCCTGGATACCCACAATGCCGTTCTCCTGCAGGTAGTAGTGGAGGGACTTTATTGAACGCCAGTTGCTCGGTATGTCAAAACTCTCCTTCACGATAAACCCTTCGACATACGGTTTAACGGATTCGATGTCTTCCTCATTTACACCGTAATTGCCAATCTGGGTGTAGGTCATGGTCACAATCTGGCCTTTATATGAGGGATCTGTCAGAATCTCCTGGTATCCGGTCATGCTCGTGTTAAATACGATCTCTCCAGAAGTCTCACCCCCCGCTCCAAAGGAGTGGCCTTCGAAGACCAAACCATCAGCCAATGCGAGAAACGCTTTTTTCATTGCAATAACCTTCTTTCAATCTCCATTCGATTCATCACATCAGGTTCTCTTGATTTACGGAGCGGTTGTCATGGAGCATTACAACCGTGAAATTATTCTGGCGGCGTTCGCGTGCAATCAATCTATGCCCAAGCTCTTGGGTCTTGAGCGTGCCGAAGGAAGCAGTCACCAGGGGGAACGACGATATTAACAAAAAATGTTGTGATATGCTGATAGTTTATCAATACCTTATATAACTGAGTCCGATCCGGTCTTTGCAGGCTTTCCATTTGGGTCAGCTGACTTCCGAATATTACAGCACCCCACCCACAATCGTCTGAATCGCTTTGCCTTTGAGTTTCCAACCATTGAACGGCATATTCTTTGACTTGGATTTAAACTGGGATGAATCTACAACCCAATCCTCGGAATGGTCAATGATCGTAATATCCGCATCATATCCGGCTGACAGTGAACCTTTGTCGATCATAAGTATTTTAGCAGGATTAACGCTGAGTTTTGAGATAGTTTCAGAAAGCGTAAGGACCCCTTCATCCACGAGTTTTAAGGTAAGGCCGAGTGCAGTCTCGAGACCAACGATTCCGAAGGCAGCGTAGTCGAATTCACCGAACTTCTCGTCTGTTGCATGGGGAGCATGGTCTGTCGAGATCACGTCAATCGTGCCATCTTTGAGGCCCTGTTTGATCGCGGCAACGTCATCGGCCGTTCGTAGGGGTGGGTTCATTTTTGCTAAGGTATTATAACCACGCACTGCCTCTTCGGTCAAAGAAAAGTAATGTGGACAGGTCTCTGCTGTTACTTTAACGCCGCGGGACTTCGCATCGCGTATCATGCGGACCGAGCCGGCGGTGCTCACATGGGCTATGTGCAACCTGGCGCCGGTAAGTTCAGCAAGAGAAATGTCCCTGCTCGTCATTACGTCCTCGGCTGCACGAGGTATGCCTCTGAGACCGAGTTCAGTAGAGACAACACCTTCATTCATAACCCCTTTTGCCGCTAGAGTTATATCCTCGCAGTGGGAGATAACGAGCATGTCGAATATCTTCGAATATTCCAGTGCCCTTCGCATGATTGACGCGTTCATCACTGGTTTGCCGTCGTCAGAGATGGCGATGCATCCTGCTGAATGGAGCTCTCCCATATCAGCCAGTTCCTCACCTTTTGAGCCCTTCGTAATAGCGCCGATCGGATAGACCCTTGCTGCAGCATCCCTGGCCTGGGAAAGGATGAATTCAGTGACCGAACGGTTGTCATTTACAGGGTTGGTGTTCGGCATACAACAGACGGAGGTAAATCCTCCAGCTTTTGCCGAGGCCGTGCCGGTTGCGATCGTTTCCTTGTATTCGTATCCTGGTTCGCGCAGATGCACATGCATGTCAATGAGGCCTGGGACCACGAGTTTATTTGCGGCATCGATGACCTTAAAGCCGTTCGTCGTGATTGAACCTGGTTTTCCAACTTTTGCGATCTTGCCGTCAGATATGAGGATGTCGAGCTTTTCGTCGACCTTGTTTGCAGGATCGATTATTTTACCGTTTTTAAGCAATATGCCCATATAAGCACCCGATGAAAGATGTTTGCGGAAAAAGGGAATTAAGAGCGAATGGGAGTAAAGCCAAAATTATCCTGCTTCTCCCTCTTCCCAATTTTCCTTAATGATTCCGTGAATTTACTGAGCGTCGGTCCTCATCCCGCCAGATAGCAGGAACATCACCGCCATCCGGACAGCCACGCCGTTTGTGACCTGTTCCAGAATGACAGCGGTCCCGTCTGCAACCTCTGACGATATTTCCACACCCCTGTTCATGGGACCTGGATGCATTACAATCGCATGCTTCGCGGCCCGTTCCAGACGTCGCGGATTGAGACCGAATAGCTCTGCATATTCACGTACACCCGGGAAGAGACCGGCAGCCTGGCGCTCGAGCTGGAGCCGAAGCATCATCACCACATCCGCTCCTTCGATTGCTTTATCCATATTGTAGTAAACCTGCGCGCCCAGGCACTCGATGCACGACGGAACCATTGTAGGAGGACCGCAGACTCGAACCTTTGCGCCCATGGTCGTAAGCCCATAAATGTTGGACCTCGCAACTCGACTGTGCATGATGTCTCCAACGATGGCCACGGTCAGTCCTTCGAGCTTGCCGAACTTTTCCCTGATCGTAAACATGTCGAGAAGTCCCTGGGTGGGGTGTTCGTGGGCCCCGTCTCCAGCATTGATCACCGAACTCTTAAGCCTTTTGGAAAGATATTCAGGAGCGCCTGAGCAGGAGTGGCGAACGATGATGATATCGCATTTCATTGCCTCGATGTTCCGAGCGGTATCGAGCAAGGTCTCTCCCTTTATCACACTGCTGGTCGAGGAGGATATATTTATCACGTCTGCCGAAAGCCGCTTACCTGCAAGCTCAAACGAAGTTCGAGTACGCGTGCTCGCTTCGTAGAAAAGATTGATTACGGTCTTACCGCGAAGCGTCGGCACTTTCTTGATGTCCCGCTCAGACACGTCCTTGAACGTTGAAGCAGTGTCAAGAATGAGTTTGATCTCATCAGCGGTCATGCCTTTGATGCCGAGTAGGTCTTTAGAACTGAGAGACATAAGATTAGCGTTTGCGGGTTTTGGTCCAAAGCTAATGTATTTCCATGACCATTGCTACTTGCCCTTGCCCCTTTCTTTTTCATTCTCCGAGAATAACAACCTTTTCATCCCTCCCATCCTCGGCCAGCATGACTTCCACCTTTTCCCTGGACGAAGTCGGCAGATTCTTTCCTACAAAATCAGCACGGATCGGAAGTTCACGGTGTCCCCGGTCCACAAGGACCGCCAGCTGAATCCGTTTTGGCCTGCCATAGTCCATGATACTATTCAATGCCGCTCGAATGGTCCTGCCGGTATATACCACATCGTCCACCAAGACCATGATCTTATCCTGTATATCGAACGAGATGTCCGTGGCCTGAGGAACGGGCTGGGACTTGCGTGTCGAAAGATCGTCCCGATACATGGTAATATCCAAGCTTCCGACGGGGATCAAAACTTTTTCAATTTCTAGAATTTTTGCCGCAAGACGTTTGGCCAGATGAACACCGCCCCGCTGGATGCCGACCAGGACAAGATCGCCGGCCCCCTTGTTCTTCTCTAAGATCTCATGGGCTACTCTCGTAAGCGCCCGGTCGATGCCGATCTTATCAAAGATCAGGGCTTTTTCCTTGATACTCATCGTTTTGACTCCTGTTAAGATCAAAAAAGATACAAAAAAACCTTCTTCCCAGAATGGAAAGAAGGTTTACATGTGTCTAGTCGCAAGCGTGTGTCCGCTGATTATTTTTTTCATTCTGAACCCTTCCTGGCCTCACAGGACCAGACTTAAAGAGAATTGCGGGAACATTTATACATTACCTCAAATACTGTATTGCTGTCAAGAACTTTCTCGGCTCCGATCCTTCTATAATGTCGCTAACCGGTTTACTCATCGGCCTGTTGATACCCGGTCATGAAATAGATATCCATGTGCAAAAAAACGCTCTACCACATCTAGCCATCGCAGTGGCGGTCTCAAAACCACTCGTTCTCAATCTAACTTCCATGGAAACCCCCATGTACCTACGCATTAATCTTCTTCATAAGCCACGCCATGTTCTTGCCGAGGTTCTTCATGGTCTGAACTCCTTCAGCGTCACTATTAACTTCGCCCGGTTGCCTGCCTATGGCGAGGTTCCAGTAGCTTGATCCTGGAATGATCATCTCATTTATCGAGAAAAAATAATTGAGCGAGTTAAACACATGTATCCCGCCTGCACGCCTGACTGCCACTACCGCTGCTCCTACTTTACGCTTATACATATCAGCATTTGCCCGTCCCACCATCCCTCCACGTTCAATCAGCGCTTTCATGCTTGCAGATACATCGGCAAAATATGTCGGAGAACCGAGCAAGATTCCATCTGCCTCATCCATCTTCTGGATGCATTCGTTGATGATGTCCTTTTCCACGACGCAGCGTCTGTTCTTCTTTTCGAAACACTTATAGCACGCGATGCATCCTTGGACCAGCTTCCCTGCCAACGAGTAAATCTCCGTCTCAATTCCTTCTG
>DASPQB010000215.1:0-4810 GCA_035625205.1 Nitrospirota bacterium | reverse complement strand
TTTTTGGTATCGAGCCAACAGCGGACTACCACAAGCCCCTGGCAGAGCATCTGGTTAAGTGCGGGCGGATGGTTGTTCTTGTCGGCGGTGCGGCGGTAAAGAACAACCGGCAGCTCCTGAACGGCCGATGGGATAAAAACGATGACAAGGACTCGGCCAATGTCGCGGATCTCATTGCCCAGGGGAAGTGCCTGTTTTATGAATATCCCCTGATGACATTGCGGAACGTGCGCATCCTGAATGCGCTCAAACGGAGGCTGAAGAAACGGGAGCATGGCATAAGCGCATGCATTCGCAATCACATTCTTGCACAGTATTTTCCTGAGCTAGATAAGTACTATGGACCCGCGGAGACACTGGCAGTGGTGCGGGAATGTCTTGATCCTTCGGCAATCGCCGGGATGGAATACGATGACTTCTGCCGTACCGTAGCACCGGGCAAAATGACGCTGGCGAAAGGGCGCAGGATGGGGGCGATTTGGAGGGACGCTATCAATTCTATTGGCTGCACTATGGGCGAGGCCGCCTTCTATGAGGCCCGGGTGATGGTGGACGGTTTGAAGCAGATAAGGCAAACAATCAAGGATGTGGACGATAAGCTTGAAGATGCTTGCCTTCAGTTTCCTGAGTACACGTATTTGTTAAGTATCCCAGGGTTCGGGCCGGACGTATCAGCCAAGGTCCTGGGGGCCATCGGCGATCCATACCGCTTTAGGAGCAGCAAACAGGTCTTGAAACTTGCGGGTTTTGATCTCTGCGCGAATCGGAGTGGAAAGACGTCTAACAACGCGACGCCAGTCATCTCCAAGCAGGGCAAGGCTGATCTCCGGTATGGGCTGTATCAGGCAGCTCTAATTGCCTCGTTTAAGAACAAGGACTTTATAACCTACTTTACGAAAAAGCTTGCCGGAAGGGCAAAGGAGAAAGGGATCGCCACGAAAATGAGGGTTAAGCTTGCCGCGAAACTTTTGATTATTGCTTGGACGCTGATGAAAAAGAAGGAGTGCTTCGACCCGAAATATCTTCAACTGGAGGTAGATCGGCAAGAAGCCGCATGATTCGATAAATAAAATGATTTCGGCGAGAGAGCCCGGGATCAAACGTTGAGGGCAGTTGACCTCGTGTGCGACAATACAGGGCCTCTCGTTTGAACGATAGAATCTAGATTAGGTATTCTTGGCGGCCAAGCCAAAGGCGCGGCACGCCGTATAGGCCATAACGATCAGAGGTATCGTTCGTTTGGATGCGAGAGAATCGCCGATAAAATCGACAACGGCGCCAATGCCGAAAGGAGACGTGCGCCCTGTTATATATGGATCAAGCTAACTTATTTTAATATAAGCAAACTGAAATTTTCTCTTGACAGGAGCGTTATAGTATGTCGCACAACAGGCCCCGTCTCTGTTTGTGCCCTGGAGCTTACTGCTGAACCATAACCCATAAAAAAGGGACAGGGGGACTATTTCCCTCTTGACACTGTCAACCATATCAGTAGTTGTATCATGCTAGGAATGAACACTAGAGTCACGCATCGCTTTCGGGCGCGTCGCCAATGTTAAAATTCTCAGAATATTCCATTTCACATTTTTGACACATCGACCTCTACCTCTGTTCGAGTCGCGCTTTGACGAACATAAATGGGATAGAGAGAACCAGAACCTGTTAGTGTCATTCTTTCTTTCAGAATCATAGCGAGTTGATGTATTCTAAGGCCGTTTCGATTTAGCGACCATTCCCAGCGGTAAGAGGTCAGCCCCGGCTTTGCTGAGGCGCTGGTCGTCTTGAGCACCTAGCTCTCTCCGAGCGGCTTTAGCTTACTGGTTCTTTAAAAATCTCAAATAGAAGGCTGCAAATACTAAGACAATACCGATGTTCACCATCAGCCGTTCCCAGAATCGATTCTTAAAGAACAGTAAATCTACACTAACGACAACTGCTATCATCACAAGAATATAAAGCACGACAGACATGTTTCTTGTCATTTCAATCATTGTTCCTCTTTTTTAATCCTCAGTTTATAGTCTTCTCATCATTGTACAGATATGCTATCAATGCCTTAAATTACTTTTTACTTTTGTGAACTTTCGTTCGAGTATCGGCAGGCGCTTTCTTCTTCAATTTGGCACGGTTGTAATCAACAGCGGCACGGACGAGATTTTTTAAAGCACGCTCATTAATCTTATCGCCCTCGAAAAAATCGATCGCTCGTCTAGCGTTGCCTTCAAGGCCAGCGTTGAAGAGTTTGTCAGGATCCGGGAGGCTCGCCCCGTGGGCAAAGGTAAGCTTCACCTTCTCTTTGTGGGCATTGGCGACCGCGAGTATTCCGTCGTGAGACCACACTGGGCTTCCCATCCACTTCCATTCCTCGATTATCTCCCGGTCGGCCTCAAGGATGCTCTTGCGGATGCTTGCGAACGTTTTGCCACGCCAGTCTGTGAGTTCTGCGATCAGTTGGTCAATACGTTCCGATGGATTCATAAGCTCTCTATGCCTTCCTTTTCAGTTTTTTTATCGTTAGTAAAACTTTTACTATGGTTCGGACTGTCTGAAGCTAAATAAAGATTCATGTGGTCAGAAAAGTACCCTAAGTAATTCATTTTTTAAAAGTTATCACAAAGATTTTTTGAGGTCAAGATTAATAAAGATAGCGGTACAGGATATTTTAGAGGTATGCGTTAGTAATGATTGCGAGGTGAAACGTAAATATTCCAAAATCACACAACCGACGTTTATTTCTAGAAGGACGCACTTATAGATAGTGATAGCATGGACGCATATTTCGTCAGGAAATGCGCACTCTTTTCGGTTGCTACGAGTGCGTGTTTGTAGATGCTATGAAGGAGGGCAAAAACACAATAATCGGTGCTACCCTGTGACTAAAGAGGAACTCAATATCACAGTAAGGGGGTATCCACCATGTTCTACATTGGAGACGATGTGTCTGACAAGAGCAGCTATCTATATGTTACCGATCGGGGAGGCAAAAAGATCGAGGGACAGGAGATCCCTACAGATAAGGATGGCTATCGACAGTATTTCAAAAAATGGGTAGGCAAGCAAGTAAAGGTGGCGGTAGAGGCCGGCGGCCATAGCCGCTGGATATACGACATCCTTAAGAAAATGGGAATCAGCGTTTATATCGTCAACCCGAACAAAGTAAAGCTGATTGCCAAGAACAAAAAGAAAACTGATAAGGTAGATGCTAAATTTCTCGCAAAGTTACTACGGGTTGACGAATTGCCCGAACGGGTGTTTGTGGCAGAGGGTGAAAGTCGAGAGCTACGGGATTTATTGGGATCTCGACATCAACTGGTTACGAGTACTACCTGTATCATGAACCATCTGCGGGGCATGCTCCGGCAGGAAGGAATAAAGCTCAAAGCAAAGGCCTTCAACGATGAATCTACTTTTTCAAGGCTCTTGATGAACAAGAGTGTCCCGAAGCACCTCCATCCAATCATTGCGAGCTACGAGACGATAATCACTGAGTTCCGGAAGCAGCGGAGAGCACTCGATGATGTCATTGCGGAGTACGGTAATAAGGACATTGAGCTTTTAAAGAGCGTGCCTGGGATCGGCGAGGTTGCTTCCAAGACCACCTATGCAGCGATTTCGACAATCAAGCGGTTCAAGCGCGCAAAGCAGTTAACGAGCTACTGCGGTCTGGTCCCGAGCGTCTTTAGTAGCGGAGAGCGAGCTAATTATGGCCACATAACCCGCGAAGGGCGCAGTGAAGTGAGGCATGTAGCAGTTCAGAGCGTTCGGGCGATCTTACGCAGCACAAACAGTGAAAGCAAACCGTTACGGAAATGGTATGAGCGGCTAGCCAGGCGCAGAGGCTCCAAGACCGCAGTGGTCGCTTTGGCACGAAAGCTGATCGAGATCATCTTTTACGTGCTGCGTGACCAGAGACCTTACGATGCCCAGCTGCTCCATGTGCACTAACAGAATATAGGAGGAATCATCACGGAGGCAAGCTCTCACAACGATGAACCGGGATTCAGGAAATCAACGGTTTGGCATAGCCCGAGCATCCAACTTGGTTGAAAAGACCGGCTTGTAGAATGGGCGTGCCATCAGCATCAGCAAGGTGAGACACCAATGGGGTGATCTCGAATGGGAGGATGGCTGGTTCCCTGATATATTACCGGATTGTCGGTAACGTGTGGGATGTTTGAGACGTAATGCGACAATAGCGCTTAGAAAAAAATTCCAGGATGGCACTTGACAAAACCCTCTTCATGGGAGTTGGAACGTGGAATTCTGAAAAGACTCAATTGGTACGATTTACAGGATGTAATGATGAGTCTATGAACAGCAAGTGTATGTTTACTTCGCTTCAGGCGTATCTGTAGGTTCTGTAGGTTCTGTAGGTTCTGTAGGTTTTGTAGGTTCGGGTTGCGGGCAAGCTTTGAGACAATCATTGAATGTGACTTGATTCTCCTGCACGCACTGGACGCGTGTTTTATCAAATGTCTCCTCAGCTTGTGAACAGTTTGCGTCATTCGACGCTTTTTCAGCAGAACATCTTGTTTGGCACTCAGAGTTAGTCTCTGCAGAGCTCACACCATGAAGTAAAAATAGAGTTCCTAATATGGCGAGAATAAGGATGGACCGCATTGTTCCTCCCTCTGTCCAGCATAATTATTTTAGGCATGGATTATCGGTTGTAAAATGTGACATATGCTTCAATTGAATCCTAAACCCCTGCAAAAGCTATTTCAATCTCGTGCCCACCTAAATTAACTGCTAAACAGTTTAAATACTTAATTAATCTATATTATAAGTCGACTTTTTGTCAAGATTATTT
>DASPQB010000214.1:0-24456 GCA_035625205.1 Nitrospirota bacterium | reverse complement strand
TTTGTAAAGACTTTACTGGGGTTGGAAGGGATAACGTCGGTAAAAACCAACCCTGTGATCGGTAGCGCATTAATTCATTTCGATGAAAGTAAGATCAAATACAAACAGATCATCGGCTTTCTCGAAAAACATGGCTTTTTCATTCTGGCTAAGGCAAGAACGTCTGATCAAGTTATTCAGCACGCGGCAGAAAAGGTTCTTGAGAATTTGTAAGTTTTTTTTGATCATGCAGCGTAGTTATCTTCCGGGAATGCGCAAAAGTTGTCATTATTCACTATTGTATGTTTTATTCAGAAATCGGTGGGTAGTAAAAGACTCTCAGGGAACCGCCTTTGCGAAATCAATGATCACTCGTTCATGTAGTTCCTAACCAATATAATCAGTTATAAAAAACCCTCCCTCGCGGGCGTCTTCCTGATTACCGCAACCTCTTCCCTGCGATTCAGGCTCTGCGCCTCGCGTAGAACGGGTCATTAAGCATACCTTCTTCCCAGCTGACCGCCGGGGTCTCAAACGCCTCAGGTACCACCGTAGCCTACGGTAACCTTTTCACCCTCCACGATCACCGGCACATCTCTCTTCCCCTTTGAATAGGAAAGCATTTCATCGAGCCTTGTAACGTTTTTCTTCACATCATAATACTCGACCCTACCTCCGAAAACCTCCCGGGCCTTCTCCGTGTAGGGTCAACCCGGCATCCCATATATTTTGATTTTTTCTCCCATGATTTTACTCCTTTCCGCCTGCACTGGCATTCGATCATCCTTTACAATTATATATTACAGCTCTTTTTGGGCTGCCTCGTTAGATGTCGAGATGCATTGGTTTCGGATCATCATTGCGTCTGCTGCGACGTATCCCTACGTGAAACAGTGAGAGGATTCTGCAAATAATGTTACGACTGGTAATCGTTAGAGTTTTAATCTGCCGAAACTCGTTTAGTTGTAGCATGCCGTGTATATCGTATGACTAGTCGGTTCAAGTCCGACCGTGGGAGTTCGGCAGTTCACCCACGTAGCGCGAGGGAGACGTGAGGAGTAATCCAAAGCGTTAAGTTCCCTGACAAAGTCCCTTTAGGGGGCGAGCAAAACCGCGGGTCGCAGCGAAAGCGAACCTATAAGTAGCCTCGTAAGAACCAATGAAGTTGCCGACCCTCTTACTAGTAGGGGAAGGCCGATGCATCTATCTTAACAAAAACTGTCAAAACCGATAGATGGACTTTCGAGGTACCAGGGGCGACACGCGGGGGCAGCCAAACGAGGCAGCACGGGAGGCCCTTGTCGATGCCGTACAGGACGGCAACTGGTGGATATAAGGTAACCCAGAAATTCCAGCGGGTCGACAAGGGAATCGGATTTGCCCATGGTACCGCCTGTATCCCAAGGACAACATAACCTTGGGAGAGGAAAGGGGCAATACCTTCATCACGTTTCCAAAGGAGGGAAGGATTGGGGGATTGCGTAATGCTTAAAACCCCAGAGAGGATTCGGGAACTTCAGAGGAAACTATACCAGAAGGCCAAGCAGGAGCCGAAGTTCAGATTCTATCTTCTCTACGATAAGGTCTATCGGCTGGACATCCTGGGCCATGCCTAAGATCTTGTCAAAGCAAACAAGGGGGCAGCTGGAGTAGACGGCCAGACCTTTGAGCACATAGAGGAGACAGAGAGGGGAGCGCAGGAGTATCTTGAGAACTTAGCACGAGAGCTACGAACCAAGACGTACAAGCCCATGCCGGTAAGGAGGGTTTATATCCCCAAAGCGGATGGTAGCAAACGACCACTCGGGATACCGACCATTAAAGACCGGATTGTCCAGATGGCGACCAAGCTGGTCATCGAGCCTATCTTCGAGGCCGACTTCCAAGAAAACTCGTATGGATTTAGAACGAAAAGAAGTGCTCATCAAGCAATGGACGATAGTAAGCAACACCTTTGGGCAGGAAGAACACAGGTAATCGACGCGGATATCAGCAAGTACTTTGATTCCATCCCGCATGAGAAACTACTCAAGGAAGTAGCGAAACGCATCGTGGACAAGAGCATCCTGAGACTCATCAAGATGTCTTACAGCGCCAGTAGTAGAAGAGGATGAAGACGGAAAGAAGAAATACCAGCCCAACGGCAAAGGAACACCTCAAGGAGGAGTCATATCACCGCTCCTCGCCACTATCTACCTTAATATTCTCGATACTCTTTGGAAAGAGAAACGAATGCAGGAGGAGTTTAGTGCACGGCTCATCAGATACGCCGATGATTTTGTCATGCTCTGTAGGGCAAACACCGAAGTGGTACGGCAGAAAATTATAGTAGTGCTTACCGCACTCGGTCTCAGCCTGAATGAAAAGAAGACAAAAACTCTAGGCGCCAGAGAGCAAAGCTTCAACTTTCTTGGATTCACAGTGAAGCTTACCAGAAGTACGAGAACAGGGAGGATGTTTCCTCTGATCATTCCCTCGAAGAAGTCTATGGCACGTGCGAGGGCAGAAATCAAGCACCTTACGAGAGAAGCATGTGTGATTGTTCCAATAGGTGAGGTCATCGATAAACTCAACATGATGGCAAGGGGTTGGTCGAACTATTCCTACTACGGGAACAGCAGTAAGCAACTGACACATATTAGAAACTACCTTGAGAATAGAGTCCGAAAGCATCTTATGCGGAGGAAACGGAAAAGCGGATGGGGATTCAATCGATATCCATATGAGTACCTGTATAAAGAACTAGGGCTATATAAGATACCGGCAACCGCTCCCTGGAAAACTGCGAATTCCGCTGGATGAAGATGATTGGAAAGCCGTATTCGAGAAAATCGAACGTACGGTTTGATGAGGGGGTACTGGAGATAGAGTTATGGTTGGGTTAGCGAGGCACTGTTAACCGAAAGGGAAAGCAACAGATATACTCAACCTGCAAATCACTACGCCAGGGCTCCACTCTACGGTGTAGTTCACAGTAATAATCGGATAAGAGTTAATGGCTATGAATTTACCGCAAAGGCCGTCCGCGAGAATGGCTGGCCAACGTCGGAGTCAAAAGCCTGTTTATCGAGCCAGGCAGCCCTTGGGATAATGGCTACATCGAGTCTTTCAATGGAAAGTTTCGGAATGAACTTTTGAACAGAGAAATCTTGACGACATTACTAGAGGCAAAGGTCTTGATTGAGATGTGGCGGAGGGAGTATAATTATACTTGACCACACAGCTCGCTGGGTTACCGGCCACCGGTCTCAGAGGCAATTCAACCCAAAAACCCGACTCTCAACCTCGTACAATAACCGGGGGCAGCTCACTATGCGTAGAAAGTAAACGTGACGATTTTGCGCCGAAAACATGCATGGTTATTGGAAGTGCAGGTCAAAACACGCTATAGTTGATTTGATATAGTATATTCAGTTGATTATGCTCGGGGGGAACCGTCGGTCTCAGTGCTGTCAGAATAATCATGCGATTTCCCGGGTTCGACAGCGAGTGACTTGTCCATTGAAATTCGAGTAAAGAAAATTTTGCGTTGTAGCCTCCAGAGGGTCTGTCTCTCATCAACATTGATGAATTTTGATTTTTGTAATGCATACGTATGATGCCGCGATGAGAACCATGCGAAGTGCTATCGTCCGGTTTAATTGCCGTCCGTGAAAATCAGGAGGGATCACTATGCGCTTAACACGAAGACAGTTCTTCAAGGTCACCGCTGCCGGGCTGGGGACATCTAGTGTTGCGGCCTTGGGCTTTGCGCCCGGTAATGCGCAGGCCGAGGTGCGGCAGTTCAAGCTCGCCCGAAGCACCGAGACCCGAAATACCTGCCCCTACTGCTCGGTGAGCTGCGGCCTGATCATGCACAGCATGGGCGACAGGGCCAAAAACGCCGAGTCCTCGATATTTCATATCGAGGGCGATCCGGACCATCCCATTAACCGGGGCACCCTCTGCCCCAAAGGCGCGGGCCTTGTGGACTTCATCCACAGCCCGAACCGTCTCAAATATCCTGAATATCGCGCGCCCGGTTCCAAGGACTGGAAGCGCATCTCCTGGGACGAGGCATTCACAAAGATCGCGCGCCTGATGAAGGACGACCGGGATAAGAACTTCGTCAAGAAAAATGCCGAAGGGGCAACAGTCAACCGGTGGCTCACCACGGGATTCCTTGCAGCCTCCGCATCAAGCAACGAGACCGGCTACCTTACGCATAAGGTCGTCCGCAGCACCGGGATGCTGGCGTTTGATAATCAGGCTCGGGTCTGACACGGCCCCACGGTGGCCAGTCTGGCCCCCACGTTCGGCCGCGGCGCGATGACCAACCACTGGGTCGACATCAAGAACGCGAACGTCGTCCTGGTAATGGGCGGGAACGCTGCTGAGGCGCACCCATGCGGATTTAAATGGGTGACCGAGGCCAAGGCCCACAACAAGGCAACATTCATCGTCGCAGACCCTCGCTTCACGCGATCCGCATCGGTAGCAGATTTCTATGCCCCGCTCCGCACGGGCACGGACATTACCTTCCTGGGCGGCCTGGTCAACTACCTTCTCACGCACGACAGAATTCAGCATGAGTACGTCAAGGCATACACGGACGCAAGCTTCATCGTTCGCGAGGATTATCATTTCGATGACGGCCTGTTCTCGGGCTACATTGCTGAAAAACGTTCCTATGATAAGACAAGCTGGATGTACGAATTGGGTCCTGACGGGTACGCTAAAGTGGATCCGAGCCTCAATCATCCCCGATGCGTGTTTCAGCTCCTGAAGATGCATTATTCCCGGTATACACCTGAAATGGTGAGCGACATCTGCGGCACGCCCAAGGACATGTTCCTCAAGGTGGCGGAAACCATCGCGACAACCTCGGTGCCGGACCGGACTCTCACCATCATGTACGCGCTTGGCTGGACCCAGCACTCGGTCGGCTCCCAGATAATCCGTACCGCTGCCATGATGCAGCTCTTGCTCGGCAATATCGGCATGCCGGGTGGCGGCATGAATGCGCTGCGCGGCCATTCGAATATCCAGGGCCTGACCGACCTGGGGCTCCTGTCGAACCTCCTGCCGGGCTACCTCACGCTTCCCGGCGAGAAGGAGACGGACTACAAGACCTACATCAGCAAGCGGGCGCTCAAGCCCTTACGGCCGGGCCAGATGTCCTACTGGCAGAACTATGAGAAGTTCCATGTGAGCCTGATGAAAGCCTGGTTCGGTGACGCGGCCACAAAGGACAACAACTGGTGCTTTGACTGGCTGCCGAAGCTCGACAAGGGCTACGACGTGCTCCAGATTTTCGAACTCATGCACCAGGGCAAGGTGAACGGGTACTTCTGCCAGGGGTTCAATCCGCTTGCTGCTTTTCCGTGCAAAGCCAAGGTCGGGGAGAGTCTGGCCAAGCTCAAGTACATGGTCGTGATCGATCCGCTTTCAACCGAGACCTCCTGCTTCTGGGAGAACAGCGGGGACTTTAACAACGTGGAGTCCGCCAAAATCCAGACCGAGGTATTCCGGCTTCCCTCCACCTGCTTCGCGGAGGAGAACGGCTCGCTCACGAACTCGGGCCGCTGGCTCCAATGGCATCATAAGGGCGCGAATCCGCCCGGAGAAAGCAGGCCGGACGCAGAGATTATGGCAGGCATCTTCCTCGCACTGCGGGACCTGTATAAGAAGGAAGGTGGAGAATTCCCTGACCCGATCCTGAACCTGACGTGGAATTACAAGATCGCGCGCTCACCATCCCCGGAGGAACTCGCGATGGAATACAACGGCAAGGCGCTTGCAGACGTGACCGATCCCAAGGACAAGACCAAGGTGCTGGTAAAGAAAGATCAGCAATTGGACGGCTTCGGCCAGCTCAAGGACGACGGCACCACCTCCTGCGGCTGCTGGATCTTCTCAGGCGCTTGGACTGAAAAGGGCAATATGATGGCGCGGCGTGACAACTCGGATCCCTCGGGCCTCGGCAACACACAGAACTGGGCGTTCTCCTGGCCGGCCAACCGACGCATCCTGTACAACCGGGCATCGAACGATCCCAGCGGCAAGCCTTGGGACCCGAAGCGCAAATTGATCAGCTGGAACGGCACGGCATGGACTGGCGTTGATGTGCCGGATTTCAAGCCCGACGTTGCACCGGGGGACCCGATGAATCCGTTCATCATGAACCCGGAAGGCGTTGCGCGGCTCTTCGCCTTGGACAAGATGGCGGAAGGACCATTCCCCGAACACTATGAGCCGTTCGAGACGCCGATCGACACGAACCCGCTCCATCCCAAGGTCGTGAGCAATCCTGCGGCGCGGGTGTTCAAGGACGACTTTGAGACGTTCGGAAAAGGCAAGGACTACCCGTATGCTGCGACCACGTATCGCCTGACCGAACACTTCCACTACTGGACCAAGCACACAAAGCTCTCATCCATCCTGCAGCCCGAGCAGTTCGTGGAGATCGGCGAGGAACTGGCAAAGGAGAAAGGCATTAGGCACGGCGATCAGGTCAAGGTGTGGTCCACCCGCGGCTTCATCAAGACTAGGGCGGTCGTGACCAAGCGCATTAAGCCGCTTACGGTTCACGGCAAGACCGTGCATCACGTGGGCATTCCGATCCACTGGGGCTTTAAAGGAATAGCCAAAAGCGGCTATATCGCCAACACCCTGACGCCGTTCGTTGGCGACGCCAACGTGCAGACGCCGGAGTTCAAGTCTTTCCTCGTGAATATCGAAAAGGCATAGGAGGCAGATCATGGCACTTCAATCGCTCGATATCGTCCGGCGCTCCGCAACGAGCACCCGGCCGCCGGAACAGCGCCAGACTCCGGAGGTCGTAAAGCTGATCGATGTGTCGAAATGCATCGGGTGCAAGGCCTGCCAGGTGGCGTGCATGGAGTGGAATGACACGCGCGATGCGATCGGCACGAACCAAGGCGTGTACGACAATCCCGCGGACCTGACAGAAAACTCCTGGACCGTGATGCGGTACACGGAAATCGAAACCGAGCGCGGCCTCGAATGGCTGATCCGCAAGGACGGCTGCATGCACTGCGCTGATCCGGGCTGCCTCAAGGCCTGCCCGGCACCAGGCGCCATTGTGCAGTACAGCAACGGGATCGTAGATTTCCATGAAGAGAACTGCATCGGCTGCGGGTACTGCATAACCGGCTGTCCGTTTAACATCCCGCGGCTTTCGAAAAAAGACGGTAAGGTCTACAAGTGCACGCTCTGCTCCGACCGCGTGGCCGCGGGGTTGGAGCCTGCGTGCGCCAAGACCTGCCCGACCGGGGCGATCGTGTTCGGTACCAAAGAGGACATGCTGCAGCACGCTGAAGAGCGGCTGGTCGACCTCAAAAGCCGCGGATTCGCGAACGCGGGCATCTACAATCCGCCGGACGTGGGCGGAACACACGTGATGTACGTGCTGCAGCACGCGGACCGGCCGGGGATCTACAATGACCTTCCGAAGGACCCGTCGATCTCCGCAATGGTCTCTTTGTGGAAAGATGGTGCCAAGCCACTCGCCTCGATATTGTTCGGCGCGGGCATTCTTGCTGCTATTCTCCATTACGTAACCAAGGGACCGAGCAGGGTATCGGAAGAGATCGAGAAGGAGTATAAAAATGAAAAATGATCCGAAAAGAATACTTCGATATACTCCGGCCGAGCGCGCCAACCACTGGCTCTCGGCGATCTGCTTTATTCTTGCGGCGCTGTCCGGGCTGAGCCTCTTTCAGCCCTACTATTATACCCTGGCGCAGTTCTTCGGCGGCGGAGTCTGGGACCGCATCCTCCATCCCTTCTTCGGGGTGGCGCTATGCGTTCTGTTCGCCATCATGTATGGCCGCTTCCGTGAGCACAATGTTTTGACCCCGTCGGACCGGGAATGGCTTTGCCGCGTCCGTGAAATAGTGAACAGCGACGACAGCAACATGCCGGAACAGGGCAAATTCAACGGCGGTCAGAAGCTTGTGTTTTGGCTGTCGGCGATCTTGCTAGCGTTGCTCTTCCTGTCCGGCATCGTCATATGGCGGGCTTACTTCTCCTACCTCTTCCCGATCTGGCTGATCCGCGTGTCGTCGGTCGTCCATGCCGCATCAGCGGCGATATTTATCGGCCTTATCATCTTCCATATCTACGCAGCTCTCTGGACTAGGGAGAGCATGTCTGCCATGGTCTACGGCTGGGTGAGACGCGCCTGGGCGAAGCAGCATCACCCGGCATGGTTCCGGGAGATGACCGGAGGAGATAAATGAGCACGGACGTCCGCATCCTGGAGCCCGGCCAGCTGGAAGCCCCCCGGGGGGAGATCCGCTTTCTCTTCCTGCCCGATGGCACAATCTTCAGCCGCAGGGCAGAACGCCTGCGCCTTCTGTCGAACGGTCATCCGCTCGGAGATTTCCTGTCCTTTCTTGCGAAGCTTTCAAACGCGCAGCAGGAAGCCTTGCAGCAGTTCCCTCGTGGCATCATACCTGGTCCGGATGAGCAGGCTCGATGCAGAGAAAAGGGCATGCCGCTACTGGGCGCACAGTCCCTACGACGCGACCCGGCATGGCGAAGTGGGCTGAAGCAGATCCTTCAAACCGTGCAGGGGCCGGACCTTCCAGCATTGGCGCAGGATGCGCTTATGAAACTGATGCAGGCGGATGAAGGCCTGCTGGAGGGAACAGCGGACTGTATCGTGTCAGGCTACCTCGACGCTGTAGCTCCGCAGGAGATGCCCTTTGTTGCCGCCGCGCTCCAGGTCTATTGGGTGCGCATGGCGTCGTTGCTGAAGGAAGACGCAGTCTGCCGATCGGAGCAGCGCGGCCTGTGCCCGGTATGCGGATCACCCCCGAGTGTGGGCATTGTACGGAGCACCGGGTCTGAGCAGGGGCTCCGGTATCTTTCCTGCTCCCTCTGCGCTTCACAGTGGCACCTCGTACGGCTCACGTGCAGTGCTTGCCAATCTACCGAGGGAATCGATTACTATACGCGGGAAGGATCGAACTCAGCGGTCAAGGCGGAGAGCTGTGTCAAATGCGGCTCGTATATGAAGCTGCTCTATCTTTCAAAGGACCCGCACATGGACCCGACGGCCGACGACCTCGCGACTGTATCCCTGGACATGTTGATGGACGAAGAAGGCAGGAGTCGCAGGGGTCCTAACCTGTATTACCACCCCGGGAGAGTGCACGGACATGACTGAATGCGAAATGCTTCTGGACGAGTCCGTCAAAGTCCACGGACATCTCTGCGCAGGCCAGGTACTCGGCGTGCGAATGTCCATGCTTGGCCTCCGGCAGATCGACATTTTTGATCCGAAAGGCAAGGATAAAAAGAACGTCATGGTTTTTGTCGAGATGGACCGGTGCGCGACCGATGCAGTCCAGTCCGTCACGGGTTGCAGCCTCGGCCGTAGGACCATGAAGTTCATGGATTACGGCAAGATGGCGGCAACTTTCGTGAATTTGGCTACGAATCAAGCGGTCCGGATATTCGCAAGGGACGAATCCCGGGCGCTGGCAAAGGACTATTTCCCGGAGATCGGTAACAAGTATCAGGCACAGCTTGAAGCTTACAAGATTATGAACGACGAGGAGTTGTTTTCAATCACGCAGGTTCGGGTACATCTGCGGCCAGAGGACATGCCGGGAAGACCGATGAGGCAGGTCGTCTGCGCACTATGCGGGGAGCAGGTGCAGGACGGTAGGGAACAGCGCCGTGACGGCATGACGCTCTGCAGGCCCTGCGTTGACGGCGGATACTGCGAGACTATTTTTTAATATTCGTTATGCAGAACGTCCATAACGACCTGTCATGTGGATATCCGTCAAACTTGATCGTTTGCCTTATCTGCTTCAAACTATCTACCATCACCTGGGTTTCGTAGGAGGCTGCCTCGCCCATGGTGCAGCCAATAGAATTGATAGCTGCTCTCCAAATCGCTCCCATCCTGCGCCCTTTCGCCAGCGTCATTTTGCCTGGTGTGGCAGTACGATAAAAGTCGTCATATTCCATCCCGGCGATCGCCGAAGGATCAAGGCATTCTCGCACCACCGTCAATGTTTCCGCGGGTCCATAGTACTTATCCATCTCGGGGAAATATTGCGCAAGGATATGATTACGAATGCATGCGCTTATGCCGTGCTCCCGTTTCTTCAGCCGCCACTTGAGGGCGTTCAGGATGCGCACATTCCGAAGCGTCATCAGGGGATATTCATAAAACAGGCATTTCCCCTGGGCGATGAGATCAGCGACATTGGCCGAGTCCTTGTCATCGTTTTTGTCCCATCGGCCGTTTAGAAGCTGCCGGTTGTTCTTTACCGCTGTGCCACCAACAAGAACAATCATCCTCCCACACTTGACCAGATGCTCCGCTAAGGGTTTGTGATAATTCGCCGTCGGCTCAACACAGAACACAACCTTTGCCAGGCTGTATTGAACCTTGACGCGTTCTACATAAGCATCTATCATTTCGAATCCCTCGATCGTATTGTCAAAAATCAGATTCTTCACAAGCGTCTTGCCATGCGCCGTACCGAAGAACGCACGATGCTTCTCTTTCGCCACGTCAATTCCGACGATCAGATACTGCCCCGAACCGCGAATCTCCTTCTTCATTTGCAGAAACTGTTCATGTCTGCTATGATCTACATAGCTTATAGGAACCTCCTGTCTTGAAGAATTTAGTTTCCCTATAAACTTATTCTTAGCAGGAGGTTTCTATTTTGGGTAGTCGTGAAGATAATTTTGTCTATGCTTTACGGGGTACGTCTGACCTCATGCTCTACCCATATATAACGAAATACGCGTTTATTGCTCATTTCAGCCGAAATTTTTACCGCCTATGTCATAAATACCCTATCAGCATCATTCCATCAGCATCATTGACAACACAGTTCATCCGGCATATATTCATGCATATCCATGGAAAAGACCAAAGACATAGCGGACCTCATACGGGTTTCCCTATGTCTAGGACAGCACACCAGGGAAAATAGGAAATGATCCCTCTTAAATTTTCGGTAAGCAAAAAACTTTACGTCTTTGCTTCCGCGTTGGCGCTCATCACCATTTTCTACAATCTTCTTGAAGGTGCCTTTTCCGTCTTTTTCGGTTTTAAAGATGAGAGCCTGACGCTCTTCGGATTTGGAGTCGATTCCTTTGTAGAGGTAATATCCGGACTAGGGATTTGGCACATGGTTCAAAGGATCAAATATAACGGCGAGGAAAATCCGGATCGATTTGAGCAGACAGCACTTAAGATCACCGGGAGCGGTTTTTATGTCCTGACCACTGGGCTCTCGATTACAGCGGCCATTAATCTTTACCAAGGTAACAAACCAGAGACCACGTTCTGGGGTATCGTAATCTCTATAATTGCTATCGTAGTTATGTGGTTGCTTGCCCATTATAAGGATCAGGTTGGTAAGGAACTTAATTCTCAGGCTATAATTTCCGATGCTGCCTGTACTCGCGTCTGTCTGCTACTCTCTGTTGTCCTCTTGGTTGCAAGTGTCGGATATGAGCTGACCCATATTGGCGGCATAGACTCTGCTGGCACTTTTGTGATTGCGTGGATATGTTACCGAGAAGGTAGAGAAGCTTTTGAAAAGGCTAAGGCGAAAAGTTTTGCATGTACGTGTGAGGGATCATGCAAGACAGATGAAAAGCAACAAATAACTAAGTAATTCAGTAATTATCATCTTATGACATGCCTTGTATAAGGCAGATTCTTCATGTAACCGAAAATTCGTTATTGTTGAGATTTATCACGTACAACTACAACATCGCATGCGGGATAAACGAAAAGACTGCGAATTTCCGCTTGTACTATTGGGATTAAATGTGTTGAAAACTTAATTGCTCCTTCCTGTATCGTGTGTTTCAATCCCCATTGCATATTACAACTGGAATATGTTATTTTCAATAAAGGCAAAAATAAGTTATAGCATTGTGCCTTGGTAGTTTCACATTTGTGGATAAAATTTGAGACCTTCGATGGCGTAAGAACAGTGGCATGACATAAGCACTATACATGGGAGGTGGCAATTGCAAACAATCTTAGGTGCAGGTGGAACAATAGCAACTGAACTCGCAAAAAACCTTCCACAATATACTCAGCAAATCAGGTTGGTCAGCCGTCACCCTAAAAGAGTAAATCCATCAGATGAAGTAATGACAGCAGATTTATTCAATGCCGAACAAGTTCTGAAGGCGGTACAAGGCTCAGAAGTTGTCTATTTGACGGCAGGGCTACAATACGATATCAAAGTATGGCAGTCTCAGTGGCACGTGATAATGAAAAACGTTATAGATGCATGTATAACGCACAATGCAAAATTGGTTTTCTTCGATAATGTTTATCCATATGGACGTGTTAATGGTTGGATGACAGAAGAAACTCCTATGAATCCATCGAGCAAAAAAGGAGAAGTCAGGAAGAAGCTCGATGAGATGATTTTAGCTGAGATTAAAAGCGGTAAATTGAAAGCCATTATTGCAAGGGCTGCCGACTTCTATGGACCCAATACTCCCTATAGTTTTGTCAACGTAATGGTGTTTGAGAATTTCAAAAAAGGGAAGAAAGCCCAGTGGTTCGTAAATGACACAGTGAAGCATTCTTTCACATATACTCCTGATGCTGGTAAAGCAACTGCGATTCTTGGTAATACTGAAAGTGCCTATAATCAGGTATGGCATTTACCTACTGACAGAAACGCCCTAACGGGAAAAGAATTTATCGAAAAAGCAGCTAAAGAGTTTGGCCTAACACCTCGTTACATGATTTTTTCACGTTGGATGCTTCAAATTTTGGGATTGTTCAACGGAATAATTCGGGAAAGTGTTGAGATGCTTTATCAAAGCGATTCTGATTACTTGTTTGACAGCAGCAAGTTTGAGAAGACCTTCGACTTCAAACCTACTCCGTATAGTCAGGGAATTCTGGACACAGCGAAGTCTATGAGATAGGTTAAAATAGACCAGTAATTTGCACTTTATCAATATGGTGCGGTTGTGAACTTGGATGTGAAGGTTGTAATTTTTAAAAAGAGTAAATGTCATTGACTACTTCCTGTAGTTCTTGTTTTATCCTGCCATTCCAAAATGCATGTTTCGTGTAGAAATGTGTAATTGATTATCTGGCTATGGATGCATTTTGTGATATTGAATAGATCTCGTAGATATGCGCATAACACGGAGGGCGTACCGGCAAAAGGGGTTGGATGGGTCCGGAATTTGCGCACTATATCAAAGAGATCTCATTAAACCTCTTCTATCAGTCATTTATGATATATTTTTATCATGCTCCAATGCGAGGAATAGCCATGGATCCTACCATAGTACTTTCGGTATTATCAGCATTAGCTGCAGCAGTCTGGTCCGTCTGGACCTGGAGTGAGGATCAACAGAAGGAGAGACAACATGAGCGTGACCGGGAAGCAGCTCTGTATATAAATTCATTTCTTCTCGCGATTGAAGAGTTACAAGTGCGTCTCTACAGTATCTTGGAGGAGGGCGAACTGGCTGTTTACAAGAAGGAGTATCCTGATCAATACGATCCCGGCTCTCCAGCTGCGATGGAAATTCTCTACCGTCTAAGTCGGTATTTTGGGTGGGTTTATACATCATTTCGATACGGCCCCTATACTAGGGACCCCAGAGTCATAGAGCTGGTCAGAATGATAGGTGAAACTTTTGAAAGTCGAAGCAGGTTTCCAGGGGATGCCTTCCGCTTTAGCTATGACGAGAGGGTCTCTTTAGGCCATGTTGTGGTGCGGCGCGTAGGGCAGGTAACAGATGCTCTTCCTGTATTCGAGTCCATCACATTATATCAGCTTGTAGAGGAAATCAGCGATGATCAAAGTAAACACGCTTTGTTGTTTAAAAGCAAGGCTGTTCGTTCAACCCTGACGGCAATAGATCGGGCTGATCATATTGACGACTTAGAGGGATACGAACGATTGGCAGTTTTACAAAATCTCCTTGTGGATTTGAGTGAATACCTTGAGAGCCAGGAAGGCTTTCGCGTTTCTATAGAAAAAAGAAGAAGAGCGAAGCTCAAAGGGAACTACATCGTGCCATTTCCAACGCCCACAGGCATTGCTAGAATCATCCACCAGACACGGGGACGTATCCGACTAGGTATTCCACGGTTGAAAACGGATAGCGCTTATGCGAATCACGTACAATCACTATTAGCGTCAGTGGACGACGTCAGTAATGTTCGTATAAGCTTCGATACGGCTTCTGTCATTATCAATTATGATCCAGATATACCGGAGATAGAGTTTGCATCGAGAGCGATGAAAACCATTGAAGGTGGCGCCATTCCCTTAGGATCGCATAGATGATGTCTGGACAAACGGACGCAGGATAATAACCGGTGTTGGCTTCAAAGAAATAAAACATGAAGGTGTTGAAGAATAGATGAAAAGAAACAAATTTTTTGTAAGCGTCTAGTCCAAAGGGCTGCTCCCATGAAAAATAGAGTCTTCGGCTTTCAAAAAGATTTGCTGCGGCATGATAATATGGCAGGTAGCAAAGGAAAGAAGGGAATACAAGCAGGAAACTATTACGGTCATGGATTATTAACATAATACAAACCAAATACTGCACATATTGATAAACCATGTGTTGCACATTTGTAGATGATTTTGAGGGTGATCGAAAAGCACCTGAGTAATTAATCTTCGTCGTAACATTCATCGAACCCTGCTTCCTGAAACAGTTAATTCTTTTATCTTTAGCAATTCATAAATTTACAAGTCGTATTCATCAATGAAATAATCGATTATATAAGCGTGAAAAATTTTGATAAAAAAGGAGTAAACGTTTTATGATTAAACTTCGTGTTTCTTGTTTTGGCATTTCTATTGATGGATTCGGTGCAGGTCCAGATCAGGATTTGAAAAATCCCCTTGGTGTTGGAGGCTTGAATCTTCACAAATGGCATATTGCCACGCGAACCTTTCAAAACCTACATGGCGATGGTTCTGTAGAAGGAACTACAGGGGTCGATGACGATTTTGAGGCACGTGGGTTTCAAAATATCGGCTCATGGATCATTGGCCGCAATATGTTTGGACCGATTCGAGGTGCCTGGCCTAACCATGACTGGAAAGGCTGGTGGGGAAGTAATCCACCATACCACGTCCCTGTTTTCGTATTGACTCACCATTACCGCCCCTCGATTGAGATGGAGGGCGGTACTACATTTCATTTTATAACAGACGGTATTGAATCAGCCCTCAAACAGGCAAGAGAAGCTGCGAAGGGAAAAGACATCAGGCTTGGTGGGGGTGTCGCCACGATTCGAGAATATTTGAAGGTGGGCCTTGTGGATGAAATGCACCTCGCGATTTCTCCGATCCTTTTGGGAACTGGAGAGCATCTACTGAAAGACATTGACCTGACCAAGTTAGATTATCAATGTGTGGAACACGTTTCATCTCCGTACGCCACTCACGTGGTCATAAGAAAGTGACCTTCTCATAACCAGTTCAACTTGATTCAGGAATATGTCGCGGATTTTTGCTGTCACTTCGGTGCGCAGGACCCGCGCCAACCCTTCACAAGTTAAATGAAAGTTCAATGCTACAACTCATAATTCGCGAAAGCGCCGGGATAAACCGGCATAGAGTAGGGGGTGCAAGTCCCCTACATGAAAGGATGAGCTGATCCATCATGGCCCCGCGTCATGCGCGGGCGGTCGCGAAATCGCACGTGAAGCGTTGATAGGGGATACGCAGGCCAGCCATTGAGCTCCGAAATCAGGAAGTCCGGGGCGCCGATCGTGTGTGACTGCCGGGAAGGCACCACGAACGGCGGCCCTATCCAGCTAGCCGCAGTTCGGCCCCGCGGAGTCTGAGACCCTGTGCATGCGTGGACACTCTATGCTCGAGAACCGGGAGAGCTCAACGACTCCTGTTGTAGCACGGTGAACAGGACGGTAAGGGAAGGCTGTGGCCGCAATCCTTACGTGTACGTCATTGAGCAGTCTGTCATCGGCGAACCGATCAATACGAGGTATCCTCACTCGTAGCGGAGGTTCTGGAGGAAAGGCCGGTGACCAAGGGGAAATCTTGACAAGTCGTCTGCGACCTGTACGCAGAGACAGGGGTAAGCATTGAACGGACTTGCCAGGATACGTGAAGTAGCGGCAAGGAACAGGAACCTCCGTTTCACCAACCGCATGCATCATATCACGGAAGAGATGCTACGGGAAGCTTACTGTGCGCTTAAACGCAATGCGGCGTCCGGAGTCGATGAGGTGACATGGCACGAGTATGGTGACGGCATGGAGGACCGGATAAAGGAGCTGCATGACCGGGTTCAGAGTGGCAGATTCCGAGCAATGCCCTCGAAAAGGGTTTGGATACCCAAACCAGACGGTCGGCAACGACCAATCGGCATTGCCGCGCTGGAGGACAAGATTGTCCAACAGGCGGTGGTATGGGTGCTGAACCAAATCTACGAAGTAGACTTTCTCGGCTTCAGCTACGGATTCAGACCGGAGCGTAATCAGCATAACGCGCCCGATGCGATCTGGGTCGGAATCATCCAAAGGAGGGTAACTTGGGTACTTGATGCGGATATCAAGAGCTTTTTCGACACGATAAACCATGCCTGTCTGATTAAGTTTCTGAAATACCGTATCGCGGACCTACGGATGCTCCGCCTGATCCGAAAATGGCTCAGAGCCGGGGTCTCCGAAGATGGGGAATGGTCAAGGACAGAGGTAGGAACGCCACAAGGGTCAGTGATATCCCCCTTGTTCAGTAATATCTACCTGCATTACGTTCTTGATAAATGGGTACAAAGCTGGCGAACAAGTAAGGCGAGCGGAGAGGTAATCATCGTTCGGTACGCCGATGATTTTGTCATGGGGTTTCAATACCGGGGCGAGGCGGAGCGTTTCTTGGAAGAGCTAAAGAAGCGATTCGCGGAATACGGTTTGGAAATCCACGGCGAAAAGACCCGCCTCATCGAATTTGGGCGGTTTGTGGAAGAAAACCGCGCGGCACGGGGAGATGGGAAACCTGAAACGTTCGACTTTCTCGGCTTTACGCATATGTGCTGGCGGACCCGAGAGAACAACTGCTTTACGATCCGCCGGAAGACCATTACTAAGCGTTTTCGCGCAAAGATCAAAGAAGTGAGGAAAGAACTCCTGCGTAGGCGGGAAGAGCCGGTGCCCCTAGTGGGGAAATGGCTCCGATCTGTCGTGCAGGGGCATTTCCATTACTTTGCTGTGCGCGGAAATATGAAGACGCTGGAAGTTTTCCGGAGAGAGTTAAACAAGGCGTGGTTCTTTGCACTGAGAAGACGTAGCCACAAGGCCAAAACCCTCACGTCGGATCGTATGAATCGCCTGATAAAGACATGGATACCCCAACCCAAGCTAATGCATCCTTTTCCGAATCAAATGCTTCACGTCAATTACTCGAGGTAAGAGCTGTATGAAGTAATCCTTCTCGTACGGATCTGTGCGGGGGTGCCTGAAACGGGCATCCCTACCGCGATAGTAAATAGACAGATCGATCTAATCAAGTCGTAGGTATATGTGTGGATATCTATCTCTTACGCATGATACTCATCTACGGATTAAAGTTAGTAATGCCAATCGAGAGGTACTCTTCAGGAAATTGCGGGGTGGAGGTATACGGAATCACTCATAGAACTGTGATTGTAATGGAGGACGGATTCAAGCGGTATGCCTGGCAAGTATATCTATCGGGATCTGCGCATGTTGCTGTAAATAATAAGCCTATACCTTTCCCGGTGGCATTTTTAACCCTCATTATAATGCCTTTTCTCGGCATGAGTATTTCCATATTTTTTGAACTGGTGTAGCAATGCCCTTTTTTGTGTTTATAATCACATCATTGTTTAACAACTTCTATAAAATAAACACTCAAAGCATGACTGGTTCACGGACGACTGTTTTAAAATAATCGCGACGTGGTGCAAAATCTCGTATAAGTGTGAGAAATGGCAAAAAGCGTTGCAACAAAGAACACAGAATGATAATAATTGAAGTTGATGTTATAGCGGCTGCCGGAGAGTACACGTTTTGTTCGATATAATTGGAGAGAGAAAAGTGGGAAGGCGAGCATTTTCAATCCCATTCACAACAATACTCGTTACGATCCTTGTAGGGTGCAAAGATATTAGTACGAATTACATGACTCTGTAAGAGAGACGATAATACTTTAACTATCCGCAGGAACGGAGCAGGAAAGCCTTTAGAATCTCTTTTGGAGGCCGGTCTTCCGAAACATCTTTCGATATTGCGATTGATAAAATGCAATTTATTCTACTTCTGCCTCAAAGGCGCTTAACATTCAACAGGAGGAATGCCAGATGAGGAACATTATTGTCCGGGGTGTGGCTTGTATGATGCTGGCTACGGCCTTATTTGGTTGCGGTGACGTTGCAACAATGAATAGTAACGGTGCCGCATTAACATCAATAGCAATTGCGCCTGCAAATCCATCAATTACTACAGGCGCATCACAGCAGTTTACGGCAACCGGAACGTATTCCGACAGCACAACCCAAAATATTACAGGGTCAGTCCTGTGGAGTTCGTCGAATGCGAGTAGTGCAACTATTTCTACTGCAGGACTAGCATCTGGTGTTTCGGCCGGCACGACCACCATTGAGGCAATGTCGGGGACCATTTACGGCACGACGACATTAACGGTCACTGTGGGTACTACAACATTGACCTATGGAAACATGAGTGGCGCGGACCTCGGCGCCGGAGCCAACTTGAACGGCGCCATTCCATTCCCCGCGAGCAATGCCTGGAACACAGATATTTCTTCTGCACCGGTGGATACAAATTCCAATGCTCTTATCAGCAGCATCGGACTTGGGACGGGGCTCCATCCGGATTTCGGATCAGGGTTGTGGTCAGGCGCACCAATCGGTATCCCCTACGTTATTGTTTCAAATAGCCAACCTATGGTGTCCGTCCTATTCACGTTATATGCGGACGAGAGCGATCCCGGTCCCTATCCCGTGCCACCGAACGCACCTATTGAAGGACAACTGGCCAATGGCCAGGCCTTCGGTGGCGATCGCCATGTGCTTGTCATTGATCGTGATTCAAATCTTTTGTATGAAATGGCCAATGCCTACCCGCAGAGTGACGGGACCTGGACGGCGAGCTGCGGAGCAATATTTCATCTGGATTCAAACAATGTACGCCCCACGGCACAGCCGGGCTGGACCAGTAGTGATGCAGCCGGTCTGCCTATCTTCCCGGGCCTTGTCCGTTATGAGGAAGCTTCAAGCGGAGTGATAAACCATGCCCTTCGTTTCACGGTTAACACCACCCGAGAAGCTTACGTGCCGCCAGCCACGCACTGGGCGTCCAGCAACACGAACGCGGATTTACCTCCCATGGGCATGCGTGTACGGTTGAAATCCACGTATGTAATTCCGAGCGGATTCAGTACCGAAGTCAAGGCCATTCTGCAGGCGCTAAAGACCTATGGAATGTTCGTAGCCGATAACGGCTCCGACTGGTTCATCACCGGCACGCCAGATTCCCGATGGAACAACGATGAACTGGTGAGCGAGTTGGGCAGCGTGACAGGTTCTAACTTCGAAGTTGTGCAAATGGATGGGCTCGTGACTCCTTGATTTTGTTGAATGCGGAATTTCCAGGCATACCATCCTTTTCATGGTAAATATCAATCATAGGTAAGACGTGGTAGAATGACCGGCAGGGCTTATTAGCTTCAGGGATATCCTCTAAATCAACCAGGAGCCATGCATTGAGCCTTCCCGCAGTACGTCTTCTGGCAAACCACCCCAAGGGGGTGCAACACGCCCCTTCCCCGACTCTGCAAATCAAGGACTTGCATCTTCAAAAATGCGTTTTTCTTTAATAGGACAATAGCAGGACAGCTATAGGATCAATGACGCCGGAGATCTTCATCATGCTGCGACGGTAAGAAACATAGATAGAATACTACGGTTCGTATCATTGACTCTGGGTCTAAAATTCAGATTGAAATGTATAATTATTTCGATTCATAATAACTCGCAAGGTCCGTCCTGAAGCTGTTGTAGTTGCCAATCTCTGGAATAATTAATTTCCATCTCGAAATGTTCAAAACTGTAATGTGACTATTTTAAATTCATTGGAAATTGTTACCCAATTTTATCTGATTCTGGTATCATAAACTCTTGGCGTGCACAACTTTGAGAAACCCAGCGTCCGGTAACTAAAGGTTGGAAGAAGGCTAACGAAATCGATCAATAATTCTCACCCCAGTTTGCATATTTATTTGACCGGTCAGGCTGCTTGCTTCACGTGATATTATTTTAATTAGGTGGCATGTTGACGGATAAAGATGTTCAAATAGGTAATTTAATTGCAAATGAGGCTGATTTTGATGAGATTTGTGTAATAAAATGTTTTTTCATCGGTAACCAGGAGTAACATAATGAGAGCGACAAACGTAGCGATGGCTGTTTTGGTAGTACTTACCGTCTTTGCGGGCTATGTCCAGAGTGAAGATTTGTGGAATACCAAGCCTTATCCAGTCGAGTTGCAGGTCGGCGAAATATTCCATGTTTGTATACCAGGTTTGGTACAATGTCCTGCGAGAGAACCTCGATGCGACGACATAAAGGTGGTTATTGTTGTTGATACTCCAGACGGACTAGCGTTCAAAGGCATTTCACCAGGTACAACGCTTTGCTCTGTAGAGTCAGTCAATACGCTCAGACGTGTGTTTAGTGTCACAGTGCGATAATCTTTATGGGAGTCTCTTACAGATCCGGGTGTGGCCAAGGAGACGATCGAATATATATAATTCTAAAAAAAAAACTGTACAACGAAAAAGGGTTGGAGGGATGCGAGACTCGCATCCCTCCACAGAGGGGAGGTATGTTAAAAGCATCGGACAAGATAGACTTTTTTGAAACAAAAAGGAGTTAATCATGAACAGCCCAATCAATAAAACGACTCTATATCTTTGCATTATATTTTGCTTTTTTCTGGCTAGTTGTAGTAATTCAAATAGTGGCCAGCAAAATGAAGTACCGTCTCTGCCGTTCCAAACAATCGATAATGCTAGCGTATATCCTAGTCAGGTAACTGGTGGGCTTTATGTTCTCCGTTCGATATCGGAATGGTCTAACTTCTGGAGTGTTCTCCACGCATCCTATACTCCGCAACCGCCACTCCCTTCAGTAAATTTTACCGAAAACGTTGTCATCGCAGTTGTCGATTCTCCCCGTCCAACAGGTGGGTATTCAATCACGATAACTAGTGTACAGATCTCAACGACAGGTGTCATAGTCCAAGCAGTTCATCAATCTCCTGGCCAAAACTGCGTGGTTACACAAGCGTTTACTCAACCCGATCATATCATCACAGCTCCGACTTTTTCTGGAGAGGCAACCCTGAATTTAACGGAGACAGTCCAAGATTGTTCACCCTAATAAACGAAGGATTAGAGACAGTTTCCTTCAAAAGGAAAAGCTTGAAGAAAAATATGGCTATATTGTTGGCGTCATAAAAAAAACTGGCGAACGCTAAATTTACTCCATCAATTAAATTGTACAGAAGATAAATCCGACTATACGTGAAATATTTAGAAACTTTAAAGAACGCTCCATAGCACATACCGATGAAACGAAGCATGACAACTCAAATGTAAAACTCTGTTAGCTGTATGAGCTCTTTTTCACCTTCTCCACGAAGGCCTTCGCGTCTATGATTTTGACGTCATGGAACTGCTAGAGGTTTCTGATGTGCGGATCGCGGGAGACTAAGTTATTGTAATAGTATGTTGAGCGGATAAGGCCTCATTGTTATAGCGATTTTTACCTCATGAGCCGGGGTCGCTAATCGGGATGATCTACACCGATCATCTCGCCCCTCGGGAAAGATGACGGAAATAAAATATTAGCACATTTCAACAGGAATATGTTAAAGTTTCAAACTCACGCACCCCGTGAACTAGGAGGTGGAAGCCGTATGCTCTAAGTGTGACTCTCATGCCTGATTCAACTACAAACTGCATAAGTGGAATTCGTAAAGACTGAGAATTTCTGAATGTAACGTTGGAATTGCATTCTTCGAACCAAAATATAATCATGCTGTAAAATATTAATGTTACCTTTCATCTAATCTTTCCATGTTTCATTCTCAATTGATGCCTACTATCCCCCAAAATGGCGAATGAGGTGAACACCGAAAATAAAAATTAAATATATTCTCCTTGCATGGTTCCACACGACCCGATGCCCCTCCAATGCCCACACGAAAAGAGTCTGCTATAATAAAACATGTTCTATTGTTTAGACAAGCAATATACGCAATGCGACTGGCAAAAGGAGGATCATTGAATGCCACAGTATCGCATCAAAATGGTCAATAAAATTGCACAGGAAGGGATTGCGTTGTTCGGGTCAGATTACTCGGTGCGTGCCGATGAAAAGGATCCGGAGGGAATTCTAGTGCGCAGTTCCCCAGTGGATACGGATGACTACCGGTCGCTTCTGGCGGTGGCCAGGGCAGGCGCGGGCGTCGACACTATCACCGTGGAGAAGGCGACCGCTAAGGGTATCTGTGTTTTCAATACGCCGGGGGCCAATGCTAATGCAGTGGCGGAACTTGTCTTTGTCATGCTGGGGATCAGCATCCGCAATATTCATCGTGCGATAGATTTCTGCCACGACCTGGCTGGGCTCAGCGACGCCGAAGTCATCGAGCAGGTTGAGTCGAAAAAAGCGGCCTTTCGCGGTTTTGAACTTGCCGGTAAAACCCTGGGTGTGTTGGGGATCGGCAAGATTGGGGTTCGCGTCGCGAACGGTGGGATCCATCGGCAGATGCGGGTAATCGGTTTCGATCCTTTTCCGACCCTAGAGAACATTCATAATCTGTCGCCCGAGGTGTCCCTTGCCAGGAGTTGGAAGGAGGTCGTGGCGCAGGTGCATGTCCTGACCTTGCATATGCCGTTCAACGAAAAGCTACGAAGTTTCATCAACGCCGACGTATTAAACCGTTTGCCGAAAGGCGCCATACTGGTAAACCATGCGCGAGGCCCCCTGGTCGATCAGGCTGCCGTGCTTGCTGCTCTGGACAGCGGACGGCTGGCTAGCTATGTTACAGATTTCCCTACCGCCGCGATGCTGGATAATCCAAAGATTATCGTCTCGCCTCATCTCGGAGCCAGCACCGAGGAATCCGAAGAGCAGAGTGCCACCATGGCAGTGCAGGAGCTCAAGGACTATATTGAATACGGTGCGGTCACGCACAGCGTTAATTTTCCGACGGCCGAGTCCTTTCCTTCCGATGATGTCCATACGCGCCTGATAATGATCAATCGTGACGTCCCCGGCATGATAGGCTTCGCATCCCAAAAGATTGGGGCCCATGGCATAAACATCTCCAGTTATTTGAACGAAAGCAACGGTTCGGTTGGCTACAACATCATCGATCTGGAGTCGTCGATACCTGAGAGTGTGGTCCAGGAAATATCAGCTCATAATAACGTCATTCGTACGCGTACCATTGTCTTTGCGCATAAGAAAAGTGCGTGATGGGCCGTGAAGAAGGAGGATCAAGGTTCGGAGCTTCATTCTTGCATTGCCGTGAATCAGAATGCTTCTTAATTTTTGATACTATCTCTTTGTTAGAGAAACAAAAACCCTCTGGAGGCCATCAGTGAATCTTATAGAAAAAATAGAAAATACTATTCCGCAACATGCATTTCTGGATCCTAATCGTGTTATTGTAACAAAGCTTCTGTATCAAAATTGAAAATCACTGACTGAAATATATCATGTTCGCTACGTCCTGAAACAAGATGAAAAATGCGTTTTCAGCCACTCGTTCTAATCGTTGTTCCATTTGAATATTCTCATTATGAGCAGTAAAATGACAATGTCTGCCTTTTGTCAACTGATTTAGTCATGTCGCCGATACGATTGGAAAGAACACATGGAGAATAGTGCATTTCAGGTTACAACTAATATTATTCACGTCAATTGAAATAAAAGCTCTGCGAGAAACACCTACAATCTTGCAGTGGTGTTGACTAAAATTCAATGCCGAATACGACTTGAAAAATGCATCTGAACGCTCCGGTTCCGCGGCGGCATGCCGTCCGCTGGAACCAGTACTTAAATTTCTGTTTCTTTCTGCCCAGCTAGGAGCCCATGAAGACGTTTATGCTACGATCATATGAAGTCGAAGCGGTCTAGGTTCATGACTTTGTTCCAGGCCGCGACGAAGGCACGCACGAACTTCTCTCTCGCATCGTCCTGAGCATAGACTTCGGTGAGGGCGCGCAGCTGCGAGTTGGAGCCGAAGACCAGGTCCACGCGGGTACCGGTCCACTTTAGTTCGCCTGTCTTGCGGTCGCGCCCTTCGAACGTGTCCCTAGCGTCGGAGGTGGGCTTCCAAGTCGTGCCCATGTCGAGCAGGTTGACGAAAAAGTCGTTGGTCAGGATCTCGGTCCGTTTTGTGAAAAC
>DASPQB010000213.1:0-65735 GCA_035625205.1 Nitrospirota bacterium | reverse complement strand
AAGCTTCTCTCCTTCTGTGAGCGTGTCGCCAATTTTGAAGGTACCTGTATCGTACAAACCGATCACGTCGCCTGGAAAAGCCTCATCTACGATGCTTTTGCGCGCCCCCAGAAAACTTGCTGGACTCGTGAATCGGATGTTTTTGCCAAGACGCACATGGTGGAACATCTTGTTGCGCTCAAACTTGCCGGAACAAACGCGGATGAATGCGATGCGGTCGCGGTGACGAGGGTCCAGGTTTGCGTGAATCTTAAACACAAAGCCGGTAAAATCTTTCTCGTCTGCGTTCACGACACGCTGGTCCGTGGGGCGACTTCCGGGGGTTGGGGCGATCTCAGTAAAGGTATCGAGGAGCTCTTTGACACCGAAGTTGTTGATAGCGCTGCCGAAGAACACGGGTGCAAGCTCGCCGCGCTGATACTCATCCACGTCAAAGGGATTGTGCGTACCTTCAATCAGTTCCGCGTCCTCACGGAGCTGCGCAGCATAGGCACCGAGCTGTTGGTCGAGCAGCGGGTCAGCAATGCCCTTAATCGTGAGCACGTCCTCAGCGAGCGTGACGCCACCGGGACGGAAAAGGTGAAGGCTGTGATTGTAAAGATTGTATACGCCCTTGAAGGATGTGCCCATGCTTATAGGCCAGGAGAGCGGCTGAACCTTGATTGAGAGTTTCGCTTCGAGCTCGTCCAGAAGCTCGAACGGGTTCATTCCTTCACGGTCAAGCTTGTTCACAAAAATAATGACAGGCGTATTGCGCATGCGGCAGACCTGCATGAGCTTTTCGGTCTGCTCCTCCACTCCCTTTACGCAGTCAACCACAAGGATGACGCTATCAACGGCCGTAAGCGTTCGATACGTGTCCTCGGCGAAATCTTTATGGCCCGGCGTATCGAGCAGGTTGATCTTAAGGCCGTTATAATCAAAACCCATGACTGAAGTGGCAACGGAGATGCCGCGTTGGCGCTCGATGTCCATGAAATCGGAAGCTGTGCTTTTTCTGATCTTGTTCGATTTCACCGCGCCTGCTACCTGTATCGCGCCGCCGAAGAGCAGGAATTTCTCGGTTAGCGTAGTTTTTCCTGCGTCAGGATGACTAATAATGGCAAAGGTGCGTCGTTTGCGTATTTCTTCTGTGTAGTCCATTTTTCTGCGTATTGTCCTTGTTGGGCAAGCCCTGTACAATAACAACTAGGAATCAAAATGTCAAGGGTTTTGCCTTGAAAAGGCGATTTCGGCGAGTTGTATTACTCCTTGAGGTGGGCTTTCGCCTTTTCGTAGGCCTTCGAAAGACTGTCCGCCGCCGCATCCATCTCGGAAACAAATTTTTTCCATGTCTCAGCTGATTCTTTCTGGATTTCCTGGAGCTTCCGCAAGGCCATTTTTTGCTTCTTCTTGGCATCGTCAAGGTACTGATTCATGTCTTTGCGGGCATGCGCCGTCATAACAGTAGCTTTGTCATTGATCTCATCGAGCTGCTTGCCGAGTTTCGCCAGCCGCTCTTCCATAGTGTGTTCATATTTCCCCTTTTCCTGCAACAATTGTCGTTTCGAGGCAGTCCTATCATTTTCTGCTGAATGCGACACTGCCGGAGCGGCGGTAATGAATAATACAATAGCCAGGATGAATATGGCAAGCTTCAAAGGAGACCTCCTTTTATGGTTCGCAGGGATGGCATCAAATGTTCCCCGCATGCTCGTAAGCTGAGCTGATGGCAGCGTGCGCCGCTAACGCAAGCTCTTTTCGCGAGGCATGATCACGCACCTTTATGCTCTTCAGGGGGATGACAACAACGTCTACGGATTTCAGCAATGAGAATTTTGGAAAATGCCTGAAAAAGGTCTCCTCGCCGTAATAGAACACACTCCCCCGATTATGCACGGTCAAAGCTCCGCCATTTATTTTAGTATATCGCAGGCATACCGGAAGAATGTCGACCCCTGCCATCACGGCTGCCTCAAAGAGCGACTTTTTGAAAGGTTGAATGCGTTCTCCGCTGGATGTGGTTCCTTCGGGGAAGAGTACCACGGTGAACCCCTCTGCGATTGCGCGCGCAACCATCGCTATCTCCTTCTTGAGTCCGAATGGTTTTCTTCGTTCCACAAAAATGCTCCCCCCGAGTCGTGCGAGCATGCCGAGGAAGACCGTACTGCCGAGCTCCGCTGATGTAATAAAAACGGCAGGCGTCAGTGATGCGATGACGAGAACATCAATGTA
This sequence comes from Nitrospirota bacterium, assembly GCA_035625205.1. Lineage (GTDB taxonomy): Bacteria > Nitrospirota > UBA9217 > UBA9217 > UBA9217 > JAJYKN01. The sequence goes on along the minus strand of DASPQB010000213.1, from coordinate 63,521 downwards.
AGAAGTGTGGTTGGAAACGATAAGCGAGCCGGCGCTTGATCTTGGCAACCGCCCACGATGGTTGATATCAACGTGTACACCCAGGAGAGAAAGCATCATGCGGGAAAAAAAAGAAGTATTTTTTGTAAGAAGAATTTTCCGAAACCGGGTTCCCGCTGGCAAGAGCGCGAGGGAGCAGGAGATAAGAAGGTAAGCGAGGAGGACGGGAACGATTCTGATTATTTTCATAACAGAACACATCGATTTCGCCTTTTCTTAACAGGTCCGTTTGTTCTCGTGCAATCCGGTGAAGATAGTTGCAGTCAAAGCCGATTATGTCATAGACAACTTCAGTTTTCAACGGAATTATGAGCTGTTACCGTCTTTACATTGCCGGGGACCGGGGCTATACTTTAGTTAGTAGGAAAGTATGTTATGCGAGGATGAAGCATTTACGCTGGACAAAGAAGAAGAGAAAGTGCATGAGCACGATGGCGGAATTTAGTATTGTGCCGTTAGGAAAGGGTGTAAGACTAAGTACCGTTATCGCAGATGTCATGAAAGTCGTGGTCGGAAGCGGTGTTTGCTTGCCAACGCAATGGGGACCATACTCGAAGGAGAGTGGGATGCGGTAATGGGCATAGTCAAGAACTGTCATGATCTCGTAATGCAGAATGCTGAGCGGGCTATCACGACCATCAAAATCAATGACCGTAAAGGGAATGATGTGCGGATGGACAAGAAACTGGAAGTGGTGGAAAAGAAACTCGGAATGATACTGAAAAAGTAAATTACAAGCGAGGTGAACTATGATCAGCAAGGGGAATGGCAGTAGCGTAGAGCGGCTCAAGATCCAGGAAAAGGCCCTGTCCAATCTGGCCGATATGCTGAGGAAACATGAAAATGAGACAGCGGAAGAGATCATGGACATCCAGGCGGAGATTAAAGCTCTGAAACTGTTCCTTGCGCGGAACATTCCCGAGTTTAAGAAACAGTATCCCGAGATTCAGAGAAAGGTGAAATAAACGAAAAAACCCGATGGTAGTTTTGACGATGATTAAGGAGGCGGTCCCTATGAAGATGGTCGGAAAAAAAGTAGAACGAACATACAAGCAGACTTATAAAAAGAAATCATCCACGACCGATCCCTATATGCCTCGGGGTGCAAGCCGCAGCGTTTCCCTATGCGAGGGGTGCCGGGCGGTATACATGAACAAGAGGTGGTATGCTGACAGCGTGGTGTACACGAAGGCAAAGAAGATGCCTGAGACTGTGTCCGTGGTTTGTCCGGCGTGTATGAAAATTCGTGATAATTTTCCCGGCGGCATTGTAACGTTGAGAGGAGACTACGTGCTTCCTCACAAGACGGATCTGATGAACCTCGTGAGGAATGAGGAGGAGCGGGCGCGTGGACTAAATCCACTCGAGCGGGTGATCGCCGTGAAGGAGAACGGATATGGAAGCATCGTGATCTCCACCACGAATGAGAAGCTTGCGCAGCGTATCGGGCGCGCAATTAAAAAAGCGTTTCATGGAGAAGTGAGCTATCGATGGTCGCATGACAACAAACTTGCGAGGGTGGACTGGGTAAGAGCGACGGGGTAGGAAACAAGCGGCCACGAGGTAGTGCGAAGGTTGCCATCTCTTTATCTATGGTGCCTTGCCGTTACAGAAATTATAGTTGATCCTTTTTGAGGGTATTTAGATACTCCTCCCATTCTGTGGGGAGGAGATATTTTTTTTTGTTGTTGCAGTCTTTGCACGCAGGAACGAGATTTCCCTGGATGGATTTCCCACCGCGGGCAATTGGTATCAGATGATCCATCGTCAGGTCGGCAGGCTTGAAAGTCCTTCCGCAGTAGTGACAGATTCCCGCAGAACGTTTCCGTTTCCACCATTGTGAAGCGCGTAAATCGCGCGCCCTTGCCTTCTCACGTTTCACATGTTCATCGCTAACGGCGATGAAATAATTAGTGATCATAACTTCAAATATATTACTTTATTGTGGCAACTTTGTCACGCTAATAACGTACAATGCCAAAATATATTACCCACCGTGTAACATATGAAAAATTAATATTTTTCTTGACATTGCATGACATGAAATATATACTTCGAGCAGTTGGTGGTATAAAGTGGGAAGTGGTGGGTACACGAGGGAGGGACATGTTCAGAGGCAGTTTTGAACATACCGTGGATTCCAAAGGCAGAGTGAGCGTGCCCTCAAAATTTCGTGATATCATTGCAGACCGTTATGACGGCAGACTAGTCCTCGCAATGGACTATGATCGCTGTCTCACAGTCTATCCGCTCGAAGAATGGGAGCGGCTCGAAGAGAAGATTAAGACCCTTTCTCTCATGAAGCAAGAGGTCAAGGACTTCAGGCGCTTCCTGCTTTCGTCGGCCACGGAGTGCGAACTCGATAAACAGGGTCGAATTCTCATTCCCCCGCCGCACCGAGAACATGCGGGCATAACCAAAAACGTGATGCTTGTCGGGATCATCGACAAGATAGAAATATGGGACGCCAAGGCGTGGGAGGCGCGCAATAATCAGAACGGCGACAAGATCGGCGAGGCGCTCGCCGCATTGGGCCTGTAATGACATGGACGAAAAACTCAAAGTATATCAGATGAACCTTGAAGGCGAGATTGATTCAGCGAAGATGGCTGAGATTAACCGCGTGATTGGCCAGCTCATTAAGGGCGAAATGTATGGTCTGATCCTAAACTTTGAGTCAGCGGAGCACATCCAGTTCACGATCCTGCCGTCGCTGGTCGAAGAAAAACGTCGGCTCCAGTCATTTGGCGGCGATATTAGGCTCGCCGCATTGTCGGACTATATCAAAAATATTTTTCGCACCACAGGCGTGCTCGAAGAATTCCAGGTCTTTGAAACGGTCCAGCAGGCCGCAAAAAGCTTTGGAGTGGCAAAACCGGCGACGAACCTCCCGCTGGGATTATAAACGTTTAGAGTATGGAGTGAAAAATCATCTAAGGGAAAATGGCGGAGGATCAAATGCTCTTCACGCCAACCTACCGGCTCCGAAGGTGGAGCACATTCCCGTTTTGCTCCGGGAAGCCGTTGAACTGATTGCACCGCGGTCTGGGGGGGTCTATGTCGACGGAACGCTTGGAGCCGGAGGGCATGCTGCGGAGATCCTGAACAGGTCGGCTCCGGATGGTATTCTGATCGGCTTAGATCAGGATTACGAAGCCGTTGAGCGGGCGAAAGCGTCACTTGCGATTTACGGTAAGCGGGCAATCGTTCGACAGGCGAATTACCGGAACATGCCCGACGTATTGGCAGGACTAGGATATAATTGCGTCGACGGCGTGCTCTTGGACCTTGGTATTTCATGGTTTCACGTCAAGAGTCCGGAACGAGGTTTTAGTTTCCTGCTGGAGGGTCCGCTTGATATGCGCATGGACACAAGCAGGCTACAGACTGCAGCGGACCTGGTAAATAACCTTTCGCGGGACGAACTTGCGAGGATAATCCGCGAATACGGGGAAGAGCGCAGGGCTGGCGCCATTGCAAATGCCATAGTGAGGGCGAGAGCCCGGGGATCCATCACAAGTACGGTCCAGTTGGCGGAAATTGTCTCGCGTGTATTTCCTCCTTACCCTCCCCGGCGTATCCACCCAGCTACACTTACCTTCCAGGCCCTGCGAATAGCAGTCAATGACGAACTCGGTGCGTTACGGGAAGGCGTAGACAAGATTATTTACCTGCTGAAAGCCGGCGGAAGGTTCGTGGTAATCTCGTTTCACTCGCTCGAGGATCGCGTGGTAAAACAGGCTTTTGCAGTTTCTGCCAAAGGCTGCATCTGCCCTCCGAAACTGCCGGTCTGCTCGTGTGGGAAAAAACCAGTGCTCAAGATTCTGACGAGCCGGCCTATCAGTGCGGGATCAGACGAAATTGATATGAACCCCGCCTCACGGAGCGCCAAGCTAAGGGCTGCAGAGAAACTTCCGTGATAGGAAAACGAAATTCGAAGGTTGTAGTTTCATTCTCGAATGAAGGTCACAGCTTCACCGCAACTGGTATTTGCAACTGTCAATTTATGGGAGAAAGAGTTATCGTATGCATGCGCCGGTCGGCAACATAGGGTCATTGGTGTTCGAGAGGAGCAGACGTGGAAATTTCCGGCGTGTCGTTGTTGTTCTTCTCATTATCACCGGATTGCTTTTGTACGTCGGCGGTAAGGTTAAGATCATGCGTCTTGGATATCAGATCGAGTCTCTGGAACACGAGAAGCAGGAACTCGAGCGCGAAAACAGTTCCCTGCGGATCGAGGCGTCGAGCCTAGCTTCCCCGGCGAGGATTGAGGATCTTGCAGTAAAACGGCTGGGCATGGTCAGACCAGCAAAGGAAAACATCGTCATCGTGAAGAGAAAAAAACCAAAAGACTAGACGCCTATGGAACGACGGGGGAGAATAATCGCAGTGTTGTTCATCATGGTCCTGGGATTCACGCTCGTGGCTCTGCGTCTCGTATACCTGCAGGTCATCGAGCGTGCAAAACTCACGGCCAAAGCTGAACGACAGCAGGAACAGGTGGTAACAATCGAACCCATGCGGGGCACCATCCGTGACCGCATGGGCAGAGAGCTGGCTGTCAGCCTCGACGTTGATTCAGTATACGGTATTCCTTCGAAGATCGAAAATCCCCGCGAACTGGCCCAACAGCTTTCCCGTATCCTGCGCGAAGATCCAGGCATGCTCGAACGAAAATTAGGCGGCGACAAGCATTTCGTGTGGCTCAGTCGAAAAGTTGACCCGATAAAAGCTGAAAAGGTTAAAGAAATGGGCTCCGAAGAGGTCCAACTCCGCCCGGAGGCACGACGATTTTACCCGAACAAATCCCTCGCTGGACCGCTTATCGGATTTACAGGTGTTGATAACGAAGGTCTTGAAGGTCTGGAGCGCGAGTACGACAAGATCCTCCACGGTGTGAGCGGATGGGTGCTGGCTGAAAAAGACGCAAGAGGCAGGATGGTATTTCCCGGTGGCCCCGGCTTCCAGTATAAATTGCCGAGAGCTGGCCATGACATCACACTTACCATCGATGAGGTGATTCAGCATATTGCCGAAAAAGAGCTCGATGCATCGCTTGCGCGCTCCCATGCAAAGGGAGGAGTCTGCATCGTCATGAGCCCACAGACCGGAGAAGTGCTTGCGCTCTCGGTCCGAACGAACGGATACGGCCATCCAGCATTTAACCCTAATGAGCCGCAGCGCTATAAACCTGCGGAGTGGCGGAACAGGGCAGTGACCGATGCGTTCGAGCCCGGCTCCATTTTCAAGCCGGTCCTCGCTGCTGCGGCACTGGAAGAGCGTGTGGTACATCCCCTTGAGCGGTTCGATTGCAGCGCCGGAAGCATCAAGCTTGCAGATCGGGAGATCAAGGACGCTCACAGGAACGGCGTGCTTACCTTTGCCGAAGTGATTGCGGAATCGAGCAATGTGGGCACGATCAAAGTCGCGCTGCGGCTTGGAAAAGAACGGTTTTTCAAGTATATTAGCGCTTTCGGTTTCGGCAAAAAGACCGGAGTGGATCTGCCTGGAGAAATACCAGGCCTGCTTCGGGACTGCCGGCTGTGGTCTGGAGTTTCCATCGGCGAGATCGCGATCGGTCAGGGGATCGGAGTGACGCCGATACAAATGACAACAGCGTACTGTTCACTTGCAAACGGTGGTATGATGATGACGCCCTATATTGTATCGGAGATCATTGACCGTAATGGGGAAGGGGGAAAGAAATTCGGGCCTCGGGCCGTAGGGCGCGTCGTGACGGAGGAGACCTGCGCTAAGGTGAATAGCATGTTGAAGCGGGTGGTCGATATGGGTACGGGCCAAGAGGCGAAGCCGGCCGGATACACTGCGGCAGGCAAGACCGGTACGGCACAAAAGATCGATCAGCGGACGGGCCTGTATTCGAAGAAAGAGTATGTCAGCTCTTTTATTGGCTTCGCCCCCGTCCTATCGCCAAAACTTGTCATCCTCGTTATGATTGATACCCCCGAGGGTGACATTTACGGCGGGACGGTGGCGGCGCCGGTGTTTCGGGCCGTGGCGGAACAGAGCCTCGCATACCTGCAGGTGCCGCCTGATGACGTGGGAGGCAGGATGCTGTTGGTGACCAGGTGACTCGTCCTTGAGATGTTCTTTGTACGAAAGTATGCAAGGAGATGCCATTGCGTCATCTCGACCATCATCCCCGCCTTTCCAAATTTCGCCCTCGTTGCGCGGGAGGAGAAAAAGAGAGGTGTCTGTCTCGGTGAAGCTTGGAGACCTCCTGAAGGTACTGAAATTAGACGCAACGCTACCGCGTGAAACGTTGGAGAGCGAGGTGAGAGACATTGCCCATGATTCCCGGAAGGTAGTACCGGGTTCCCTGTTTGTGGCCGTGCGAGGATTTCACTCGGACGGCCATCAGTTTATTCCGCAGGCTATGAGGCAGGGGGCAATCGCCGTTGTTGCCGAACAGAAGAGTAATGCCGATGCGGGAAGTGCGCTGCTGATTGGCGTCAATGACTCGCGCAAAGCACTTGCGCTCCTCGCCGATGCTTTTTTCAATCATCCGTCGGAAAGGTTGAAGCTCGTCGGAGTGACCGGAACCAACGGTAAGACCACCACCACCTATCTCGTGAAATCTATTGTCGAGGCCGCTCACGGCACCGTGGGCCTTATCGGCACTATCGATTACCGCGTGGGCAGCAAGGTCTATTCCGCACCGAACACGACGCCAGAATCGCTTGAACTGCAGCGATTGATGTCCGAAATGGCAGACCTCGGAACTGAGATCTGCATCATGGAGGTCTCATCGCACGCTCTTGCACTGGGCAGAACCGTGGGATGTCGGTTCGCCGTTGCCGCCTTCACGAATCTGACGCAAGATCACCTGGACTTCCATAAAACCATGGATTCTTATTTTGAAGCAAAGCTTCTGCTGTTTAAAGGCCTTAGTCCGGACGCATGCGCAGTTGTTAATATTGATGATATGCGGGCAGGGGATATCATCAGGGCGACGAAGGCGAGAGTAATCACGACGGGTCTTTCAGTGCGCGCAGATGTGCGGCCCCTGGGAGCGATGCACCACGGCATTCACGGTCTCACCTTCGACGTCGCTACACCTTCAGGGCTGGTAACAGTCGAATCGCCGCTCGTGGGCAGGCACAACATCTATAATATCCTCATCGCCACAGCGATCGGCGTTGCTATGGGTTTCAAGACCACGGTGATTGCAGAGGGCTTGAGAACCATGCGAGCCGTTCCTGGACGCATGGAAAAGATAGGGGACGGAAAGCCCTTCGGCGTAATCGTTGATTATGCTCATACGGAGGACGCCCTCGAGAGGCTGCTTGAAGCCGTCCGGGAGATCACCGAGGGACGGGTCATAACCGTCTTTGGGTGCGGAGGCGACCGTGATCGGACGAAGCGACCGAAGATGGGCCGTGTCGCGGCGAAGGGGAGCGATATTGTGATCATCACAACAGATAACCCCAGGACCGAGGATGTGCTGTCGATTATCGGAGAGATAGAAGACGGCATGGTATCGATCGCAGTGAAAGTTGAAAACCTCGATCCGGGCAGCACGGCAGGTACCGGCAAGACGCCTTATCTGGTCATTCCCGACCGACGTGACGCAATCAAGGCGGCCTTTGCCATGGGGAAACCCGGAGACGTTGTTGTCCTGGCAGGCAAAGGGCATGAAGATTACCAGATCATTGGAGAAAAAAAGATCCACTTTGACGACCGGGAAGTAGCCAGGGATGAGATGCTAAAAAGGAGATGGTTGTGATGCGCGATGCAGGAGGGGATCGCTTTTTTAAGAGACTGCATGGACCCGGGAACATGCAATATCGTTGTGTGCCATGAACAATTCAGAAAAAAAGACGCTCGGGGAAGTTGTAGGGAGGGTTTGGCGCTTGGAAATTAAAGGGGTGTCCATTGATTCCCGGAACATAAAGGAGGGAGAACTATTCATCGCTCTTAAGGGTGACCATTTTGACGGCCATGATTTTGTCAAGGATGCGATCAAGAAAGGCGCTTGGGGTGCGCTCGTGGAACGGACCGAACTGGAACAAAAGTTCTCGAACCTCGGAGGCTTGAAGAACATCCTTCCGGTAGAAGATACGCTCTATGCTCTCCAGGAGATGGCTCATTTACACCGAAAAAAATTCGCCATCCCCGTCGTCGGCATCACGGGTTCGAATGGCAAGACTACGACTAAGGAAATGCTTGCGTCCATCCTGAAACAGAAAGGGCCGGTGCTCAAGAACGAGGGCAACTTGAACAACCATATCGGCGTTCCGCTTACACTCTTGAAAATGAACGGCAGCCACTGGTCAGGCGTCATCGAAATGGGAATGAGCGCGCCGGGGGAGATTGACCTGCTTGCGAGGATTGTCATGCCCACGGTCGGGGTCATAACCAACATCGGTCCCGCACACCTTGAGTTTCTCGGCACGATGGACAATGTTGCGCAGGCGAAAGGTGAACTCCTGGACAACCTTAAATCGGAGGCAACAGCGGTTTTGAATGCCGACGATGAATATTTTGGCGTCATGAAAAAGAGGTTTGCCGGGCGTCTTGTAACCTTCGGCGTCGCCAACAAGGCCGACGTCATGGCATCCGATGTGCGTCAGGGGATGGAATATTCCGATGTGACGATTGTGGCTGATGACGCACGCATTGACATTCGGCTGCGCGCCATGGGAACACATAATGTGTATAATGCCCTTGCAGCTGCTGCCGCCGCACTCGCAGTCGGCGTTCCGATCGATATGGTAAAATTTGGACTTGATGCATTTCTGCCGGTAGCCGGACGGTCTGAGTTAAAAAGGATCGAAGGCAGGACCGTCCTTGCTGATTACTACAATGCAAATCCTGCTTCCATGGAGGCGGCGATCAAAACGCTCGTATCGCTTAAATCCGGGAGGAAGGCGATTGCTGTAATCGGGGATATGCTCGAGTTGGGAGAGATGTCGGCAGAAGCACACCGTGAAGTCGGGCATACGGCAGCGCAGTTCAAGGTGGATCTCCTGATAACGATCGGCGAGCAGGCAACGTACGTCGAAAAGGGCGCCCTGGAAGCGGGAATGAAGAAAGAGCAGGTGCTCGGGGCGATGTCGCGAGAGAACGCAGGGAGGCTGCTGAAACAGCTGACGCATCCGGGCGATGTCATTCTCATCAAAGGCTCACGGGGAATGAAGATGGAAAAGATTCTGGAGGCATTTTAATGCTCTATCACTTGCTGTATCCGCTGCGTGATACCTTCTCCGGTTTTAACGTATTCCGGTACATCACGTTTCGGAGCGCCGGTGCCGTCCTGACGGCGCTCATTGTAACGTTCATCTTGGCCCCATCGATGATTGCCTGGCTCCGCAGACTCAAAGTGGGCCAGCACGTCAGGAGCGACGGTCCCCAAAGCCATCTTGCCAAGCAGGGGACGCCGACCATGGGCGGACTTCTCATTGTTGCGGCACTCGTGAGTTCCGTGCTCTTGTGGTCCGACTTAACGGACAAATACGTATGGATCGTGCTCTTTGCGACTCTCACGTTCGGGGGGATCGGCTTCTGGGATGACTACCTTAAAGTCGTGAAGAAACGGTCCACCGGGTTGCTGGCGGTGCAGAAATTCGGACTCCAGATATTAGCCTCGGCAGTGATCGGAATTTTCCTCTATTGTAATCCCGGCGACCCGAACAGTACGTACCTTTCGGTACCGTTCCTGAAAAGGCTTTTTCTCGATTTGGGATGGTTTTACATCCCCTTTGTCGTCATCGTGATCGTGGGTTCTTCAAACGCCGTGAACCTCACAGATGGTCTTGACGGCCTTGCCATCGGCCTTGTGGGCATTGCAGCTACGGCCAATGCGGTGATCGTCTATCTTGGCGGGAACAAGATCATCGCGGACTACCTGAAGATCCTCTACATCTCGGGCAGCGGCGAGCTTGCAATTTTCTGCGGCGCCTTGGTGGGCGCGAGCCTCGGGTTCCTGTGGTACAACGCACATCCCGCTGAGGTGTTCATGGGCGATGTAGGATCCTTGTCTCTTGGTGGCGCCCTTGGCACGCTGGCAGTAGTGACAAAGCACGAGTTGATCCTAGTAATTGTGGGGGGGATTTTTGTCATCGAAACGGCCTCCGTGATTCTCCAGGTAGCATCGTATAAGCTGACGGGAAAGCGTATCTTCAAGATGGCGCCGATTCATCATCACTTTGAACAGATTGGATGGGCCGAGTCGAAGGTCATCACCCGCTTCTGGATCATCGGGATCATCTTGGCTTTAATTTCGATCAGTACGTTGAAACTGAGATAATGGCTCTCTGACCACGATACGAGGGAGTCACAGAAAACATTAGCATTTTCGTGGTGTGTTCGTCACGAAGTGAGCTTCGTGCTTCCCTTGAGAAAAAAGTTGAGGGTAACGTGAAAGAGGATTTTCGAGGCAGGAGAGTGACAGTCGTCGGGTTAGCGCGGAGTGGGGTCGCCGCGGCGCGGGCGCTTCATGCCCTTGGGGCGATCGTTACGGTGACAGACATAAAGCCGTTGGACCAGCTTGGTGCACAAGTGAAGTCCCTCGGCGACGACCGCATCGTTGTTAAAGGGGGGGGACATCCAGACGGTATTTTTCTCGAAGCTGATCTCATTGTGCTGAGTCCCGGCGTACCGCGGATCCCGCAAATCCGCGCTGCGCAGCATCGCGGTATACATGTGATCAGCGAGCTTGAGCTTGCCTGGCTGCTCTCCGATGCGCCCTATGTCGGTATCACGGGAACAAATGGCAAATCCACAGTCACGACGCTCGTGGGACTCATGCTCAGGCGTGCCCGGAAGAAGGTACTCGTCGCAGGGAACATCGGGAACGCCTTGACAGAAGACATCGCCTTATTGAAACAACGGGATTGGATCGTCGCCGAACTCTCGAGCTTCCAGCTTGAATATATTGAGACATTCCATCCCCGCATTGCGGCGATCCTGAATGTCACACAGGACCACCTTGACCGGTACCACGACATTGCCGAGTACGGTGAAGCAAAAACGCGTATCTTGATGAATCAGCGAAAAGATGATTTTGCCATTCTCAACTTCGATGATCCGCTCGTGAAGTCTTATGCAAATCGTACGTCAGCCACGGTGATACCCTTCTCGCGGCTGCTTCGGTTTAGTCCAGGCGCCTGCCTCCTGGATGGATACCTTACGTTCAACAATAGGCGGATCATACGTACTGATGAGATCAAGATCAAAGGCGTACACAATCTCGAGAATGCACTCGCGGCCGTAGCGCTGTCTATGTGCGCTGATGCCGATTCTGTGTCCGTGGCGGCCGTATTGAGGGAATTTCCCGGCCTTGAGCACAGGCTTGAGTTCGTGCGGGAAAAGGACGGAGTCGCCTGGATTAACGACTCGAAAGGCACGAACGTGGGCGCTGTCGTGAAGTCCGTCGAAGGATTCACCAACCCGGTCATCCTGATCGCGGGAGGGCTGGACAAGGGAAGTGACTTTAGCCCTCTCTGCAATCTGTTCAAGGAAAAAGTGAAGCTGCTGATTCTGATCGGCAAAGCAGCGGATAAGATGGCAAAAGCTCTCGGTAGCTCCACAGAGACTGTATTCGCGCAGACGCTCCAGGATGCAGTAAAATTAGCCGCGGCACAGTCCTCACGGGGAGATGTGGTGCTGCTGTCTCCTGCATGCGCCAGTTTCGACATGTTCAGGGACTTCGAAGACCGGGGAAGACAATTTAAAGAAGCGGTTATGAACCTGTGAAGAGGGGTAGGGTTAATGCGACATGTGACGCACGATAAAGGACAATACGACAAGACGCTGCTCTTTGCTATCTTGATGCTGCTCGTTATCAGCGTGGTGATGGTATATAGTTCCAGCAGCATGGTGGCGCTTACGACCTATGACGACTCATCGTTCTTCATGAAACGGCAACTCTTGTGGGCAGCCGTGGGCCTCGCACTCCTGACGGTTACCATGCGCATCGATCACCACATATTGTCTGGTCAAAAAGTTGTGCTGGCCATCATGGCGATCTCGTTTATGCTCCTCGCGGTCACGCTCGTCCCCGGTATTGGCAGAATGGTCAATGGGTCGCGGAGGTGGCTCCGGCTTGGCATGATGTCATTTCAACCGGCAGAACTCGCCAAGGTGGCGGTTGTTGTATACATGAGCTACTATATCGCCAAGAAAGGGGAGCGTATCCGAGATTTCATGAACGGGGTGGTGCCGGCCTATGTCGTGACTGTAGTGTTCCTGAGCGTGGCTGTCCTCCAGCCGGATTTTGGCAGTGCCATGACACTTGCCTGTGTTGTAGTCATCATGCTTTTTGCGGGAGGAGCGAATATTTTTCATATCGGCGGCACGCTGCTTGCGGTGCTTCCATTAGTCATAGTCGCCGTGACACACAAGGCATACCGGTGGAGAAGGATAGTCGCATTTCTCGATCCCTGGTCCGATCCGCAGGGTGCAGGACACCAGATCATCCAGTCTTTCCTAGCTTTCGGGAGCGGAGGCTTGTTTGGCCGCGGATTGGGGGAGGGGCGGCAAAAGCTCTTTTTCCTGCCAGAGCGGCATTCGGATTTCATCTATGCCGTGATCGGTGAGGAACTGGGGTTGATCGGAGCGCTCGTCGTGATCCTGCTCTTCCTGATCATCCTGTGGCGCGGCGTCCGTATCGCTCTGGCCGTCGGTGACCCATTCAGCAGGCTCCTGGCCCTAGGCATGACGCTACTTATCTGCCTTCAGGGCCTGATCAACATGGCTGTGGTCACGGGGCTTCTGCCGACCAAAGGCATTGCCCTTCCGCTGGTAAGTTATGGAGGCTCGTCGCTCGTCATAACCATGGGAGCGCTCGGGGTATTATTAAATGTTTCAAAAGAAACCGGATAGCTTCGAGGAGCCAAGATCCGGGTGAACAAAACTATGAAAGTCGTCATCGCCGGTGGAGGGACTGGTGGGCATCTCTATCCCGGGATCGCCATTGCGCGCGAAGTGCTGAAAGAACATAACAACGATGTTTTGTTCATCGGCACGGAGCAGGGAATCGAGGCAAAAGTGCTTCCGCGTGAAGGGCTGCCGGTCCGTTTCATCACCGTGGGAAAGCTGAAAGGCATGACGTTCGGCTCTGCAGTGAAAACGATAGTTACACTGCCGCTGAGCGTAATGCAGTCCATACGCCTGCTCCGCGAAAAGAGACCGGATGTGGTAATCGGCGTGGGAGGGTATTCCTCGGGACCGGTGGCACTCGCTGCCTGGGTCGTCCGGATCCCGTTTTTGATCGTGGAGCCCAATTCCTATGCCGGACTGGCAAATAGAAAGCTGGGGAGATTGGCAAGTAAGGTCATCCTCTCTTTTCCTGGCACAGGGGCGCAGCCGTTTTTCCCGGCTAAGAAGACGAAGAAGGTCGGCCCGCTGGTCAGAAAAGGTATCGACGAGGGGAATCGTGAGAAAGCTCTCAAGGATTTCGGGCTTGTGCCCGGAAACTTTACAGTCTTTGTTATGGGCGGGAGCGGCGGTGCCCATGCTATCAACATGGCCATGAAGGATGTTGCAGGCATTCTAAATAAAACAGAACATCTCCAGATCCTGCATCAAACCGGCGAGAAGGACGTTACTGAAGTTGCAGCAAGCTATCGTGATGCAGGCGTTCATGCAGTGGTGCTACCCTATATTCAAGACATGGCAGGCGCATACGCGGCCGCGGACCTCGTGGTATCACGCTCCGGCGCCACAACCGTAGCGGAACTCGCCGTCTGTGGAAAGCGCGCCGTGCTGATACCGTATCCTTTCGCAGCCGATAATCACCAGGAGTACAATGCGCGAACGCTGGCAGAGCGGGGCACGGCGGTCGTGATTGCACAGCGGGACCTCAAGCCAGAGACATTGGCCAGGCTGATATTAGAGTACGTCGGGCAGGACGCTCCTTCACGTACACCGTGTATGGAAAATACGGGAGCAGAAGAGATCGTGAGGATGTGTAAGGACTATGTTCAAACGAATTAAGCATATTCACTTTGTCGGCATCGGTGGTATCGGTATGAGCGGCATCGCCGAGGTGCTTTTGAACCTTGGATATAACGTTTCCGGCTCAGACATCAAAGAATCAGACACGACGGAACGGTTGAGGCGTCTTGGCGGAGAGATCTTTGTTGGCCACCGGGCCGAGAACATCACATCGCCGCACGTGGTCGTGATCTCGTCAGCGGTAAAAAACGACAACGTGGAGGTTATCGCTGCGCGTGAGAAGCAGGTACCGGTAATCCCACGGGCCGAGATGCTCGCGGAGCTCATGCGGCTCAAGTACGGAGTAGCGATCGCAGGCGCGCATGGCAAAACCACAACGACTTCCATGGTTGCAACGGTATTTGCCGCGGGAGGCATTGATCCCACCGTCGTGATCGGTGGAAAACTGAACAGCCTGGGAACGAACGCCAAACTCGGCCAGGGCGAGTTCCTTGTTGCCGAGGCGGACGAGAGCGACGGGAGTTTTCTCAAACTATCGCCGACGATCGCCGTGGTCACGAACATCGATGCGGAGCATCTAGATTACTATAAAGACATCGATGAAATAAAGGCGGCCTTCCTCACATTCATTAACAAGGTCCCTTTTTATGGCGTATCCGTCCTCTGTCTTGACCAGCCTCACATCCAGGCGCTCATTCCGTCGCTCCAGAAAAGGTATCAAACCTACGGTATGAGCACTCAGGCCGACTACCATGCGCGGGACATCTCGCTCCGTCCACTGGGATCGACTTTCAAAGTGATGAATCACAACAAGGACCTCGGGCTCTTTGAGCTCTCTGTACCGGGTGTGCACAACATCAGCAACAGCCTTGCAGCGATCGCAGTGGCGTGCGAGTTGGACATCGATATTGAAACGATCCGCAAGGCGCTTCGGGAGTTCAGCGGCGTGCAGAGACGTTTTCAAATCAAGGGAGAGGCGGGTGGCGTCATCGTCGTAGATGATTATGGTCACCATCCAACGGAGATCAAGGCCACACTTGCAGCAGCGGCTGCGGGTATGGAGCGGCGAGTGGTAGCGGTGTTCCAACCGCACCGGTACACGAGGACCCAGTATCTTCTCGAGGAATTCTGTACGGCATTCAACCAGGCGGACAAGCTTATCGTCATGGACATTTACGCGGCAGGAGAGAAGCCGATCCCCGGCGTAAGCGGGCATGCGCTCTACGAGGGTATTAAGAAGCACGGGCACAAAGACGTCACGTTTATACCAGAACGGCATAAGCTGATCGAGCACTTGACAAAGGTCCTCAACAAAGGGGATCTCATGATCACGCTCGGTGCCGGAGACGTCTGGAAACTGGGTGAACAAGTTCTGGAGAAATTACGGCATGGAGATCACAGGCTTTAAAGGTGAAATCAAGCGGCATGAGCCGATGAGCAGACATACGTCGTATGCCATCGGAGGGCCAGCAGATGTATTTGCCATTCCCGTCGACCGCAACGATCTTGCAACCCTTTTACAGGAGATAAGAGAAAAAAAACTGAAATGCTTTGTCCTTGGAGGAGGAACAAATCTCCTTGTGCGGGATGGCGGGTTTCGCGGCATTGTGATCAGCCTGCAGCGTATGCAGGCCATGAAGATTGAACGCGAGTATCGCTCGATCGGTGGCGCGTTCACCGTCGTTTTTGTAGAGGCCGGCGTGCCACTGCAGAAGCTCCTTTCTTTTTGCGTCAAGGAAGGGCTGACGGGCCTCGAATTTATCACCGGCATTCCGGGTACCGTGGGTGGAGCAGTATGCATGAATGCCGGTACCACTGTAGGAGAGTTCGGCGATGTAGTTGATTCTGTAACACTGCTTTCGCCCGAAGGCAACATGGTAACAAGGGGTCGAGAGGAGATGAAATTTGGGTATAGGACAAGCGCGATTCCGGAAGGGCACGCAATCCTTGACGTCCGTATCATTCTGCGTCGCGGCGACCGGAACAAGATTCAAGAACAGGTCAGGGAAATTCTCGGTACGAGGAAACAGTGGCAGCCAGTAGGACTACCGAACGCTGGTTCGGTTTTCAGGAATCCTCAGGAAGAGTCGGCAGGCAAACTGATAGAAGCAGCGGGGCTCAAAGGCACATCCGTGGGCAGTGCTCAGGTCTCCGAGAAACACGCCAATTTTATTGTGAACAGAGGCAATGCCAAGGCATCGGAAGTGCTGGCGCTCATGGAGATCGTGAAGCAAAAGGTGCTTCAAATCCACGGTGTGCGGCTCGAGCCGGAGATTAAGATTATCGGAGAGGATTAACGAGAAAAAGCCAAGGAGCAGAAGTCAAGAGCCATGGGATTGGTAACGAACAAAAAAATCGGCGTATTAATGGGCGGCATCTCTTCCGAACGAGAGGTATCGCTTTCGACCGGCAGTGCCATCCTGAAAGCGTTGAAGGAAAAAGGGTACAATGCTGTCGCCATCGATGTGACGAGGAATGTTGCAGAAGTTATCCGCACGTCAGGAATCGAGATCGCATTCAACGGTCTGCACGGGAAGTTCGGCGAGGACGGCGCAATCCAGGGGCTGCTCGAAATCGAGGGCATCCCCTACACAGGCTCGGGCATTCTTGCGAGTGCTGTGGGCATGAATAAGATCCTCTCTAAATTGTTGTTCAAGGCCCACGGCCTTCTTGTAGGCCCCTATATGGTCCTTGATGCAGGAAAGCGGGAGCAGGTGAATGAGGTCCCATCGATCATCGGATATCCACTTGTCGTGAAGCCGAGCTCCGAAGGTTCGAGCGTCGGTGTGAGCCTGATTTACAATAACGAAGAGCTGGTTCCGGCAGTCGAACTGGCATTTAAGTATGATCGTGAGATATTGATCGAACAATATATTACCGGCAAAGAGGTGCAGGTGGCGGTTCTGGGCAATAGGGCTCTCGGTGCTATCGAGATCGTGCCGAAAAATGTGTTCTACGACTATGAGGCAAAATATAAGGAAGGGATGTCAGAGCACTTCTTCCCGGCCAGGATCGATGATGCTGCATACGAGCGCCTCCTCGATGCAGGTTTGTCTGCCCACCGTGCTTTGGGTTGCAGAGGCTACAGCAGGGTCGATTTCATCATTGATGCAGGCGGGTCGCCTTACATCCTTGAAGTGAACACCCTGCCGGGCATGACTGCCACGAGCCTTCTGCCGGACATTGCGCGGGGCGTGGGAATCTCATTTCCCGATCTCGTGGAGGAGATTTTGAGGCTGGCGATTGCGGAAAAGTAGGTCGTTAACAGCGTGTATAAGTTTGGTCCACGTGGATGAGAGATTATAAGAATGTAAAAGTGCCTAGATCGTACCTCGGTAAATCGAACTGGACGAGGGAGATGCGGGTCGATGTGGGACGCCGTGCGATGCAAACCGGGAGCCGTTCGGTCGGGATTGGCGGGATGATTGTCAAGATGGCGGTCGTGGTCATGCTCGCAGGCACCGGATTCCTCGGGTGGCAGGTATACCAGATGATAGTGCATGCCGACGCGTTGGTTGTTTCCGGGGTGGATATCAAGGGTGTGAAGCAGCTGACCCAGGCGGACTTAAGAGATATAGTCGCAGCCTTTACGGGACAGAATATTTTTCGCGTGGATCTTGAAGCTGCGGCGCGGCGTGCGCGTGCGAACCCCTGGGTCAGGGAGGTCAGGATCCACCGCAGCTTGCCTAACCGCATAACGATGGTGTTTTCTGAGCGGATCCCGACGATGATCCTTGATACGGGATCTGCACGATACCTAATGGATGATGACGGAGTTATTCTCGAGCCGCTACCGAAGGGAAATCCCTCAGCCTGGCTGCTCCCGGTCGTGGCCATCAAAGATTATCCTGCCAGGCCCGGCGACCAGGTGACGTCAGAAGGGCTTGTTGAGGTCGTGCTGCTCCTCCATGAAATAGCGGAACGAGGTGGCTGGCAACTCGCGGATGTCACCGTCAGGGCGAATTCGCCCGATGCGCTTACCGTCTTCTACGCCGATCATGAATTCAGGCTGGGAAGTGGGCGGTATGCAGAAAAACTCCTCAGGCTGGCAGAAGTCATGGCTGACGTAAAGCAGCGCGGCATTGAGATCTCTTATGTAGACGTTCGTCCTGAACGCCAGGCTGCGGTGATGGTGAAAAAGGATAGGGTTAAGGGGCATGGGGTCAGCATCCGGAAAAAGATCTAAAGACGTTCCTGATCCCTGATTAATGAACATGTGACCCGGACCCAAGGAGGCGTTGTGGCTAAAAAAAAGTCTGATAATGTGCTCGTCGGGCTCGACCTGGGAACAACCAAAGTGTGCGCCATAGTCGGAGAAGTGAAGGAAGGCGGACAGGTTGACATCATCGGAATCGGCATTAGTCCCTCCCATGGCCTGAAAAAAGGTGTGGTAGTCAACATCGACAGCACGGTGGAGTCTATTAAGAAAGCTGTGCAGGAAGCTGAACTCATGGCTGGCGTCGAAATCAACTCGGTCTATGTCGGTATCTCAGGCGGCCATATCAAGGGTATCAACTCCCGCGGCGTCGCAGCGATCAAGAACCGTGAGGTGGGGTCTGCGGATGTGGCTCGGGCGATTGACGGGGCCCGGGCGGTAAACATCCCTATGGACCAGCAGATTCTCCACGTCCTGCCCCAGGAATTTATCATTGATGACCAGGACGGTATCAAGGACCCGCACGGTATGTCAGGGACGAGGCTCGACGTGAAAGTGCATATCATCACCGGCGCGGTGACGGCCATCCAAAATATCGTGAAGAGCTGCTCTCGCGCGGGGCTTCATGTGAGCGACCTGGTGCTCCAGCCTCTGGCATCAAGCAGGGCAGTACTCACGACCGAGGAGCAGGAACTCGGTGTCGTGGTCGTCGACATCGGAGGAGGGACGACAGACCTCGCATTCTTTCTCGAAGGAAGTTTATGGCATACCGAAGTGCTGCCTATCGGTGGGAACCACCTTACGAACGATATCGCCATCGGTCTCCGTACACCTGCGTCGGAGGCTGAAAAGATCAAGATCAAATACGGTTGCGCCCTCTCGTCCCTTGTAAAAAGTGAGGACACGCTTGATGTTCCGAGCGTGGGAGGCAGGCCACCTCGGCTCTTGTCGCGCCAGATCCTTTGCGAGATTATCGAGCCGCGCGTTGAAGAATTGTTCGGGATGGTGCAACAGAGGCTTAAGAAAACAGGGTTCGAGGACATGTTCGCGTCCGGCGTCGTCCTGACCGGAGGTACGGCGCTCATGGAAGGCGTACAGGACTCTGCCGAACGCTTTTTAGGCCTCCCCATAAGGCGAGGCACGCCGCGAAACATCGGTGGGCTGATGGATGTGGTCAATAGTCCCATTTATGCGACGGGGGTGGGTTTAGTGCTTTACGGCGCGGAAAACCGGAAAGAAGCGCCGCGTTCTTTCAGGAGCGCCGGCTCGGTCAGCCGCTTCTGGAAATGGCTAGGGGAATATATATAGCGATATCGCGAAATGGAAAAGCGGAAATTGCCGATACTTAATTTAATTTTCTCGCCTTCAATTAATGAAGACTGCTCTTAATTCACGAGATCCGGAGGTGACATGGACGACAATCTAGAACTCGGGTTTCAGGATATCATAGAATTTGCTGCCAGCTTGCATAAGCATTCGGAGCTTACCGAATCGTGCGAGGAGAGGAGGGTAACAGGGATGTTTCAGTTTGAGGAAGAGAGAGTCCCAGCTGTTATCAAGGTTATTGGCGTCGGAGGAGGCGGTAGCAATGCCGTGTCCACCATGGTCCAGTCGGACATCAAGGGAGTGCAGTTCATCGTCGTGAACACTGATATGCAGGCCTTGGATCTGGCACGAGCGCCAATCAAGCTCCAGATTGGGTCAAAGCTCACCTGCGGCAGGGGGGCCGGCGCAAATCCTGAGATTGGACGTAACGCGGCGCTTGAAGACTCTGAAAAAATCAAAGTGGCGATCGACGGGGCCGACATGGTCTTCATTACTGCAGGCATGGGTGGAGGTACGGGGACGGGCGCTGCGCCGGTGATCGCAAACCTTGCACGTGAAGTCGGCGCCCTTGCCGTGGGTGTGGTGACGAAACCGTTCAGTTTTGAAGGCATGACCAGGATGCATAAGGCTGAAGAAGGACTTACCGAACTCAAAAAGAACGTCGATGCGCTCATTGTGATTCCGAATGAACGACTGCTGAATCTCGCGGAAAGGAAAACCACACTCCTCGAGTCCTTCAAATTAGCGGACAGCGTGCTCGGGCAGGCGGTCAAGGGTATCTCCGATGTCGTGATGGTGCCTGGATATGTCAATGTCGATTTTGCCGATGTTAAGACCGTGATGACGAACCGCGGCAGGGCCGTGATGGGCACCGGCATCAGCAAAGGCGAGGGACGGGCTATCGATGCGGCCCAGAAGGCGATCGCAAGCCCGTTGCTGGAAGACGGATCCATCAAGGGTGCCCGCGCGGTGCTCATGAACATCACCGGCGGCAACGATATGGGGATCTACGAACTTAACGAGGCTTCAGCGATCATCAAAGACGAGGTAGATCCGGGCGCGAACATCATTTTCGGAGCAGTGATCAACCCCGTGATGAGCGAGGAAGTAATGGTTACGGTCATTGCGACGGGATTTGACGAAGAGGGCATCCGAGAGCGCGTAAAACGGCCGGTGAACCTGAAGGATTTCATGAAGGTTGCAGAACGGCCGAAGCGCAGGCAGGAGTCCTTTGATTTCAAGAACGAGGCGTTGGGCATCGACAGCGAGGACCTGGACAAACCCACGTTCCTTAGACGTCAAGCGGACTAAAAAATAACAGCGTGCAAAGTTTTTTATATCACGTTACGACATCCGTGCATCCAGCGGCCCGCTGTTCGAGATACTAGTCTTCTCTTAAGAACGAATTGTCATACCGATGCTCAGTGCTGTTCTTCCTTTACCCTTCTAGCAGGGGCAAGAGCGTCGCTTTCCATGAGCCGTTGTTTTTCCAGTGCTTTGTCCAATCCGAGACGCGTGGCAGAAAAGCCAAGGGGGGTCGGTGCTTCCTCCTTCTTAACGGCATTCATAAAATCACATCTCCAGCAGTTATTCAGTTTTTGAGCATACGTCCCCTGAATTTTGCCACCGCATAGCGATCCGGCTATTGCCCAGCATGCCCTGCCAGCATTAGCACCGCCATGTACGCCATCGAGGTCCGTATAGACGGTGACGGGGCATATACCGAGTTCCTGAGCCTTATGGCCACCCGGCTGGCGTCCACACATCTTATGCTCCCAGCAATTCAACTTTCCCATATCTTTCTAATAATCCTTCCCGTATGGATTGAGATCAGACCACCTATTGATTTCGCTTTCACAAAAAAAGTCTTCGTTCTGAAATACTGCGTCGTGAACAACCGTTCT
This sequence comes from Nitrospirota bacterium, assembly GCA_035625205.1. Lineage (GTDB taxonomy): Bacteria > Nitrospirota > UBA9217 > UBA9217 > UBA9217 > JAJYKN01. The sequence continues at coordinate 42,176 of DASPQB010000213.1, read as the reverse complement.
ATTTGCCCGCCCCCTATCTAAAAGAAAAAAGGTTGCCGCAATTTTCTTTGAGATAGGTATCAGAATCGCTGCCGGACAGGCTGACAATTATTTAATTTCTTGACAATAATATAGTGTTAACGACAAGACTTGTCAACCAGAATGTGCAGCTAGGCATTAATTTATAATTGTAATTTGATGGAGAAGAATAAAATTACGTGTAGATTTTACTCAGAGGATTATTGGGCGGTAACATCAAGCACTGTTTCTTCTCACCCTGTTGAAAGTAGAGAGAATTCCCTGCAATATTTTTACGTCCCTGCTGTCTAACCGGGACCTGGCGAAGATTTGCCTGAGCGAATGCATCATGCGGATGGAATCCTGGCCATTAAAGAAACCAATAGCTTGAAGCGTATCCTCCAAACGGTCATAAAAAAGCTCCACATCTTCTGTACGTCCAAGTTTTCTGGCCGAAGGCGCAGTGGGCGCGACAGCGGCCAGAAACAACTCGTAGGCAACTATCATGACAGCATGAGAAAGGTTCAACGATGGAAATGCTTCAGCAGAAGGTATAGATATCAATTCATGGCAAAGCGTGATGTCGCGGATTTCCAACCCTGTAACTTCATTGCCGAATACGATCGACACCTTATTCTCGTCAAGGAGAGATACAACGCTCATAGCCATATCGCGCGGTAATAGGATGTTCTTCCGTCGCTTGCTTTTCCGACGCGAGGTGCCAATGACCAAACTCTGGCCAGTGACTGCTTCCTTAAGCGAGGAAAAGACCAGCGCTCGCTGCAAAATATGGTCAGCACCTGCAGCAAGTCTGGAGGCATCGCCGTTATCGTCATGGGGTGGATTCACAAGAACGAGGTGTGTGAGGCCCATGTTCATCATACAACGAGCGGTTGCACCGATATTTGCCGGCGTTTTGGTGTTTACGAGGACTATGCTAACTCGATCGAGCAGCGCGTGGTTCTGCATAAAGCTCCCCTTCTGCGTAAGAACCTGTGCTGTACATGGAGAAACACCAATGCGCAAAGAAACCCCTCACTACAGAGAACAAGCGGTAATGCCGCGAGCGGATTTCTCCAAAAGACCGATGTCATACGCCATGTTTGCCAGACTTCCTGTAAACGAATAAAAGCTTGCAATCTTACCGATCGAGCCAGCCACGCTTAAGTGTGTTACATGTGAACGAATCACTGTTTAGCAGATTGCTCCAGATATTCCAGTGTTTCAGTTGACAAACGTCTTCTGGGCTGATAAAGTGCATCCGTCATGAGCATGATTGCGATCTCACTCCAATCGGGCAGCAGCGGTAACTGTATCTATGTCGAGACCGAAGGTACAAGGTTGCTTTTCGATGCCGGGATCAACGGGCTGCAGACGGAGGAGCGACTCGCAGCGCAAGGCCGCAAGATTCACGATATAGACGCTGTGATCATCTCGCACGACCATTCCGACCACATCCGGCATGCAGGAGTGCTGCATCGGAAATACGGCCTCCCCATCTTCGTGACGCCAGCGACGCTGGCAGCAGCATCGTCACGTTGTGCGCTCGGAAAAATAAAAGATGTACGATACTTCCGGTCAAATGATAAACTGAGGATCGGCGATGTGCACGTGTATGCGATCCCCACGCCTCATGACGGTGTGGACGGATCGGCATTCGTAATCGAGGCCGGCAAAAAGAGGCTGGGGATCCTTACGGACCTTGGTCACGTGTTCAAGGACCTCGTGCACATCGTGTCTTCGCTCGACGCCGTGTTCCTCGAGAGTAACTATGATCCGGAGATGCTTGCGCACGGGCCCTATCCTGCATATCTCAAACAGCGAATTAAAGGCCCGCGCGGCCACATTTCAAATATCGAGGCTGCGGAGGTGCTGCTCCATGCATCCCGTTCGAACCGCCTTCAGTGGGCCTGTCTTGCCCATCTCTCGGAACAGAATAATCATCCCGACGTGGCCCTCAAGACCCATCGCAAGATCATGTCAGAAAAACTCACTCTCTACGTGGCAGACCGCTACCGTGCTACAGAAATCCTACGCGTCCTATAATTTATTCGACCGTGCAGCTTCTGCCATAGACAGCGGGAACGCGGCCGGCACTATCCAAATGTTTAATCCACTTGAAAAGAGGGGCACGACGGGAGCAGGTAAGGAGAAAGATCGGAAACCATTACTTTTCCCGAAGAGAAAACAGGAGCAACAGGAAAAGAACGCCGCAGGCAACGGCCGCCCACATGCTCTCCGAATTGAAATGGTTAATGCGCAGATCGACTGCGCCTATGCCCGCACCTACCGCCAGGATCGCAAACACAAATCCTTTTCCGATGCTCGAGATCTTTCGGAGTTCCTCCACAATGTCCCGCGACGTGATCTCAACGCGGGTCTCACCACGGCTCGTGGTTACGATAAATTCAGTTAAAAGCTTCGGCAGCTTCAGCAGTGCCCGCCCCGACGCGCCGGCCTGAACAAGTAATCCGGTAGCGGTAAATTCGTCAGATCTGATGAATCGCTTGGCGAAAGGTGCCGCGATCTCGATGATGTTCGTTTCAGGATCGAGGCGCAAGCCGAGGCCGTTCAGCATTCCGATGACGCGGCCAAAAAGGATGAAGTCGTTCGGTATTTGGAGGGAGGGGGAAAGCTGGAGAGCCTCCTGGATGTCGCGTCCGATGTCGTTGATGTCCATGGCCTTGAACTCAGAAGCCGACAGGTCGCGATATTTTTGGAAGATTCTGTCAACGAAATGCACAAAAGGCTGGATGTCCTTAGTCAGAGGTATGAAACCCATGTCTACGAGTGAGCGAACCAAGCCCAGAGCATCCCGGTCAACGATCGCGGAAAAACCGCGCCGCAATCCTTCCCGTCGCTGGGCTGTGATGCGGTCGACCATGCCGAAATCGACCAGAATGATTTCGGGTCCTGGCCGGACAAAGATGTTGCCGGGATGCGGATCTCCGTGGAACAAGCCGTCCAGAAAGAACATTTGGGCGTAGGCTTCCGCCAGTATCCTGGCAGCAGCCTTCCGGTCAATCCCAGCCCGGTCAATGGCGTCGAAATCCGTGATCTTTATGCCTTCGAGATATTCGAGCGCAAGAACCTTGGAGGTCGTATAAGGCCAGTAAACGATAGGAATATGTATTGTCTTGCTCTCGGCAAAGTTGCGCGCGAAGGTCTCTGCATTTTTTCCTTCCTGGATATAATCGAGTTCCTCCTGCACGATGCGTGAGAATTCGGAATAGATAACGTCCAGGTTGATCTGACGATAAAGCAACCGCAGAATCCTGATGATGAACTTGAGCGTCCGCATGTCCGCGGCGATCACGTCCTCAATGCCTGGGTACTGGACCTTGATGACGATGCAATCCCCGTCTCTGAGGCAAGCGCGGTGAACCTGACCGAGCGACGCAGACGCAATCGGTACCTCGGTAAAAGAGGAAAAAATTTCTTCCATCGGACCCAACTCCTCGGTTACCCGCTTCGCGATAGCGTAAAACGGTGCCGGGGGCACCTGGTCCTGGAGTTTTGAGAGTTCTTCGGTGTATTCCTCAGGAAGGATATCAACGCGGGAAGACATAAACTGGCCGATCTTGATGAGGACGCCACGCATGGCAATCATGTGCTCGCGCAGCATGAGCGCGTTTTTGGCGTGGAGCCACCGCAGGCGCTCTTGTTTAATGTCTGGAGTTGCGAAGATGCTCCTGAGTGAATTCGACTTGTAGCTTAGGAGAACCTTGAAGAATAGATTTACGCCCTGAATGAACCGACCACCCATGCTGAAAAAATTCATACTTGATTATACCAGAATGAGTCGTGGAAGGGTATGTTTTTAGAAAGAAAAGGTGCGGCAATGCTGAACACCGACAAACCGCGACGTCGCTGAACAAGCCTTTGATCGCGTTTAGGTAAATATCCCGATCACCGCACCGGTCATGCAGGTTGCGAGCGTGCCGGCCACGATCGCCTTCAGGCCGAGGGCGACAACCTCATTACGTCGTTCAGGCGCCAGACTGCCGAGACCGCCGATCAGGATTCCCAAGCTGCCAAAGTTCGCAAAGCTGCTGAGCGCATAGGTCATGATTAATCGACTGCGGTCGTCAAGTGCTCCTGGTGGCAGCTTAGCCAATTCAAGGAATGCGAGCAATTCGTTCAGGATCGTTTTTGTCCCCATGAGAAAGCCAGCCGTCTGTGCTTGAGGCCAGGGGATGCCGAAAAGCCAGACGAGCGGGGCCATAAGGAACCCGAGGATTCTCTGGAGGGTAAGCGGCCGTCCAGTAATATTTGGAAGAAGGCCAACGAGTACATTTGCAAGGTGCACGAGAGCAACCATCACCAAAAGCATGGCGATGATATTGAGGAGAAGCTGAAGACCGTCCATGGTCCCCTTGACAACGGCGTCCATGGAATTCGTAACTACGGGCTGCGGCAGATGACTTACTGCGGTTCCATCGCCGGATTCCGGGACCATAATACGGGCGATCGTAATTGCAGCCGCCACATGGATGAATGATGCGACGAGGATATGGCCCATGGGATCAGGGATCACATTGTTTAGGATGGTGGCATAGAGGACCATCACGGTGCCGGCAATGCAGGCCATGCCCACGGTCATGAGCGAAAAAAGTTCGCTCCGTGTCATACTCTTGAGGTAGGGCTTAACCACAAGCGGAGCCTCTACCATGCCGAGAAAAATCGTCGTTGAGGCTCCTAAGCCCAGTGCGCCGCCTATGTTCAAGGTTTTCTGGAGCAGCAAGGAAAAGCCTTTGACAACGGCTGGAATGATCTTCCAGTAGAAAAGGAGCGCTGAGAGCGCGCCGATCACCAGGACCAGCGGCAATGCTTGGAAAGCGAGAATGAAGTTTGATCCTGGGTCTTGGAGAAGGAAGGGCGGCGTTCCGCCGCCTATGTATCCAAATACGAAGGACGTGCCCGCCTTGGTTGCAGCTTCGAGCGACAGGACGACGTTGTTTAAGACCAGGAAAAATTTCTTGAATACAGGTATATAAAGCAGGATCCCTGCAATTGCGAATTGAACCACAATGCCGGTGAGAATCTCAGGATATTTTACCTTATTCCTTTGTTCGCTGATTACCCAGGCAATCCCGAGGAAGATAATGATGCCAAGCAATGGCTGAATAAGCATGGAACGCTCCTTCACGCTGATGAATGAATCGAACTTGGCTGCGATTATGCCATGCCCAAGGACAATTTTCAATTCAAAATAAGGATAGAGCGAGCGCAAGACGGGGGCGAGGCCAGATTGTCTCTCCAATCACAATACGCAGGAATTCCACTGCTTTTTTGATAATCAAGCAGGCTGTGAAGATACTTCGTGAATGGCTATTAAAGGCCGACATCCACGCCTCGGAATGTCAAGGAAAACGTGACATAGGATGTTCAATGAAAAAATGGATGCGGGACAGGGAATTACAGTATTTTTCGCAATGAGTGTTGAGCAGAGAGAAAGAAGCATGCAAAGACAGGCTCGAGACGTTTGAAGTATATGCCCAATGTCCAGTTTTAGACCTTTGCCACGCGAACGCGGTTGTTGTTCTCGTTCAAGCCGTCTATGATGGCACCTAAGCCGGCCATGTTCTGGATGTAGTCGATGGCGTCTTGGGATATCTCTTCACCGGGTACGAAGAGCGGGATGCCGGGTGGGTAGACGGTCACGATCTCCGTTGAAACCCTCCCGACGGAATCATTCACGTTTACCAACTCACTGTCTGAATAGAACGCCTTACGCGGGGTCATGGCGTAACGGTTTTGAAGCATCGGCGGATGGACCCTGTCCAGGGGGAGGAGCGCACCCTGCAGCCCTGTCTCTGACGATATCTGCTGGAGGGCTTCCACGAGGCGATCAAGGTCGTCCTGTCGGTCGCCAATCGAAACAATAACAAGCACATGGAAAGGATCGGCCATCTCAACTTGAATGTCGAACCTGTTGTTCAGCAACTGAGACACGTGGTAGCCGGAAAGCCCCATGTCCGAAACAGTGATCGTTAATTTCGTCACATCCATGTCAGGCATCCCGACGGCCTTCGCCTCTTCTTTGCCAAAGCAGCTGATGCCATTGATCTTCTGAATTTTGGACCGGGCCTCCTCAGCGAGTTTGATGGTCCGATTGAGGAGCTTCTTACCTTCTGTCGCCATTTGCATCCGGGCAAGGTCCAAAGACGCCATCAGGATGTAGGAAGGGCTTGTGGTCTGGAGAAGCTTGAGCGTGTTCGTCACGTCATCGATATTGATCCTGCCTGCCTTGACATGGAGCATGGATGCCTGCGTCATGCCGCCGACGATCTTGTGGGTCGATTGGACGCAGAGATCGGTACCGGCCTCCAGAGCGCATTTGGGAAGTTTAGGGTTGAACTTGAGATGAGGACCGTGCGCTTCGTCCACGAACACAATAAGACCCTTCTCGTGAGCGTAGGGAATAATTCTTTCGATGTCTGCGCAGAGACCGTAATAGTTTGGGCTCGTGATCAGAAGAGCACGAGCGCCCGGATTTGAGTCAATGGCCTGCTTTACGGTCTCGAATGTGACGTTTAGGGTAAGCTTTAAGTTCCGGTCGAAAACCGGCTGGAAAAAAATCGGTTGCGCGCCGCTCATGATGAGACCGGTAAGCACGGAACGGTGGCAATTTCTGGCAATCAGGACCTTATCCCCGGGACCGGTCGTGGACGCTACCATGGCATGGTTTCCTACGGTCGTTCCGTTCACGAGAAAGTAGGATCGGTCCGCCCCGGCTGCTTTGGCGGCCAGTTCCTGGGCTTCCTTGATCACACCCGTGGGGTTCTGCAAGGAGTCTACTTCGTCGAGGGTCGTTAAGTCGATGGAAAATATGCGTGGTCCAACGAATTTGCGGAACCGGGTGGATATGCCTTTGCCGCTTTTATGACCGGGGGTATGGAAGGAAACCTTGCGGCTCTCCGCAAGATTGACCATAGCGTCAAACAGTGGTGTGCGGAATTGCTCATCCTCGAATCGTATAGGAGGAGGGTTCATGGCCTCTTAATGATAGGTGAAAAGCGGAGCGTTGTCTTCGATTATTTTCGTTTCTTCGGCCATGGCCTTGCGAATGTGTTTTGGGAGCATATACATGCCTTGATTTGTGATGCCGTCATAGTACCTGTTTTCACCCTTGATCCGTTTTTTGATCAGTTCATCCACATGCTGGGGGGTGAACTTGCTGGGGTCATTGTTCTTGGAAGCCAAGGTGAAGCCCCAGGGAAGACCGAATGAGGGGATGCATACATTGTAGGGTGTGACAACGGGGAAAACCGCGTTCAGGGTCTTGTTCACGGCGGTAAAATTTAAGAGCTGGTGCAGGGCTGTAGTTCCGGCCTGAAGAGCGATTGTTCCGTCTGACGTGAGACGCTCTTTTACGATCTCATAGAACTCGCGCGTGAACAGGAGGTAGGCGGGGCCTTCCTCGACGGGCTCGGAAATATCAATAATTATGGCATCATAACTGTCAGCGGTTTCTTCCAAATACTTGCGGGCATCCATGTACCGCAGGTCCGTTCGTGGGTCATCAAATGCGCCCTGGTGCCACTCAGGAAGCAGTTCCTTCGATTTTTCAACTACTTCCTGGTCAATGTCCACCATCATGCAGTACTCGACGCTTCTGTGGCGAAGCACTTCTCGGAGCGTGGCTCCCTCGCCGCCGCCTACGATGAAGACCCGCTTCGGGTTCGGATGGGTCAAAAGGGCAGGATGGACCAGTGCCTCATGATAGATGAACTCGTCGGTGAGGGACGACTGCATCTTGCCGTCCAGGACGAGGCACCGGCCATAGCTCCCGCTTTCCATGATCTCCATGTTCTGGTACTTGGTCTGGCTTGCGTAGTGAATAGTACGAATCCCATGAATATGACCTTCCTGGGGACTCGTATATTCAATGAACCACTTGTAACTCTTAGGCTCGATCATGCTGAAACCAGCTCTCCCTGTACGATAGGCTTGTGAGGAAGCTTCTCGTGGCCGAGAATTCCCCGCTTCATCTCGATAATGGAAGGGTTTTGACACTGGAACTTTTCGATAAGGAATTTTGCTGCGACACGGGGATCGATAAGGTCCCCGCAGGTGAAGACGTCTACCGCGGCGTAGCCGTATTCTGGCCAGGTGTGGATTGCAAGATGGGATTCGGCTATTACCACCATCCCGCTGATGCCAAAAGGACTGAACTCATGGAAAGCGACCTCAACAATTGTCGCTTTTGCCTCAAGAGCTGCATTTTTGAGTGTTTCCTGTACAAATTCCAAATTACCGAGGGTCTTGGGGTTGCAATCCCTCAACTCCAACAACAGATGAGTGCCCAACGCGTGCAACCTGTTTGCCTCCTTCTCCGCCCGCCGAACTACCCCACGCGATTTGCGGGGTCTGCGAGCACTGCCTCCCGTTCTTACGGAAGGGTTTGTAGTTCGAATCCAACCCGTCTTACAGTCAGACGGCGCCAACAACATCAAACTTAGTTTTCATTTATCAAAAATACTACTCTTTGTCAAGAATAAAAATGATTCGCGCTCATTTTTTTTCTGAGCGCTGTGATGACGCTTCGTCAGTCACGAAAAGAGGCTCCTGCAGGCTCATTTTTGTTTCGCAATATACTCTTTTTTTCATCAAATGCAAGAGAAAATCAAAGAAGAAGAAAAAAAACTTTACATCCTCCGCTGACTGTCTTAAAATGCCTTCCACTGCCAGATGTGAGAAGAGCGCAGAGCGGAAATTTGCGATGCGCGCAGCTCACTCTGCGAACTGTTGGCGCGCTCAGAGCAGGTCTCGGCAGTAAATATCAGCTTGGTTGCGGAGGTAATTCATGTCATCTGACCAAAAAGGCTTTGTCGAAATCGCATTCGTCCTTGTTAATCCCGAAATATTCACGCGTCCCTACACCTGCGATGTGAAAAAATACGGCTGCAAGTCAATGTGCTGTTACCGCTCCTGCATCGTTCCGCCCGCGGAAGCGAAAAAGGTCGAGGCGCACCTCGAGGGAATCCTCGCTTACCTCTCCCCGGAGAACCGCGAAGCAGTAAAAAAGAACGGGTCGATCCTCGGAACGTGCAAAACCCAGTGCCCAACCGGCTGCGTAATCCACGAAGACGAGGCTCAGGCCATCCGCAGGAACTTCGGAGGCCAGGATTTCCGCTGCGTGCTCCTGTTCAACAATGACTGCGCACTGATTTACACCAATAAGGATGGCATGCGGTACTGCAGCGTCCACAGCTACGCCATCGAGAAGGGAATGGTCTGGGAGGAGTTCAAGTTCGCCGACTGCGTTCAATACCCCCTCGCGTTCTACACCACCGAAAAAGGCAAAAAGGTGATCTCCATTCAAGACACGCCTTACCTCAATCACATCAAATGCATGGCTGAACCGGCAGGTGAGCCCATGTACAAGAGCCTCAAAAAGACCATTGAGACGTTCATGGGCAGGGATTTCTATAAAGAGCTGGAAGCGTATGTGAAGAAGAAATACTGATGCAGAAAAGCCGGAACCTACACCAGAGAACAACGATGGGGGACGAGGGAAGAACAGCGGCCGTTAAGGCAGGATATTGAAAGCCGTAGCAAATATTTGTGAGTATTCAGGTATTTGTAATGAACTAGGACGGGCTTGTCAGGCATCAATGAAATCTCCGCGCTTCCAGGAAGGATTTTTTCCAGTAAGAGTCCCGGAGAGTATCTTCGCGGACTTTTTGGCCAGTGCTGGGAGCGTGGACGAAGCGATCATCGCCGATGTAGATGCCGACGTGAGCGTATTTTACCCCTTGTTCAGAAAAAAAAAGAAGATCGCCCTTCCGCATTTTTTGGTAGCCCACCGGGCTGCTTGCGTTCTTCAAATCATTAGTTTTGTGCGGTACGTCTAATCCGGCAGCCAAATAACTGTATCGCACCAGGCCGCTGCAGTCGAAGCCTTCGGGGCTGTCGCCTCTATATTTGTAGGGCCTGCCGATCATCGCGAGAGCGGTTCGGGCCGCCTTATCGCCGATGGCAGGTGTGTAACCAACTACGGGTTTCACAGGCGCAGAGGCGCAGGCAAACAAGGACAAACAGGTGCTGAACGCTGCGGCCATGAAAAGTAATTTTTGAATCATCATCGTGTTCATCGACGCTGGGTTCATAATAATGAATCTCCCGGGAGATGTCAATGACATCTCCCGGGAGATTCACCGTTCCTGTCACGGCCACAGAACACCGCAGAAGTCCGGTTCCGGCTCAGAATCCCCTTGACCCATGTTACACGCCCTGTTATATTCACCGATAATTCATCGATGAACAGGCGTTTGCACTGGAGCATGATTTCAGTGGTTGTGTCGCACTGCTGTTACCATCCTTTATGTTTTTCATGTCGAAGGCGAGGATGCCGGGGAGGGTCCTGTGCAGGTGAAACGACAAATTACATTTTTACCGGATAACATCACCGTCAGTGTGGATGACAATACCAATCTTTTCAGGGCCGTCAAGGCTGCGGGTGTCTATGTGCTCTCGTCCTGCGGCGGGAAAGGCAATTGCGGCAAATGCAAAGTCATTATCAAAGAAGGAGATGTTGAGAGCGGAAAGTCCCAGTCCTACCTGACTTCCGAAGAGATCGGCCGCGGGTACGTGCTTGCCTGTCATTCGCACATTGAGAGCGATGTTGTCGTAGAGATCCCCCCCGAGTCGCGCATGCAGGCCAAACATAAGATCGCGACAGGGGCGAAGACCGAGGAAATCCTGCAGCTCATGAAAGCCGCCGGCGGGTGCCTGGACTCTCGCATGATCCGCATCTACCTCGACATTACTCCTCCCACGATCGACGATAACATTGCGGATTACGAGCGTCTCCGGCGTGCGCTGGATAACGCAGGCTTTGACGCTGCCCACCTGCACATGAACTACCAGGTGCTTTCAAAGCTGCCGCACGTGCTGCGTGACGGCAAATGGAAGGTGACGGTATCGTGCTTCAACGTGGGCGATGTGCTCGAGGTGCTCGACATCTACCCCGGAGAAGTGATTCGCCAACGCTACGGCGCGGCAATCGATATCGGGACCACGACTGTGGTCGCGTACCTCGTAGAAATGAAAAACGGCCATGTCATCGGCACGGCTTCGACATACAACAGCCAGGTGAAATGCGGTGACGATGTAATTACACGCATCGTTTATGCGACGGAACGGAACGGTCTAAAGGAACTCCAGGACCTGGTACTGGGTAATATCAACACAATGCTCGGGGAGCTGGCGGAAAAGCATGGCATTTCTCCGGGCATGATCGATTATATCGTCGTCGCGGGCAACACTACCATGACGCATCTTTTTTATGGGATAGACCCTCAGTATATCCGCGAGGAGCCTTATATCCCAGTTGCGACTTTTTTCCCCCTCGTTCGCGGGAAGAGCGTGGGCTTCCAACTTGACCCGCAGGCCCTCGTCTACTCCATGCCGAACGTGGCCAGCTACGTGGGTGGCGATATTACCGCAGGCGTGCTCGTGTCGCAGATCCACAAACAGGAGCAGGTTTCGCTTTTCATCGACGTGGGCACCAACGGCGAGATTGTGCTTGGGAACAAGGACTGGCTCGTGACCGCGGCGTGTTCCGCGGGACCCGCATTCGAGGGGAGCGGCATCAAGTTCGGTATGCGCGCCATGGAAGGGGCCATCGAAGAAGTCGAGATCGACGCCAGGACATATGACGTGAACTACCGGGTTATCGGCGATGTGAAGCCCATCGGCATCTGCGGATCTGGCATGATCGACATCCTAGCCGAGATGTATCTGAACGGCGTCATCGACCAGAAGGGAAAAATCCGGGAAGAGATCGGGTCCAAGCGTGTGCGGAGAGGAGAGAACGGCCTGGAATATGTGCTCGCCTGGCGCATTGAGAGCGCCATCAACAAGGAAATCGTGATAACGGAAGTGGACTTGGACAATCTGATCCGCGCCAAGGCCGCGATCTACGCAGGCTTTGCCACGCTGCTGTCGCATATGGGAATGACCTTCGGAGACGTTCAAAAGCTTTATATCGCCGGCGGGTTCGGCCGGTACCTCGATATTGAGCGCGCCATCACGATCGGTATGCTGCCCGACATGGCGCTGGACAAATTCCAGTTCCTCGGCAACACGTCCATCATGGGCGCCTACTACGGTCTCCTGTGCGACCGCTTGCGGCACGAGGCTGAGGAGATCGCAAAGAAAATGACCTATGTCGAGCTATCGGTCTCGCGCAGCTTCATGGACGAATATATGTCGGCGCTCTTTTTGCCCCATACAGACCTGCATTCCTTCCCGACGGTGAAACGGGAGATCGAGGCGAGAAAGAAACCGGCGTGAACTGGCAAGCTGCATTTGCCAGGAAGTGCGTTTAACCGCCGAGAGCAGGGGGAGAAGAACTTGCTCTCAAGGGTCATTTCTGGAATAAGGTGTGACCTAGTGTCGGCAACAGGTTTGACTGAGATATGCGTCCTCTGTGCCCAATAAGAAAACCCGCCTTTTCTTGATTTACCAATGCCAACCATCAGAGCATTTTTTTCACCTGCCCTCGCTCTACGATAATGTAATAAAAGGTAAGCAGGACGACCGTCCGCTTCATCTAGCATTATGAACATGATCTTTTCTAGGGAGTTATAACCGTTCCGTTATCCAAGGTAACCGTTAACGTGGTGCTTGCGACGATGCCCGTTATCGGATCCCTAGCAGCAATCACCGTTGTGCCGGCGGCTACCGGTGTAGCCAACCCATTGATGTCAATCGTCGCAACAGCGGTAACTGATGAACTCCAGATTGCCGACGCTGTCCAGTCACGTGTTGTGCCATCAGAGTATATTCCCTCTAAGGTAAACTGCAGTGCCGCCCCATCTGCTGCAATCACCGGATTAGCTGGATTTAATATCGTACCTGCGAGCGGTAGTGCTGTAACAATGAGCGTTGTGGTGCCGACGATCCCCGAAATTGGGTCAGTAGCCTGAATGATCGCCGTACCCGTAGCAATAGAAGTTACAACACCGCTGCCAATGATGTCTATGCCGGGGGTGCTCACGACAGTTGCAACGGCAGGATTTAACGACGTCCATGTCACAAATTCTGTCAGGTTCTGAGTTGCAGCATTCCTGATATTCCCTGTAGCCGTGAACTGATGGGTTAGCCCCGGAGTTATACTCGGGTTGGTTGGAGTTACTTTAATAGATGCGGGCAAATCAATCGTTAGCATGGTGGTGCCGCTAAAACTTGAGTATGGGTCGGCAGCCGTGATCATAGTTGTTCCCGTGGTTGTGGATGCAACCAGAATGCCTGTTGAACCGATCGTTGCAACCGACGTACTCGATAGACTCCAGTTTGCTTCATAAAGGATATACGTACCACCGTCTGATAAAACTCCCTCGGCCTGAAATTGTTGCGCGGATCCGGGGATTATGCTGGCGTCCTGTGGCAACACGTTAATCGCTATCAGTTTTCCCTTTCTGCCGCAGCTGGAAATGCCGATTAATGCCGCAGCAATAACAACCACGGCTAAGATACACGACACCAAAACTTTCACGCGCATGTTATTCCTGTCCATCCTTCCTGATCAGCACCGTAAATCTTATTGTAAATCATTTTTGACACAAAGCAAAGGATTTAGTTTTGTGGATGCATTGCACCATTATAGGATAGTTTTTTTAAGTGACTCCGTATTCGTAACGATTGATCACCGATAGGCTGAGTTCATTTGGGTGCAATAAACTTTTTGAGTCCTTCGCGGAACTTTATCGGTTCGATGCCGAACGCGTCGCGGATGTCACGCATGCTGCAAACGTTGTCTTCCTGAAGCATGATGAGCTGGTCAGAGGTCATCGGCGGCGCGGTCAACATGGTCTCGAGAAGCCGCGCTGCGCTCTTTGCCAGAAATACTGGCAGGTGAACGGTCGGCCGATATACGCCGAGAGCATCGGCGACCGCACCGACCAATTCGTCATAGGTCAACTGGTCCGGCCCACCGACTTCGAACATCTCATTCAAAAAAGAATAGCCGGTTATAGCCTTCACGATACAAGAGACCGCATCGTCGATGTAGATTGGCTGGACCCGGGAGCGGCCGGAACCGATGACCGGCAGTACCGGGACGCGCTTGATCATCTCCACGAGCCTCATTGTAAACTGATCTCCGGGTCCGTAGATGAGCGACGGTCTGAGGATAGTATACGGTACGTTGCTCGCTCGTACGAGTTCCTCAGCCTCCCACTTTGTCTTATGATACCTGCTTACCGCACCCGGTCGTGTGCCAAGCGCGCTCTGGTAGAAGATATGACGCACACCGGCTTTCTTTGCCGCTTCAAGGACGTTCCGAGTGCCGTCCACATGTACGATCTGGAATGTCGCGCTCAGCGTCTCCTGGATGATGCCGACGAGATGGACGACGCGGTCGCAGCCATGCGCCGCCTTTTCGAGCGAGGCCTTATTGGATACGTCGCCCTCGACAATATCGACGGCGATGTCTTTGAGCGCCTGGCCCTTGCCAGGACTTCTCACCAGAACGCGCACAGCAATGTCATCATTGCGCAAGCGCCGAACCAGATTGCTGCCGACAAATCCCGTTCCACCTGTAACGAGTATCATGGCCGCCTCCACAACGCATACCGGCCAAGCCGGTGACCAAGGAAAAAGAATCAAACAGCGAGACCAGCGGGAAATGCAATGAGGGAGTTAATTCAGGGCCGCGCTCCCTAGCTGTCATCTGTGGCGAAAATAATTTTCGCTTCCCATCATGATTCCACTGCCGATGCACCTGTTAGAACTGAGCCGGCATCCAGAGAGCCAGATAAATCCGGGATTCGCCTTTATGGTCCAGACCTCGTGTAAAAACAAGCCGGAAGGTGACGGGAAGCGGCGAATATACCAGATCGGTTGTTGAGCTTTACCTCGGCCCCTATCAAGCGTTTTAGGTCCGAATCGTGGAACTCGCCGTCCCCTGCATCGCCTGACTCGACAAAGACCGTTCCGCAAAGGAGAGAAAAAAAGACCGGCATGTTGCTCCAACCGCTCTCAATGTCTTCGCGGAAGCCGATGCTTGCCCGACGCGTTCTTTCCCGACTGTCTTACCACTGCTTGATAATTTATTGCACAGTCTAGAAAGAGAAAGCGCAGGTAACCGAGCATAGGAAACAGAGCATGTTGAGACCATGGATTGCCAGCGAGCGTCGCCTTGGCCTGTGCCAGGGCTGTTGCAACCGAAAATTTCTAACAGCAACTGATAGCACGCATTTATGTTTGTTTATGGTATTTTACGCTCCTCATGGCAGAACACTGCAGCACGGCTGATCTTTGAAAATGCCAACTCATTACCTTTTCCATATTCTGGATGATGCTCTCCTTAGCGTTCACGATAAAAATGCGGTCGCTGAACTGGAACAGCTCGCGCTCCATGCGCATTACCTTCGGCGGTCTGTCATATCGTTGGCGGAGCTCTTTCTCGAACATGGGCACCAGTTTGTCTTTCATTCTAAGCTCCGTATCAATGAAAAAAACTGTTACCGCTGGTGCCAGGTCCTCCGCCCGGTCGAGAAAAGCGGTGATTTCGCTTTCATAAATCTGTTTTGGCGGGGATGATTTAACCTCTATTGAGATAAGGGAACCGTCGAATTTTGCTATCACATCGTAATCCCCACCAACGTTGGGCCGTTTAAACTTAACACCCCAGACTGCTTCCGAACCGAACTCACGTTTGAAAACTTCAGCGATATACCACTCCAGGGTCGGCCCGAAGCTTGTGATCGGTCTCTTCGCAAGCGTGTACCCCTTTGTTCTCTTGTTGATGAGCTTCATGGTAGCGAGAGTATCGATGTATTCTTTTGTCACGGACGAAGTGGCATACCGGGTCACGTCTTCGAGCCCAAACCGGTCCTGGTGTTTGATTACATCACGGAGGAAGAGACGAAAGGAATATTTGTGGAGCATTCGATAATAGCGGCTCAGATACTTCTTTGCGGGGATAAGCAAATCTCCGACCGGCTCTTTCTTATAGATCATGAAGCCTCGCTGCTTCAGCAGGGTGTCGAGGTTAGTTGTCTGCCGGTCCAATGCCGTTCGAAGGCGTTTGACTTCGGCCCGAAGATAGGCAAGTTCTTCGATAATTTTGTCATCACTCATAGTAAAAAATAAGCCAATAACTCAGACAGCAGATTCTCAAGAGAAAACCTTGCCGGTTGCGGCTCGTTCGGACAATTGCGATATATCTCACAGCACTGGGGAGGGGCCTATTGAAGAACGATCCTGACATCCAGGGTAGCCGCACCTCGTGCGTAAATGCGCACGGGATTAAGATCGACTTCCTTGATCCTCGGATGATCGATCAGGAGCCTCGATAGGTTCGCGATGATCAGATGTGCGGCTTCTTCATCGAGCGGAGGGCTGCCGCGGAAACCCTTCAGGAACATACCTGCCCGCGTCTGTGATATCATGTCGTTCATTTCTTCATGAGTGAGCGGCAGGATGCCGAAGACGGCGTCTTTGAGCGCTTCGACCCATACCCCCCCGAGCCCGAAAGCTATGGCAGGACCGAACTGTTCATCGCGCATGCCACCGATTAGAAGCTCGAGTCCCTGTGGCATCATCTTCTCGATCAAAAACGACCGGATCACTGCGCCAGGTGCCCGCGTAGCAATCATATTTTTCATAGTCCGTATCGATGCAGCAAGCCCGGCGTTGGTCGTGATGTTCAGCATCACGGCGCCTGCATCGGTTTTATGCGTGATGTGAGGGGATACGGCCTTGAGCACCACAGGAAAGCCGAGTTTCTCGCCCGCCTCAACGACGGCCTTTGAGTCAATAGGATCGACGAGCACATACCGCGGCACGATTATACCGACGGAGCGCACAAGGTCCTTGGCCTCATGTTCGAAGAGCGTCTTGCGGCCTTCTTTCAATGCTTCCTGAATAATGTCCTGGGGCATCGTCATGGTTTATGCTTAACAGTAAATCACTTGCAGCCTTCTCTTTTTTGGGTTGCATGTCTGAGCGTAGCCAGTGCCCGCACGGCGCGCTCCGGCGACGGATACACAGGAACACCGAGCTTCAGCAGTTCATGCATGGCATCCTGCGTGTAGCCTAGCCCCTGTAGGAGGCAGCACGTAACAGGCTTCTTTATCTCATGGCACGCGCGGGCAACCATGTGTGTGGCTTCTTCCGTGACCGTCGTTGCCCCCATGAGCACAATTACGACAGCAGCGTCGAAATGAGGCAATGCTTCCTTGAGCGCCGTATAGTAGTCGTCGTTCCTGCCACTACCCGTCAGATCAATGGGATTGTTTTTCACAAAAAAATGCGGGAAGACCCCGTCGAGTTTTGCCCTGACCTCTTGTGGAACGTGAGGCATGGTGAATCCTTCTCGCTGTGCCTGGTCAGATGCTGCGACAGCCATGCCTCCGCCATTCGTTACGACCAGGAGACGGTTTCCCACACAGGGATAGTCCATGAGAGCAACGGCTTTTGCCGCGTCGATCATATGATCGAAATCGTTGGCCTCCACAGCACCGGCTTGGCGAAAAGCAGCCTCGTACAGTCCGTATCTGCCGGCGAGTGTTGCCGTATGCGACGCCACGGCTGCTGCTCCTAATTCATACTTGCCGGCCTTCCAGATGACGAGGGGTTTTTTTGCAGCGAATGCTTTTGCTGCAGTGAGGAACTTCCTGCCATCAGCCACGGACTCCATGTACATGACAACGGACCCTGTTTGTGCATCGTCTGCAAAATATTCGAGGGCATCGGCATCGTCCACATCCAGCCGGTTGCCGTAGTTCACTGCCTTGGCTATGCCCATACCGTCGCGGGCCAGCGCTTCCATAAGGATGACGGCGATGGCGCCGCTCTGCGAGATGATCGACAGTCTGCCCTGCGAGGGCCGTGACACGCGTTCGCGGGACACAAAAAAGCTGTCAAGTCCGTTGTCTGTGTTGTAAACACCGAGGGCATTCGGACCGATCACCCGGATGCCGTACGCCTTCGTCGTCATCGCGATCCGCTGCTGCATCCGGCTTCCGTCTTCACCCGCTTCGGCAAATCCGGAGCTGACTAAAATGATCCTGCGTATGCCTTTTTTGTGGACTGCTTCGATTTCCTGTTCGATGAGCTGTGCAGGCAGAGCGATGATAGCCATGTCGATCGTTTCGGGGACCGCGGAGATCGACGGATAGCAACGGTGGCCAAGCAGCATTTCGTGTTTGGGATTCACCGGGAATACGGCGCCGTTGAAATGGGACAGGTTCTCGAGGATACCCGTGCCCGGCTTCATGGGGTTGTTTGTAGCACCGATAAGGGCGACGGTCTTGGGATAAAAAAAATCATGAAGATCATGGACCATGGCTTTAAAAATAGCACACTCTTCCTGAGATTGTAAAGCTCATTTCTTCGGGCGAAAGACTTATGGCGAACGATGTTCTTAAGCAACGTTGATAAGAAAATATCACCAGAAATAAGAAAATTTGAGATTCGGTGATTACAGATGAATCCGTTAGATGCCGACGGGAAAAAACGGGTGCTACGCTTCACGTGCTACTGCTTTCAGGGCACCAGCCAATTGATTACACGTAAAGCCGCTGCTTTAAAGTTCCCTATGATAAACATCATAGCGTTTTGCCTCTGCGCGATGTAGTATAAAGACCATGAAGATACCACGAACATACCTGCGGCCGCTCCGATATTCTGTGCAGCTCGGTTTTTTTCTCCTCACGCTCGCCATTGGACACCAGTTCTATCAGTTCGTTCAGCACTTCGAGGCACCCGGCCACCCCTTTGTGCAGAGACCTCCATCAGTCGACGCATTCCTGCCCATCGGCGGGCTCATGGCGTTCAAGTACTTCATCATGACCGGGATCGTCGAGCCCGTACATCCCGCCGGTTTCATTCTATTTGTGGCCATCCTCGCGGTGTCGCTGATCATGAAAAAAGGCTTTTGCGGCTGGATCTGCCCCATCGGCACGCTGTCGCAGTTATTCTGGATGGCAGGGGAGAAGGTGTTTGGCAGAAACTTCCGTATTGGTCCCTTCACGGACAAGTCACTTCGGTCAATCAAGTATGTACTCCTCGGCCTCTTCCTCTTCCTGATCGGTATTGCAATGCCGCCGAACATGATGGCACTCTTCTTCATTGCCGACTACTACAAGGTCGTGGACGTACGAATGATGAAGTTCTTCACGGAAATGACGACGGTCACGCTGTGGGTCCTCATTGCGCTTGCCATGCTGTCCCTCCTGTATAAGAACTTCTGGTGTCGCTACCTCTGCCCCTACGGTGCGCTCCTCGGGCTTCTCTCCTGGCTGAGTCCATTCAAGGTACGCAGAAACGAGGAGCAGTGCACCCATTGTCATGCCTGCACGACGAATTGTCCGACGCTGATCGACGTGGAGAGCAGGACGATCGTGAAATCCGAGGAATGTTTTGGCTGTCTGACCTGTGTGAGCCGCTGTCCCGCTCCCGGCGCGCTCGATCTTTCGGTCAGCGTTGGTAACAAGGTTGGTGTTGTAAAAGCATACCTATTCCCGATCATCTTAGTATCATTGCTTTATCTAGTGATAGGAATCGGCATCGTGGCAGACAAATGGCATTCGAAGGTCCCCTATGAGGATTATCAGCAGCTTATTCCGGAAGTGCAGAAGGATTACTTGAAGCAGTGAGGGAAAAGAGATTAGGTACACCGCAAGTCACGCCGGGTGGTATGGAGAAAAAAAGAGGGGGGACTCGGAGACGAGATATCGTCCGAAGAATACAATTCATGCTTACTTCTCAGCTCGGCGTGCGCCTTTTTCCTAAGACATCCGTGTCTCAGAGCCTCCGTCGTGTAATGCCTCGCAACTACGACGCCAAATCTCCCGGGGAGAAGATCACATCATCCCGGAAGGCCTTAATCAGGTATACCGCCCTCTGCATTTCCTCGTCCTTCACGTTCACCAGCGCTGCACTTAGCCCGGCTCCGGCAAGGTAGTAGAGATAGGCCGCAGCAACGGTCGATTTCAGATTCTTCGGGAGACCCGAGGTTACATTTGAAAGCCAGATCACTGTGTTGAGCGGTGGATCGATCATTTCATTCAATACGATGACGCTTTCATGGGCGTTTAAGAGATGCTCCTGGCCCTGGCCCTTGCTGATGTGCACCACCGATGGGTCGGCGAAGAGCCGTTCGTTTGGGATATCCGCCCCGTTCGCTTTCTCGATCAAATCCTCGAGGATCATGAGCTTGGCTTCGAGCGTTGAGGGCACGGTTCCCTTGAGCGCGCGAATGATAAGGTTGGACTTCGTCTCTCTGACGAGGGCCAGGAGTTCCTCGGGTTTTTCCTCGTCTGCAGAAAGGTAGTTGATGATCGGCGGTTCTTCGCAAAGCGGCACAGCCTTTGCTAGAGCCTTCACGTTTCGCGAATCAAGGCAGAGAGGAAGGCCAGCCGCCCCATGCTGAACAGCTTCCACAGAGAAGGAAAGCATATCCTCATCTAAGGCGCCGTCGATTGAGACTTGGACATTGATCATATCAGCTCCTTTTGACGCAAGCTCCTTGGCCATGGACTCGATCGCCTTCCGGTCTTTTTTCTTGATTGCTCCCATATAATCTCTATTCCGTATGTTTAAGTTATCCGCTATGACGAGCATACCTTCCTCCTTCGTGAGATGGGAATTGCGGTATAGATCCTGTTTTTACAAGTATACCACAAAGTCCAATTGTAAACCCACGCTCACGGTCGCGTCCCTTGACAAAATCTTGTTATCGATTATAGTTGAAGAATGCTGATCGAAAAGCTTGGACTAGAGCACAAGGAACTTCTGGCCCCCTTGCTCAAGGGGGCTAAGGCCGGCCTCTCCGAATATACCTTTGCCAACCTTTACCTCTTTCGGGGAAACCATGATTATGAAGTTATCATAGACAGGAACATTTTTGTCAAAGGGACGTCCTACGACGGGCGCACCTATCTTATGCCGGTCTTCGATGTGCGCACGGCGGACATCGGCTTGCTCAAGGATCTCATGAAAACCGTGGATTTCCTCTTTCCGATCCCTGAAGCATGGCTTTCCATTTTCGAAACCGATGCTTTCGAAATAACCTACAAAGATGGCGACGCGGACTACGTATTCACGGTAGAAAAAATGAGTACTTACAAGGGAAGGAATCTGCATAAAAAACGGAATCTTCTTGCGCAGTTCCAGAAGCTCTACCAGCATGACGCGTCGCCGCTCACGATTGACCGGCTCTCCCAAGCACGCGCAATTCTTCTGAACTGGCAATCAACGTCGAAGTTGAAAGCCGCTGACACTGATTATGCGGCCTGTCTTGAGGCGCTTGACCGCTACGAGGAACTTGTCCTTTGCGGGGGCATATACTATGCGGACAATGAGCCAGCGGGCTTCGTGCTCGGGGAAGAGGTGAGCGACGAGACGTTTGTGCTACATTTTGCCAAAGCCCGGACAAAATTCAAGGGCATTTACCAGTATATGTTCAATAATTTTGCACGGGTCCTCTCACCGAAGTATAAATACCTGAACCTTGAGCAGGATTTGGACAAAGAGAATCTGCGAGTTTTCAAATCATCCTATGTGCCCGACCTCCTGCTGCGCAAAGCCAGAGTGCGACTGAAATAAAAATACTTGATAAAAACAAATCCGACGGGATATAATTAGCCCTTATGTCCATGCGCAGTCATGGGGAGGGGAAGGGGAGGATTGCATGAGTCTTTCTGAAACGGAACAGAAGCGCTACACGAGGCAAATGATGATGGAAGGGTGGGGTGAAGCCACCCAGGAGAGGATCAAGAAATCCACGGTCTTTATCGCTGGAGCAGGCGGGCTGGGTTCGCCTGTTTCGATCTACCTCGCTGTGGCAGGCGTGGGCAACATACGGATCTGCGACTTTGATTCCCCGGACTGGTCAAATCTGAACCGCCAGATCCTGCACGATCACACGCGAATCGGCACGAACAAGGCCGTCTCGGGCAAGATGACCCTCGAGCGATTCAACCCGGAAATCTCGATCACTGCCTTCACCGACAAGATCATGGATGAGAACGTTGACGAACTGGTAGGCGACGCTAATATAATCCTTGACTGCATGGACAATTTCCCGACCCGGTTCCTGTTGAACGAGTGCGCTATCAGAAAAAAGATTCCCCTCGTGTACGGCAGCATCTGGGGCATCGACGGAAGGCTCTCTTTTATTCAGTCGCCGGAAACACCTTGCTTGCGGTGTCTCTTTCCGGAAGCTCCGCCGAAGGAAGTTTTTCCCGTGCTCGGTGTCACACCGGCGGTTGTTGGTTCGCTCCAGGCCCTGGAGACCTTGAAGTACCTTTCCGGAATCGGCTCGAACATCAAAGGGCAACTCCTCGTCTGGGAAGGGGCCACTACCAGCTTCCAGAAGTTCAAGATCCGGAAAGACCCCGATTGCCCGACGTGCGGTAAGAAGTAGCTGAGCGCGTTGTTTAAGAACACTGCGCGGGACCCCCTCATGCTTTAACGGTGGGCGTGCGTTACAATCTGGAACATCTTTATCCTTTAAGGGTGGCCCTCAGGAGCTGCCCTGGGAAGAGGGCTACCACACGAGTTCGGCCCCGCGAAGGGATAATCTATCCCCATGAAAAAAGTCGGTTTTGCCTTTGATGAAATCTGCCTTCACCATGAACCGCCGGTTTGGCATCCTGATTTAGCGGACCGGATCATCAACATCATTGTCACGCTCAAGGCATCGGGCCTTTGGCCGAAGCTGATTCCCGTCACGCCGCGTAGCGCGACCTGCACTGATCTCGCCCGTGTCCACACACGCGATTATATAGAAAAAATAAAAAACTTTGGAGCTGGAGAACTCGATCCAGACACCTATATGTCGGAAGGTAGTTTCGAGGCTGCGCTTCATGCTGCCGGTGCAGTCATGGAGGCGATTGAGCTGTGCAAAAAAAACGAAATCGAACGTGCATTCTGCGCAATCCGGCCTCCCGGGCATCATGCCGAGACGGACCAGGCCATGGGGTTCTGCATTTTTAATAACATCGCGATCGGGGCGCGCTACGCGCAGTCTATCGGTTACCAGAGTGTATTCATCATCGATTTCGACGCCCACCACGGAAACGGAACTCAGCATATCTTTGAAGAAGACGATAGCGTCTTCTACTTCAGTACGCACCAGCATCCGTACTATCCCGATACTGGCAAAGATATGGAACGCGGGAAGGGTAAGGGATCGGGATTTACCTACAATGTCCCGATCCAGTCCGGCTCGGGAAACAAAGAGTATCTCATGGTATATCAGGATATTCTGCCGGGGCTGATTCAACGCTTCCAGCCGGACATCGTCCTGGTGTCAGCAGGGTACGATATTCATGTCAACGACGTGTACACCAATATACGGGTCTCGAACGAAGGCATCCGCAGCATTGTGCACAGTATCTTGCAATCCTGTGCCTCTCGTCCCGCAGTGTTCGCGCTCGAAGGGGGCTATCATCGTCCGGCCCTCTCCGACTCGGTCAAAATTACAATCGAGGAGATGTTGAAGGAATAGAGCAGTCCCGTGAGGCAACAGACGCGAACCAAAGATTGTCACGCAGGCCAATTGCTGATCGGAACACCGCGGCTACAAGCATCGTATACTCGGAAATATCCAGGCGAGGGGAAGGTCCGATGGTTTTCAGATGACAATTTTGATCGCATGAAATGGATGGATAACGCCGGTGTTATTTCCGGGTTTCAGTCGTGTTATGGCAAACAGAAATCAAGAAGGGTGTTGACCTGGCGGGACAGGTCGGGTTTCAGTCACGTGAGAGTGGCTTCAGGATAGACAATTCCAGCCAGGAACCAGCTTGCGATCCCGTATCTGATGGCTTGTACCCGATTGCTGAGCGGTTTTCCTCAAAAAGCAAAAAAATCGACCCGAGCACCGGATAGCTCGTCACAGCAAAATTGCGGGTATCGAGGAAAAGCGGCTTATCATAATGCCGAGGAGAGGCGGTATTCGATGCCTCTGTCGTGGTCTCGCTTAACCTGCTGTTATAAAGAGTCCCGATAGGGCTCAATTGAAGTATACGTGTGATTCTAAGAATTGACATGAATGGAGCGAGCCTTGGTGGTCCAGTGGTTTTTGCTCCTGTGGCTTGAAAACCGGCGCTCTCCTGTGCGTTTAACCGTGTGCCCTTTCTTCCTGGGACGGTGATTCAACAAGATGTGGCTTCGGCGCATCCAGATCAGGAGCACAGGAACCATGAGTTTCAGAAGATTGAAAAATCAATTCATTGCAAAAGTGATCGCCCGGTTTCCTTCGCTCGCCGAGAGGCTTACAGCATCCTACGAACCGTGGAAATCCGTCGATATTCCCTGGACCCCGGTGACGAAAGCGCT
The DNA here is from genome assembly GCA_035625205.1 of Nitrospirota bacterium. GTDB lineage: Bacteria > Nitrospirota > UBA9217 > UBA9217 > UBA9217 > JAJYKN01. Next base: position 17,873 of record DASPQB010000213.1, on the reverse strand, counting down.
CGCCACATCTACCGTCGCACTCGTGACAACAGCCGGTGTTCATCACCGTGAACAGAAACCATTCGATATGAAGGATCATGAGGGCGATCCGTCTTTCAGGGTCATCGATTACAGGAAACCTCTTTTAAGTCTCATGATTACTCACGACTATTATGATCACTCCGATGCCGATAGAGATATCAACATCGTTTTTCCTCTTGAACGGCTGAGAGAATTCGAGCAAGAAGGCCGCATCGGGCATGTTGCCGACCTGCACTACGGATTCATGGGACATATAACCGGCCGAAATATTCCCACGCTGATTCATAAGAGTGCGTCCGAGGTTGCAAGGAGTTTGAAAAAAGCGGGCGTCGATGTCGTTCTCTTGACGCCCGGCTGAGGAATTTGCAATCAATCAGTAGGATTGATACAGAGGGAAATAGAGAACGCAGGGGTCCCGACGGTCGGCATATCGATCGTACGGGCATACTCGGAGATGGTCAAACCGCCGAGGACCATTTACCTGAGATGGCCCTTCGGCCATCCTTTAGGAGAACCCTTTAACAGAGCACAGCAGCGGATCGTCCTTGCGGAAGCGTTCCGGGCGCTTACCACGATACGTGCGCCGGGAACGATCATCGACCTGCCGTACCGGTGGAGGAGAGAAACCTATGACAGTAAAGATATCAGCGCCATTCTATCTTAAAATCTGAAATGATACTGCCGTGGCGGACGCTTTCTCAGCATGACAAATCGACATCTCCGATATTAAAATTGGCTAAAAGACGGCATACAGAAGAGCGCACTTTTTTGCGGAGGTTTAAAAAATCTTATGGCGGTGGAACCAAACAAAATAATCTATTCCATGGTCGGAGTCGGAAAGTTCTATGACAAAAAGCCGGTTCTGAAGGACATCTACCTTTCTTACTTCTACGGCGCAAAGATCGGCGTGCTCGGCCTGAACGGCTCAGGAAAGAGTTCGCTGCTCAAGATCATGGCAGGCCAAGACAAGGAGTATGTGGGAGAGGCCGTGCTATCGCCGGGCTACTCCGTCGGCATGCTCGAGCAGGAGCCGAAACTCGATCCTGCCAAGACCGTCCGCCAGATCGTTGAAGAGGGAGTACAAGAGACGGTGGACCTACTCGCGGAATACAACAAGATTAACGAGTCCTTTGCCAACCCTCTGTCGGACACCGAAATGCAGCAGCTGATAGAGCGGCAGGGCGAAGTGCAAGAGAAGCTTGATCATCAGAACGCCTGGGAGCTGGACAGTCGCCTCGAGATGGCCATGGACGCCCTGCGCTGTCCTGCCGGTGATGCGCTCGTCAAGGTCCTTTCCGGCGGCGAAAAGCGGCGCGTTGCACTCTGCCGGCTCCTTCTTCAGAAACCAGACATCCTCCTGCTCGACGAACCCACGAACCACCTGGATGCTGAGTCCGTGGCATGGCTGGAGCATCACCTCCAGAAGTACGAAGGCACGGTCATTGCTGTGACCCACGATCGCTACTTTCTCGATAATGTCGCCGGCTGGATCCTGGAACTCGACCGCGGCCAGGGGATCCCCTGGAAAGGGAACTACTCGTCATGGCTCGAACAAAAGGGTGAGCGATTGAAGCAGGAAGAAAAGTCGGAGAGCGAGCGCCAGAAGACCCTCCAGCGTGAACTCGAGTGGATAAGGATGTCACCCAAGGGAAGGCATGCTAAATCCAAGGCGCGCATCAACTCCTACGAAACGCTCCTCTCCCAACAGGGAGAAAAGCGCGCAAAGGAGCTGGAAATTTACATTCCCCCGGGCCCGCGGCTCGGCAAGGTCGTGATTGAAGCCGAGAACGTGACCAAGGCATTTGGCGATAACATCCTTATCGATAACATGAGCTTCATGCTCCCCCCCGGCGGCATCGTGGGCGTAATCGGGCCGAACGGCGCGGGCAAGACGACGCTCTTCCGTATGATCACAGGTCAGGACAAGCCGGACAGGGGAACGATTAGAATTGGCGAGACCGTGAAGCTGGGGTACGTTGATCAGAGCCGCGACTCCCTCGACCCGAACAAGACGATTTGGCAGGTGATCACGAATGGCCAGGAGCAGGTCCAGCTGGCAAAGACCTTGATGAACTCACGAGCCTATGTATCGCGGTTCAATTTCAGCGGCACGGACCAGCAGAAGAAGGTCGGTGTTCTCTCCGGCGGGGAGCGGAACCGGGTACACCTTGCCCGCATCCTGAAGGAAGAAGCGAACGTGCTACTCCTCGACGAGCCTACGAACGACCTCGATGTGAATACCATGCGGGCGCTTGAGGAAGGACTCGAGAACTTTGCCGGCTGTGCAGTCGTGATCAGCCACGACCGCTGGTTCCTTGATCGCATTGCCACGCACATCCTGGCATTTGAAGGCGAGAGCAAAGTCGCCTTCTTCGATGGGAACTATTCAGAATATGAGGCAGACCGCAAGGCACGGCTCGGAGCCGATGCGGACCAACCGCACCGCATCAAGTACCGTCATTTAACGAGGTAAGGCAAATTCATGAAACCGGGGATGAACATAGTTAAACCTGGAAAAGGACCTCATCTCAAACGGAAGGTGGCCATGGATCGAAACGGATTATCACGGATGTCTCAAAGCACTCACGGAGCGATGTCTTTTTATTGGTTTGATTTAACCTGTGTGTAACTTTGGTTACTGTCAGCATCGCTCTTCAAGTTATTCTATTCTTTTTTTATAAAAATCTCAAGACACCGCTTCGCTTCATCCCACCGCGACTGGGTTCCAAGCCTATCACACAGCCGCTGCATCCGGCCGGCAATAACAACGGCATCGCGGGGACTCGCGAGTCGAGCCTGCATGTGACTGATCACCGTGGGATGGAGTGTGAGACCGGTAATGCGGCTGCCTTCAGTTTCAACGACGAAGATGAATGATTCATCATTTCTCTCAATCTGGTCGACTGCATAGTCGTCAACGAAATCGCCCGTGCTGTACAGGATCAAACGCTCTCTGTAGATTTCTATCCCCCGAAAAACGTGGCATGAGTGGCCGAGCACGATGTCTGCTCCGCTATCGACGAGCATCCGCGCGAAGGGAACATGCTCGGGCTCCGGCTGGTATCCCCAGTTCGATCCCCAGTGGGCTGTTACGATTACGAGATCAGCCTTGGTCTTTGCTTCTCTGATAAGGTCGAAAAGATGCACGGCCCGTTCATCGGTCAGGTCGAGGGGAACGAAATGGATGCCCGCTCGCTGATCCGTAGCTTCCCAGTCCGGCTCGTTGTCGGTAAACGCGATAAAGGCCGTGGTGGTTCCGCCTGCACTGAGCAGAGCGGGTTGTGAGGCCTGGGTTAAATCAGCCCCTGCGCCTCCATGGCGGACACCTGCTGTATCCAGGAGAGCAAGCATGTCAAGAAGGGCCTCATACTCATAATCAAGCGTGTGGTTGTTCGCAAGGGACAGAAAATTGAAGCCGGCCGCTTTCAGACATTCCTTATTTTTTGCATCGGTTCTGAAATGGAAGGTTTTCGGGGTGCGGTCCCAAGGCGCGCCGCGGTCTGAGAGGACGCATTCAAGATTGCCGATGCGCAGGTCGCTTGCCCTGAACAGGGGCAGGGTATTGCCCCAGGGATACGTCGGCGGCATGCTTTTCAAGGTTTCATTTACTAATCTGCCGAACATAATATCGCCGACAAGAAGTAGTCTCATGATAACAGCTCCTCATCACGAAGATTCCGCAACGGATTTGTTCAGCACGTCCACCGCTATTTCGTCGTAGACTCGCTCGAAATCCCGGCAGTACCCGCTTATAACAATGCATTCAGTAGGAACGCCGAGGCAGCGTTCTATGCAGCAACCATGGAATGTAACTCCAAGATGGTGTCCCCCGGGAGCCGTTGGCAAGGCCAGGACCAATTTTACAAATTTCGCTTCTTTCACTGTTTCAAGCGCATCATTTACCGTCCAGTGACAATGTTCACATCCTCGAGGATCACGATGCTGTTCTTGGACTGCTCAGCCTTCGCTGGCGCATGAGAGGTCGATGCGGTGCGCTACCATCTTGTTGCCGGTCGACACGGGAATGCAACGCTTCCTTGTAAGACCACCGCGCGTCGATATCACTTTAAATAGAATCACGCTACGGTTTTCCTAAGCAGAGCCTCGTACCAAGTTAGGCTGCTAGGAACGGCGTTCTTCCTGACAAGGATGATGTCAAGAATGCTTTCGTCGCTGCGGCAGGGAGAAGCAGTGGCCGCGCCGCTGGACCACCGCAGGACTCCTTCCTGGATAAATGCGAATGAAGCACCATGATTTCGACGGCCGAAAACTAAAAAGAATACTTTGTTATGAGTAGTGGTGCTGTTCGGCAAATCTGAACTCGGTAGAGTGAAAATCGGCCTTACATAAAATTTATATCCTGTGAATATCAATGTCAAGGAACGGGCCAATGCTGCTACCTGGCTGTCAGAGTGGCCTCCCGGACGATACGAAGGCAAAAAAAGCTGCTTCAAATTTCGATCATTTTTTTGTCATTGACATTTTCCCGCTATACAGTGTAAAAAAGACGGTACAAATGTCCCGGGATCCGGCCGGAAGGCCTGTATATGCCATATCAGGAAAGGGGTGCATGATGTCTGAATTTAAGGGGGTAACGGTAATACGTGAGGCAAACGTTTATTTCGAGGGAAAAGTGACAAGCAGGACGGTGCTGTTTGCTGACGGGGCAAAGAAGACCCTCGGTGTGATGCTGCCTGGAGAATTCGAGTTCGGTACCGCGGACAAGGAGCTCATGGAAATATTGTCCGGTGATCTTGAAGTGCTTCTGCCCGGCGAAACCAGCTGGAAGCTCATTCAGGGGGGGCAGTCCTTCGAGGTTGCGGCTAACTCAAAGTTTAAATTGAAAGTAAGGAAAGTGACGGACTATTGCTGCTCATTCATGAAAGGATAAAGGACGGGAGCAAGTTGGGACGTGGGCTAGACGTGTCGCGAGTTTAAGAGGGCCGCTTGAATGCCAAGTAATCACGGGAGGAACCATGAAGAACATCACTAGCATCATGACCATACTGGTTTTGCTGTTCAGCGTCGTGGGATGCCAGCAGCACAAGGAAGAAAAAAGCCAGACGTCCTATGTGCCGCAGACCGGCCCTTCGCCGTTGGAAATGAACCAGCTCGAGCAGGCAACCAAGACATCGCCCAAGAGCAAAGAAGTCTGGATCAATTTTGGGAATTCGCTGATGGACACCCAGCGCTACAGCGAGGCTATCGAAGCGTATCAGAAAGCGCTTGCCCTTGATCCAAAGAACGTCAGTGTGCGCGTAGATTTAGGGACCTGCTACCGAGGTGTGCGCAACTTCGACAAGGCGGTCGAGGAATACCGGAAGGCGCTCAAGATCGACCCGAACTTTCCCAATGGTCACCGCAACCTCGGCGTGGTTCTTGCAAACGATCTGCACAAGCCCAAGGATGCGGTCAAAGAGTTTCAGAAATACCTCGAGATCATGCCCAATGCACCAGACGCAAATGAGATCAAACAGACGATCAAGCAGCTGTCTGTACTGAAGTAACAAGGACCTCTTGAAAAAAGGCCCGAACCGCTGGTTCGGGCCTTTTTTGCAGTCTATGCAGGCCGATAAAATTACAGCTTGTCACCCATTCTTACCCGCCACCAGCCGACTCCGTACGCGCGATTGAAGGTTGTCTTCAGTTCCTCCATATCCGGGAGCTTATTCGGCAGTTCTTTGCCGGGAAGCGGACAAAACTTCGACTCCACCACGTCAAGCAGGAAGTCCTTGCCGATGACCCTGAAAAAACCGATACCGAGAAATTGACTCCGCGGCGTCAGGAGGTCCTGTCCCACCGAATAATACTCAAAACCCTTCGGAGCGGTGAGTTCTATAAGTGTGGGAGGGATGTCAAGGTGAGCGCCGACGGCGCCTTTAGGAATCTTGACGCCCCGGAGAACCTCCTTACCATACAGAATAAAGGGGACACCGGAGCGTTCGAAAAAGTCCGGCTTCGCATTGATGAACTTGCGGCCGAAATGATCCCCTGTAAACGCGAAGAGCGGACGCGAAAGTTTCGCTTCGAGCCTCTGGACGAGATCACCGAGACACTTGTCCGCATACCACAGGTGGCCAAGCATCGTGAGGCTCGTCGTGCCATCAAAAATGGGTTTGATATCGTCCGGCACTTCTTTTAATGGAAAACCCTTTGCCCACACATCGATATTGTATGGTGGATGGTAACTTGTCGTCATGATGAGATCGAAGCTCGGTTTGTCGTCATTTACCGTGTTGACTATAAAGTCAACAAGATACTCGTCGTCCACGCCCCACTCGTGGGGTGTAACGCCCGGCTTCAACATATGTGGCGCGCCGTAAATCTCCTCGAAGCCCTGATCATGGGCGAAATCGCCAAACCGCTGCCAACTCAGATAGCCGCCGTAGAACAGGCGAGTCCGGTAGCCCAAGCGCTTAAAGGTTTCCGCAATGGATGAGGGATAAGGCTTGCGAGCCGTCACCTGGTAATTGATCTCCACGCGAGAATAGGGAAAACCCGTGATGATCGTGCTGAGAGACTGCATGGTACCGCCTGAAGCGGGCAAGAAGGTGTCAAAGGAGAGACCTTTCTGCGCCAGCACTTTCAGGTTTTGCGTTACGCCCAAAGATGCATACTTCTTCAGAAATGGCCACTCATCATAGCTTTCCATGACCACGAGGAAAATGTGGCGTGGCGGAACGCCTTTGGGTCCCTGGGCATGCCTGAGGAAATAAGTATCGAGATTGTCAGAGGATTGGTTGGTGTGGAAAAGCGCCTTCACCGCTTTCCGGACGTTGCCGTCTGGCAAAAAAGTTTCCAGCCCCGCATATCCTGCCGCATCTCGGTGGTCCTCCACGGCAAAAAGCAGAGAGAAATAGGGGTTCACGACCGATTGATTCAGGAATATATCCCTCGTAACTGCGATATCCTTGCGCTGCGCCGGACGCAGACCGACAGAACCACGTGCAGCCGCCACGACCAGTGCTACAATACCGAGTGCGATCATAATGCCGGTGAGGGGTGTAAACCGGCGTTCCGTTATCGTATCCGGTGTTATAAGGTGCCTTTGCATAAACCTTTTTTGAAGGGTAATAGCCAGCGTGGATGCACCGCCGATGATAAAAAGGTAAATCAGGGGATGATAGTCGGCCCAGATCGTTTTAAAGATCGCCGCCGTGTCGTCATAGTACAGATTGAAGAGCACATAATTGAACTGGTCGTTATATTCGTTAAAATAGCCGAACGTCACCACCCAGGCGATGGTAGTAACAATAATGAAGGCAGCGCCGGTGATCGCGCGAATGCGATCGGCAGTCCGGTCAGCATCAAAAGATACAAGCAGAATACTTGCCAGAAAGGAAAGGGCGAACCAGCAGGTGGCCGCCATGGAGTCAAATCGGCAGCCGTTCAGCACAGAAAAAGCAATAGCGGAGTAGTTGGTATCCGGTTGTATCCTATTCCGAAAGTAGAAGATGAACGAGATCCTGAACAGGGTTAGATAGACCATGAAGGACAACCATAGCTTGGCGTCTCTCAGGAAATGGAGTAGAAAGCGGTTGAACTTTTTCACACGTAAATTCTCGAATAAAATTTCAGATAAGAGCACCGGTAAAGCTTTTTCGGCAATCAAGCTCTTTCTTGCTGCTCCTCATAATTTGGTTACGATATGTGCGCCAGCTCGTTCAACTGCTGATCATATTCCAAAGCTTTCGCGTCATGCTCCGCTGTTACCGTCTCAAGCTCCGCAAAAAGCTTCTCAATCCTCGTCCTCGCGTCGTCGATGGATTGAGAAAGCTTCTTGATCTCAAGGGCCTTGCCTTTGACCGAAGCTTCGAGCAGATCCTGAGTCGCGAGTTCCAAACCATGCTCGAGCTTCGTGATCTCCCCTTCGATGGCCGTGATCCTCGATTTGAGCGTATTCAGGATATTCGATCTATCTGCTACGATGGCGGCGCGCAGCTTCTTCGAATCTTTCCGGTTGATGTTTCTGTGAGCTTCCTGCTTTTTCCCCTTCTTTACGCGCACTCCGCCTTCATCGCTCCATCCTACACGTTCGAGGAAGTCAAGGTACGTTCCTTCAAAGAGCGAAACATTGCCGTTATCGTAAACGATCAGTTTGGTTGCCACAGCTTCAAGGATCAGCTCGCTGTGGGTCACGATGATGACCGCTCCATCAAAGGCCTCGATGGCCTCGATCAGCGTATCAATGGACTCCATATCCAGGTGGTTCGTAGGCTCATCGAGCATCAGCAGGTTGGCCGGTGAGACCAGGAGCTTGCCCAAAAGCACGCGGCTTTTCTCGCCGCCCGAGAGCACGCTCACCTTTTTGAGCGCGTTGTCTCCCTCGAACATCATGAGGCCGCAGATCGCGCGGGCTTCGCCCTGACCGCAATCAGGATGCGACTCCATGACCTCCTGGAGCGCAGTCTTTGCCGGACGAAGGCGGTTGATGTTGGTCTGGCCGAAATAAGCGATTTTCGTGTTCGGGTGGGTCTTCACCTCGCCCGAGGTCGGAGACAGCTCTTTTGCCAGCAGGTTGAGCAGCGTGGTCTTGCCTTTGCCGTTCTTACCTATCACGGCAATGCGGTCTCTCTTGCCGACAGCAAAGGAAAGCCCGTCGATCAATGGGGGACCGTCCTGGGCGAAGCCAAAGGACAGGTCTTCCACGGTCATGAGCCATTTGGCCTCGAAGGGGGCCGAGCGGAACTTGAAGTCGAGCGATTTAATTTCTTCAAGCTTGTCGAGCTTCTCGTGCTTCGCAAGCGCCTTAATGCGGGACTGGACTGCGCTGGCCTTGGTTGCCTGGGCGCGAAATCGATTGATGAACTGTTCAATCTCTTTGCGCTTCTTTTCATCGTTCTGGCGCGTCTTTTCGTAGATTTCTTCTTCCATCAGGATCTGGTCATAGAGTTTCTGCGTTCCTCCCGAGATCTTCCGCATTTTGCAGCGGTGGATGATCATGGTGTGGGTGGTGATGCTGTCCATAAAGTCCCGGTCGTGGGTGATGATAATGAGTTCGTTCCGCCAGGCGCGCAGGAACTGCGTGATCCAGCGGACCGAAACGATGTCAAGGTAGTTCGTGGGTTCGTCAAGCAGCAGGAGGTTCGGTTCGGACACGAGTACTTTTGCCAGGTTCAGGCGGACCTGGTATCCGCCAGAAAGCGACGAAGGATGGCGATCGAAGTCCGCATTGGTGAACCCGAGGCCGTGCAGGATCGCCTCGGCTTTATACGTCTCGTCGATATGGTCTTCGTTTGTGGGAAGGGCGAGGCACGCCTCTTTGATCACCGAGTCCTCGGCAAATTGGATGTGCTGGGACAAGTGGCCGATGGTATACCCTGAAGGCACGGTGATCGTGCCAGAGTCCTGGTGCTCTTCGCCCAAGATGATGCGGAAGAGCGTGGACTTGCCGTGGCCGTTCCTGCCTACAAGACCCACGCGCTCGCGCGGGTTGACGGTAAAGCTGACGCCGTCGAAGAGCACCTGTTTTCCATAGGATTTTTCTATGTTCGTGACCTGGAGCATTCGTTAACCTTTATGGAGAGTTAGGATGTAAAAAACAATTTTACATAATAACGCATGAAGGGATTTATGGCAAATGGTTTTTGAGGGGAGGCTGTGTGAAGCTTGGAGTGGCCGGCTGAATTTGTCGAACGTCGGAACACTGCCCGGACATACTATATGCGATGGACAGAAAAAAGTTGCTTCTTGTACGCCGAGTTACAGTGATAGTCTTGTTCAGGAACACGATTTTTTGCGGAGCTAATCCGTTGTTAAAGGCTGTGACCTGCTTTTCCCCTTTTTTATCATATCAAGGTTAATTCGAAAAAACATCTGCAGAGATCAATCGCCGGGGGGTGCTCACCATGCGGGGAGGAACATAGCGAAGATAACCCCGCCTGCTGCAGCGGAGATCGCGTTAAAAGGCCGGTGATGCTTCAGTTCTACTGCAGGAATGCAATCGCCCTTCTTTCCGACCAGTAACTCTTGTCCTCATTAAATCGCACAAAGCCGACGTGTCCACCGAAGCTTGGCATTTCCAGGTAGACATTCTTATGGTTTGATGACTCCTGAAGGGGGTAACAGCCATCAGCGAGGAAAGGGTCATCAAGCGCATTGACGATCAAGGTGGGAATCTTGATGCGTGGTATGAATTGGTTGCTGCTGCATTTGCTCCAGTAATCTTCCGCATCGTTAAAACCATGGATCGGCGCGGTATACCGGTTGTCGAAATCCCGGAAATTCTTGATGCGATGGTAACCATCATCATTTATCTGGCCCGGGAGAATTTTCATTTTTGCCTTGATCTTCGCATGGAGGGTTCGTAAAAAAAAAGTCATATAAATTTTATTTTTCAGCTTTGAAAGTTCCGATGCACTTGCACGGAGGTCACATGGAACGGAAAAAACAGCGGCTTTCTGAATACGAGGGTCAATTACCTCTGCATTACGACCAAGGTATACTAACGTTAAATTTCCACCAAGACTGAACCCGATCAATGCGATTGTTCGATACGCGTTGGATTTGAGTACATGCCGGACAACACAATCCAGATCATCAATTGAACCATTATGATACATGCGCAGCTTGCGATTCGTTTCACCGGAGCATCCGCGGTAATTCCAGGCCAGAGCATCCCAGCCGAATCGATTCAGCATCCCTGCCATCCCGATGACATAGTGGCGATGGGAATTTCCTTCCAGGCCATGGGAAAGAATGGCGATCTTTTCACTGCCTACCGTTGCCCAGTCAACGTCGAGAAAGTCATCGTCAGGAGTATTAATGCGCTCTCGATGATATAATTTCTTGTCGAGTTTGCGTATCAAGGTAGGAACAATGGTTTGAAGGTGCCCGTTGCGCAACAGGAAGGGAGCTTCATAGTCGGATTTATCGATGAGAGGCATGGGACCCTCGAAAATCTAAGTTGTTTCTGCTCAGTCGCGACCTCTGCACGCGCCCTGATGCCAGACCGTCTGCTTTTTTGCTTAGGTCTTGCATGGGAACGGAACATATGCAGGACAAGAATAAGGGTATGCCGAGCAGACCACTGATGAATACGTGCTCAGCGAGGACATATTGCCAGAAATGATTTGCAAAAAGAGGCAATCATAAGAAAACGCTGCAAAAAAGGTCTGTTCAATCTTGTCTATACAGCGTACGCTTTATTTCATGGACGTTCTTCCAGCCTCATTTCTATCGGAGCACCTCTTCATCCTCTTTGCGCCATGCCGGATCAACGATGCAGATGAACGTAAGGTCCCGTTTCCCCGAATTTGTGATGCACTGTTTTGCCATTGGTGGAATATACACGGTCGAACCGGTCCGGACAGGCGCTGATTCGTCATTGATATGCATAATGCCTTCACCATCCAATATGTAATAGACTTCCGAGGTTTTTAACCGGTGCATCCAGGTTGTATCTCCCGGCCTCACGACTGCATGTGCCAGACTGTATCTCAAGGCAATATCGACCTTGTCCGGATGAAAGATCTCACGCAGCGAACAGTTATCGCCCGCAATGAATTCTTCACAGTCAGGTAATTCGCGGATGAACATAATCGAGATCCTCCCCAAAAAAGTCTTCCTGTGCCCGCAAGCCAGATATGAGCCGAAGCAAGAAACAAGAACTTAGAAAGGCAAGCAGCTTAATTTATCATACCAGGGGGAAAAAAATCAAAAAAAATAAGAGAAGATGTTATTGACTCGCACATGTCATTGCAGTACAATCACGAATTTTCAGGACCGGCAATGATGAATCAAAAAGACCTTACCGTATTAAAAAACTGGTTTGCCGACTATTGCGGCCACTTTTCCACACACGTCGAGGAAGATCAGCGGAACTTTGCTGTTAAGAAGGACCACACATACAATGTTTGCCTGAATGCCGTGCGGATCGGTCGCAGCCTGCAGCTGAACAAGCAGGACATGCTTATAGCCGAAGCGATCGCCCTATGCCACGACGTGGGAAGGTTTCCACAGTACCTGCACTACAAGACCTTCGACGACGATATCTCGGCGAATCATGCGGTACTTGGGGCAAAGGTATTGCTGGAACAGGATGTGTTAGGGGGGTTGCCGGAAGGGGAACAAAACCTCATTATCCGCGCCGTGACTCTGCACAATGTTTTTACGCTCCCCGATACACTGGACCATAGGACGCAGTTGTTTACTCACATTGTCCGTGACGCTGACAAGCTTGATATCTTGCGTGTGTTCATTGAGTATTACGATCAGGAGGAGGAGTGCAGGGCTACGGCCGTTGCGCTCGGCCTTCCAGACACACCGGGCTATTCGCCGACGGTCCTTGCCTGTCTGCTTCAGGGACGGATGGCCTTAAAGTCAGAGCTTAAGACCCTGAACGATTTTAAACTGCTCCAGCTCACCTGGCTCTACGACCTCAATTTCACCAGTTCACTGCAGATGGTCCAGGAGCGGAGATACGTCGATAAGATGGCCGCGGCCCTGCCGGAGAACATTGCAATACGGGAGGCCATCGAACGTGCCCGGAGATATGTGGCTGGGAAGCTGAATACCCCGTGAGGAGAAAGATCTTGGGGGACAAAATGGACAAGGCGAGGAATATCCGGAAATTTTCTAGGTTTACCTCTCTGCCCCTGTGCATAATGAGGATTTTAATGGGAATTCCATATTTGGCTTTACTCCCGGCTGTCGAATTTGGTAATATAACCATTAATCTCCCATCTTTATAAAGGAGCTTTATGAGAAATAACATCGTTTCACTCGGCGCCGATGAGCTTAAGTATGAGATCCGCGAGATCGTCGCCGTAGCAAAGGAATTTGCTAAGCTCGGGATTGAGATCAACTGGGAGAACATTGGCGACCCGGTAATGAAGGGAGAAAAGCTCCCCGGCTGGATCAAGGACATCATCACTGTGACGATGAAGGAAGACCTGACCTATGCGTATTCTCCAACCAAGGGTCTCGATGCGACGAGGGAGTTCCTCGCCGAGAAAGCGAACAAGAACGGCGGAGTAAACATCACGAAAGAGGATATCATCTTCTTTAACGGGCTTGGAGACGCCATCAGCAAGGTCTACGGTCTGCTCCGGAAAGAGTATCGCGTCATCGGTCCAAGTCCCGCCTACAGTACTCATTCGTCTTCAGAAGCATCGCACGCCGGCTCGGAATACCTTTCCTACAAGCTCGACCCGCACAACCGCTGGTACCCTGACCTGGACGACCTCCGGATGAAAGTGAAGTATAATCCATCCATCTCCGGCATCCTGGTCATCAACCCGGACAATCCCACAGGCGCGGTCTACCCGCGAGAAGTGTTGATGGAGATTGTTGCCATCGCGAAACAGTACGATCTTTTCATGGTCTGCGACGAGATCTACATCAACTTGACATACAATGGGATAAAAGCCGTTCCTCTTGCAGAAGTGATTAACGGCGTCTGCGGAATATCGATGAAGGGCATTTCGAAAGAACTTCCTTGGCCCGGAGCCAGGTGTGGCTGGATCGAGGTCTACAACGCTGATAAAGACACCCTGTTTGCGAAATACATCAAGAGCATCGTGGACGACAAAATGCTTGAAGTCTGCTCAACGACCCTTCCCCAGAGGGTGATCCCTCTTATCATGAGTGATGCGCGATATGCAAGCCACATTGCCCACCGCAATGCGGTGTTCGAGAGGAGATCACGCATCGCTTACGACCTCTTGAAGGACATCAAGGGCATTATCGTAAACAGGACGAACGGTGCCTTTTACCTGACGGTCATGTTCCGCGCGAATGCCCTGTCGCCGAACCAGAAACTTGCCATCGGAAACGCCAAGGCGAAAGAGATGGTTGAGAAGCTCGTGGATGACGTTCCGCTCGACAAACGGTTCGTTTATTATCTCCTGGGTGCGACAGGTATCTGTGTGGTTCCACTCACGGGATTCAACTGCGATTTGCAGGGCTTTCGAGTCACGCTGTTGGAAGCTGACGACGCTAAGTTCGAGTGGGTCTACAAAACGCTGCGAGAAAAAATCATGGAATATTTGCAGGAAGCATAAGCGGACCGTGGTGTTCCATACATCGGATGCATGTCAGATCTTGCGCAAGTTGATATCAGGGGGAAAAGTCATGTCCGATAAGGTAGTGGGACTTTTTTATTCTGGTGATCACGATTCTACGGGGACAGTGATGCTAGGTCCCCGTACGTGTCGACATTCACGATAACCTCAAATTAAATCAAGTCTTTCATGACGGTTTTTTAAAAAGCGAGCATCTTCAGGATCGTGAATAAGACCAAGACTGGAAATTTGGTAAAGAAATAAACAACCTGAGTCAAAATCCATTATCAAGAGCCAGGGACATGTTTTCAGCATTCATTTTCCCGGCTCTTTTTTTATCACCACGCGCTGTAAAACCCCGTCCGAGGGGCCGGGAGGATGTCAAGTACCGACCGGTTTTCATGACCTACATCATATATGTCCGCGCAACGACCTGCTATAATCTCCATAACATAACATGGCGAGGAGAAAAACATGGAGCTGAGCTCGAAGACGAAAGTGAACGATATCATAGCACATTATCCTTTTCTAAAAGATTTTTTGATTAGCCTGAATGCTGAATTCAAGATGCTCGACAATCCGTTCATGCGTAAGACCGTGGGCCGGATGGCGTCCCTCGGCAAGGTTGCAATGATCGGCGGGATGGAAGTGAAAAAATTGCTCGACGATATCGCAGTCGAAATCAAGAAGAAAACCGGCGAATCAGTCACGGTGTCGTATGGAGAAGGTGGCCCTGATGAACAGGATGTGCGGATCGATACGCTTAAGCATATCATTAAAGAGCTGCATGCGGGAAAGGACGTTGAAATCCAGAAGAAGAAGTTCGAGGAATTGATCAAGGACGTGGCGCCCTGGGAAATCGCGCAGATGGAACAGCAGCTCATTGCCGGAGGAATGCCTGAAACAGAGATCAAGAGCCTCTGTGATGTACATGTGCAGGTCTTCAAGGAAGCGCTGGAGCAGAAGACTGTCCCTGGTCTGCCTGCAGGCCACCCCCTCCATACGCTGATGCTCGAGAACCGGGCTGCGGAGGATATCCTGGGAGAAGCGGAGGCCATCACGGACTATAGCAAGGAGAAGGATAAGCTCCTCAGCATCCTCGAACGCCTTGCACAGATCGACAAACACTATCTCCGCAAGGAAAACCAGCTTTTCCCGATCTTCGAGACGAAGGGCGTTTCCGGGCCATCAAAAATTATGTGGGCGCTCCACGATGATATACGAGGGTTCCTGAAGGACGTGCGCAAGCGGGCGAAGGACGGCAAGATGGAGAAAGTGGCCATCGATGCCTTGGCCAAGATGGTAAAGGACATGATCTATAAGGAAGAGCACATTCTGTTTCCTATGGCTCTTGAAACACTCTCCGAGGACGAGTGGGCGAAGGTCAGTAAAGGAGAGGAGGAAATCGGCTATGCTTGGATCAACCCGGCAGCCCGATGGAAGCCGTCCGCGGAATCGTTCCAGCAGAGGTATATTGCTGATAAGATCGGCAGCTTGAATCTCGACACCGGCCTGCTCACTGCCGACCAGGTAAATTTAATGCTTACGCACCTGCCGATCGATATATCCTATGTGAATGAGAACGATGAGGTTGTCTACTACTCGGCCACACCGGATCGTCTCTTCCCGCGAAGCCCTGGCGTCATCGGTAGAAAGGTCCAGAACTGCCATCCGCCAAAGAGCATAGAGATGGTGGAAAAGATATTGTCATCATTCAAGGCCGGAACAAAAGATGTTGCCGAGTTCTGGATCCAGATGCAGGGTAAGGCGATCCACATTCGCTACTTTGCTGTACGCGACCAGTCGGGCACCTACCGCGGCTGTCTTGAGGTTTCCCAGGACATCACTCATATCCAGAAGCTTGCCGGAAACAAAAGGTTGCTGGACTGGGAATAGCGAATACGGTGGGGTGGTTTTACCCGCCCTTTAAGCCGACCGTTTGAAAGCTACTAAAGGTTTTTTTCACAGCCTTACTGGTACACCTCGCTCTTTCAGATATTCCTTTGCCTGCCTGATCGTATATTCCTTAAAATGAAAGATCGATGCAGCGAGGGCTGCATCGGCCTTGCCCTTGGTAAATCCTTCATAGATATGCTCGAGATTCCCCACGCCGCCCGAGGCAATGACAGGGAGGGTCACCGCCTCGGCAACCGCCCGCGTCAGTTCAAGATCATAGCCGGTCTTCTGGCCGTCCTGGTTCATGCTGGTGAGCAGGATCTCGCCTGCGCCGTACTCCTCCATTTTTTTTGCCCAAGCAACAGCATCAATGCCCATGGGATTTCTGCCGCCGTGAGTGTACACTTCCCAACCGGTTGTTTGGCCCGGCTTAAGGAAGAGCGGTGCGTACTTTAGATCGTCTGACCACGTAAGCGGAGGCTTGAAGTCTTCGCCATGTGCCACGACCCGTTTTGCGTCAATGGCCACGACGATGCATTGGCTTCCGAAACGCAGGGATGCAGATTTAATGAACTCAGGATCGTGAACCGCGGTCGTGTTGATTGAAACCTTGTCTGCGCCCGCGAGTAGAAGATTCCGAATGTCGTCGAGTATTTTTATGCCGCCGCCCACGGTGAGAGGCATGAAGACCTGTTCGGCCGTCCGTCGAACGACGTCTAATATGATGCCGCGTTCTTCGTGCGAAGCGGTGATGTCAAGAAACGTTAGCTCATCCGCGCCCTGCTCGTCATATGCTTTCGCGATTTCCACAGGGTCTCCTGCGTCACGCAGGTTCACGAAGCTCACACCCTTCACAACGCGGCCGCCTTTAACATCGAGGCAAGGGATTATGCGTTTGGTTAACATGTTCTGGTATTTCTCCTCGAGCCTGCAAACTGACGGACTGACAGGGCTGCAGGTGTACATAGGGGATACTCGAAAAACTTTCGAGAGCCATCACCGCTATCTCACGCACCGGTTGTCGTTCATTTTAATAAACGTGATCGCTTCTTTCAAGTTAAGGGATCCGCTGTAGATCGCCTTTCCCGTAATCACGCCGATCACGCCGGAGTAGCGCACCGTAAGAAGGTTCTCGATATCTTTCATCGTGTGGACACCTCCAGAGGCGATGACGGGTATGTGGAGTGCATCGGCAAGCGCCTTAGTAGCTTCGATGTTCGGGCCGGAGAGCATGCCATCGCGCCTGATGTCAGTGTAGATGATGGAGATAACTCCGTAGTCCTGCATCTGAATAGCCAGATCGATTGCCTTCATCGAGGTCACCTCGGCCCAACCTTTGATCGCGACCATGCCGTCCTTGGCGTCGATACCCACGATAATCTTTCCCGGAAAGGTCGCACAGGCTTTTTGTACAAAAGCCGGACTCTCTATGGCAGCGGTGCCGAGAATGATGCGGTCGATGCCGATGGAAACCAGGTTCGCGATTGTGTCCATGTCGCGAATTCCGCCGCCGACCTCGATCGGGATTTTAATAGCAGCACGAATGGCTTTGATTGCATCGAGGTTCCTAGGGACGCCTGCAAAAGCGCCGTTCAGATCAACGACGTGGAGGAGCTCGGCCCCCTGGGACTCCCAATGTTTTGCCGTGGTTGCGGGATCATCGGAGTAAACCGTGGCCGTCGCCATGAGCCCCTGTTCGAGGCGGACACATTTGCCTTCTTTAAGATCAATAGCAGGAATGATAAGCATGGCTCTACACTAGGAATCGGATTAGCGGCGAAACGGGAAAGGGGGCGATGTAAGTGAGAACGAACCCTTCGATTCTTCACTCCCGGCTCTCACGTTCGTCTTGTTTTATCCTTTCTGTTCTCCGAACCGTTTCAAAATCGAAAGACCCAGGGCCTGGCTCTTCTCAGGGTGGAATTGGACAGCAAAGACGTTGTCCTTCCAGAT
>DASPQB010000212.1:0-6834 GCA_035625205.1 Nitrospirota bacterium | reverse complement strand
CAATCCCCTCGCCGCATTCCCCAACAAGGCCAAGATCGGCGGTGCCCTGGCCAAGCTCAAATATATGGTCGTGATCGACCCGCTGGCAACGGAGACCTCGTGCTTCTGGGAAAACCACAGCGACCTGAACAACGTTGATCCTGCCAAGATCCAGACCGAAGTTTTCCGACTTCCCTCCACCTGCTTTGCCGAGGAAAACGGATCGCTCACGAATTCTGGCCGCTGGCTGCAGTGGCACTACAAGGGCGCCAATCCGCCTGGCGATGCCAAGCCCGACGCGGATATCATCGCCGGCATTTTCCTCAAGCTGCGTGAGCTGTACCAGAAGGAGGGCGGAGCGTTCCCTGATCCGATCCTGAACCTTACCTGGAACTATAAGATTCCGCATTCGCCGTCTCCGGAGGAACTGGCAATGGAGTATAACGGCAAGGCATTGGCCGATCTCCAGGACCCTAAGGACAGGACCAAGGTCATGCTGAAAAAAGGACAGCAGCTCGACGGCTTTGCTCAACTCCAGGATGACGGTTCGACCTCCTGCGGGTGCTGGATTTTCTCGGGCTCCTGGACGGAAAAGGGAAACATGATGGCGCGGCGGGACAATTCCGATCCCTCAGGCCTCGGCAACACGCAGAACTGGGCGTTCTCGTGGCCAGCCAACCGGCGCATCCTTTACAACCGCGCCTCCTGCGACCCTTCCGGAAAACCCTGGGACCCTAACCGAAAACTGATCAGCTGGAACGGAAACGCATGGGTCGGCGTGGACGTGCCGGATTTCAAGCCTGACGTAGCACCCGGTGAACCCATGAATCCCTTTATCATGAACCCTGAGGGCGTGGCGCGGCTCTTCGCCGTGGACAAAATGGCTGAAGGTCCTCTCCCGGAGCACTACGAGCCCTTCGAGACGCCCATCGACACCAATCCCCTCCATCCCGAAGTGATCAGCAATCCGGCTGCGCGGGTGTTCAAGAGCGACCTAGATTCCTTCGGCAAGAGCAAGGACTTCCCCTATGCCGCTACGACGTACCGACTGACCGAGCACTTCCACTTCTGGACTAAGCACACGAGACTCTCGTCCATCATGCAGCCTGAGCAGTTCGTAGAGATTGGTGAGGAGCTGGCTAGGGAAAAGGGCATCAAGCACGGCGACTGGGTCAAGGTGTGGTCCAACCGCGGCGTCATCAAGACGAAAGCGGTCGTGACCAAGCGCATCAAACCGCTCCAGGTTCACGGCAAGACCGTGCACCACATAGGCATCCCGATCCATTGGGGCTTCAAGGGCCTAGCCAGGAGCGGCTACATCGCCAACATCTTGACGCCTTTCGTAGGCGATGCCAATGTACAAACGCCTGAGTTCAAGTCGTTCCTGGTGAACATCGAGAAAGCATAGGAGGCGGATCATGGCATTACAATCCCTTGACATCATGCGCCGTTCCGCAACCACTACCCCTTCGCCTAGGCAGCGCATAACCCAAGAGGTAGTGAAGCTGATCGACGTGTCGAAATGCATCGGCTGCAAAGCCTGCCAGGTGGCGTGCATGGAATGGAACGACACGCACGACGACGTGGGCACGAACCACGGCGTGTACGACAACCCGATGGACCTGACCGAAAGTTCATGGACCGTTATGCGATACAGCGAAGTGGAAACCGAGCGGGGCCTGGAATGGCTGATCCGCAAGGACGGCTGTATGCATTGCGCCGATCCCGGCTGTCTCAAGGCCTGCCCTGCGCCGGGTGCCATCGTTCAGTACAGCAACGGCATCGTCGATTTCCACGAAGAGAACTGCATAGGCTGCGGCTATTGCATCACGGGCTGCCCGTTCAACATCCCCCGGTTGTCCAAGAAGGACAGCAAGGTCTACAAGTGCACCCTCTGCTCCGACCGCGTGGCCGTGGGACTCGAGCCGGCCTGCGCCAAGACCTGCCCTACGGGCTCGATCGTCTTCGGCACCAAGGAAGACATGATCCATCACGCGGAAGAGCGGATCGAGGACCTGAAAAGCAGGGGATATACAAAGGCAGGAATCTATGATGGTCCGGGCGTGGGCGGCACCCACGTCATGTACGTGCTTCAGCATGCAGACAAGTCCGAGCTGTACCACGGTCTGGTAAAAAATCCCAGCATCAGCCCGATGGTATCCCTGTGGAAAGGCATCGTCAAGCCCTTTGCCTCTCTTGCCCTAGGCGCGGGCATCCTTATCGCCTTCTTCCATTACGTGACCAAGGGCCCCAATAAGGTCTCTGACGAGATCGAGAAGGAGTTCAAAGATGAAAAGTGACCCGAAGAAAATACTCCGCTATTCACCGTCCGAGCGCGCCAACCATTGGCTGACGGCGCTGACCTTCGTCCCGGCAGCCCTGTCCGGGCTCTGTTTCTTTCATCCCTTCTTCTTCCCGCTCAGCGAGCTGTTCGGCGGAGGCGTCTGGGCGCGTATCCTCCATCCTTTCACTGCGGTGATCATGACGGTCTCTTTCGGCGTCATGTTTTTCAAGTACCGCGAACTGAACGTCATGGCGCCCATTGATTGGGAATGGCTGAGCCATGTGCGCGAAATGGTGGGCAGCGACGACCGGAACATGCCGGAAGCAGGCAAGTTCAACGGCGGCCAGAAGCTTTTGTCCTGGCTCATGGCTGCCTGCATGGTGCTGCTCATCCTCTCCGGTATCATAATCTGGCGAGCCTATTTTTCGTTCCTCTTCCCGACCTGGTTGATCCGCTTCGCTTCGGTCGTACACGCCGCATCGGGAGCCATCATGATCGGCATGATTATTTTCCACATCTATGCCGCAATCTGGACCAAGGAGAGTATCGATGCCATGCTGTACGGCTGGGTCAGGCGCGCCTGGGCGAAACAGCATCACCCGGCATGGTTCAAGGAGATGACGGGAAGAGGTAAATGAGCACAGGGGTCCGCATCCTCGAGCCCGGTCAGATGGAAACCCCCAAGGGGGAGATTCGTTTTCTTTTCCTCCCCGACCGTGATCTGTTTGCGCGCCGCGCTGAGCGTCTTCGGTACTTGTCCAAAGATCATCTTTGGGGAGATTACCTGAATTTTTTGGCGATACTCTCAGACGCGCAGCAAGATGCCTTGAATCAGTTCCCCGCGCTTCCACTGCCCGGTCCGGATGCACAGGCGCTCTACCGCGAGCGCGGCATGCCTCTCCTGGACTCCCTGTCCCGGCCCCGGAACCCTGCATGGCGCAGAGCGCTGAACACGATCCTAGAACAGATGAACAAGGGCGCTTTTCCGCCGGCTGCACTTGAAACTGTTGCACGCTTGATGCATGCAAGTGACGCTACGTTGGAAGAGACGGCAGACAGGGTTTTATCAGGAGATTTTGCCGCCGTCTCGCCTCAGGAGATGCCATTAGTCGCCGCTGCCTTGCAGGTCTATTGGGTGCATATGGCGTCATCTATGAGAGAACATGCGCTCGGCAGGTCGAAACAGGGCGGGTCGTGTCCTGTGTGCGGTTCACACCCGAGCGTCGGCATAGTGCGCGGCGGAGCGCAAGGACAGGGGCTGCGCTATCTTTCCTGCTCACTCTGCGCTTCGGAGTGGAACATGGTGCGGCTCAAGTGCAGCAACTGCGAATCCACCGAGGGAATCGACTACTACACGCTGGAAAGCTCTGCGGGCGCAGTGAAAGCGGAGAGTTGCGGCGCTTGCAACAGCTATCTGAAACTGATATACCTATCAAAAGACCTCCGCATGGAAGCGATGGCGGACGACCTAGCCACTCTCAATCTTGACATCCTGATGGACGAGAAGGGCAAGGCGCGCAGAGGTCCAAACCTGTTCTTCCACCCAGGGAGGTCGCACTGGCATGACCGAATTTGAGATACTCCTTGAGGAATCCGTAAAGATCCACGGTCATCTTTGCGCGGGCCAGGTGCTGGGTGTGCGCATGTCTCTGCTGGGGCTACACAAGATCGGCATCACCGATCCCAAAGGTCAAGACAGAAAGAACATTATCGTATTCGTCGAGATGGACCGTTGCGCGACAGATGCCGTGCAGTCAGTTACCGGTTGCAGCCTTGGCCACAGAACCCTCAAGTTTGTGGATTACGGCAAGATGGCCGCAACGTTCATGAAGCTGAAAACAGGCGAGGCGGTGCGAATTATTGCCAAGGAGGAGTCGCGCGACGTGGCCAAGGGATACTTCCCGAACATTCTAAACAAGTATGAAGCGCAGATCGAAGCGTACAAGATCATGACAGATGAGGAACTCTTTGATGTGATGGAGGTCAAGGTAAAGTTGAATCCCGAAGACATGCCGGGACGACCCCTGCGGAGGATAAGATGTGATTCCTGTGGTGAATACGTGCAGGACTCGCGTGAGGTCCACAGAAACGGAAGAAAATTGTGCCGGCCGTGTGCAGATACAGGATATTGCGAGCCTGTCAGGCGGCCTCTTTTTTGAGTCGGCGATATGCAGATATTCCATAACGGATCAGCCACGAAAATGGAGATTAAATCAAAGGTCTGGCTGGAGGTCGACGGCAAGCCGGTCTTCGGCGAGGGCAGAAGATCTCTGCTTGAGGCTATAGACAGACACGGTTCGATCAGCCAGGCCGCGAAAGAGATAACCATCTCTTACAGAAAGGCCTGGGGCTATATAAAGGCCATGGAAGAAAGGCTAGGGTTTGAGCTTGTTCAACGGCAGGCTGGCGGCAAGAACGGAGGAGGAGCAGCGCTCACAGAAGAAGCCAGGAAGTTCCTTAAAAGGTATAAGAAAATCGAAGACGGCATAAAAGAACTTATTGATGAACGGTTCAGAATAACATTCGGGGATGAGAGTTCATAGAGGAGAACGGTATGTGTGATGCGCCGCATGAGAATCATAAACCAGCACGAAAGAAGCTGGCCGTTGCCGAGGCAGTGGGCACTATTCTTGCCCACGATATAACAGAGATACGACCGGGAGAGTTTAAGGGACGGGCCTTCAAGAGAGGACATGTCATCAAAAAGGACGACGTATGCCGCCTCCAGCGGCTTGGTAAAGAGCACCTCTATGTGCTTAATATCGGTGAAGATCAAATGCATGAAGACGACGCGGCCTATGTCCTCGCGAACGCCCTCATGGGGGAGGGAGTCGAAATAAAGGAAGAGCCCAAGGAAGGGAAGCTTGACATTATTGCCGCGCGGAGCGGCCTCCTTAAGATCGACAAGGATGCGCTTCTCGAATTCAACATGCTGGGCGATGTCATGTGCGCAGCGCTCCACACTAATACCATGGTGAAAAAGGGACAGACGGTTGCAGGCGTGAGAGCCATTCCTTTGATCGTAAATAGGGATATTGTAAAAAAAGCGGTGGCTGTCGCTTCACACCCCCGTCCCATACGTAATAAAGGGAAGCAAAGGAGGGGGATTATCCACGTCAAGGAGATAAGAAGGCCGAGGGCAGGCGTTGTGATCACAGGAAACGAGGTCTACTACGGCAGAGTCCGAGATGCCTTTGAACCGATCATAAAAAACAAAATTAAGACAATCGGCGGTGAGATCGTCGGTACATATTACGCGCCTGACGATGAAGGATTTATCGAGGCCAGACTGAGAGAATTGATACATGCCGGGGCCGATCTGCTCATTACTACCGGAGGCATGTCAGTTGATCCGGACGATGTGACAAGGTTTGCGATAAGAAGTCTGGGAGCTTCCGATATTACCTATGGCTCTGCAGTATTACCGGGGGCTATGTTTCTTGTGGCGTATATAGGAGATGTCCCTGTTCTTGGAGTCCCTGCGTGCGGCATGTATGCAAAGACAACGATCTTCGATCTAATTCTGCCGAGGGTCCTTGCCGGTGAAAAGGTGGGAAGACGCGAGCTTGCGGAACTCGGGCACGGCGGGTTGTGCATGAAATGCGAGCGATGCAGTTATCCTCTTTGTCCGTTCGGAAGATAGTACAATTATATATTTGTCAGAAAAACTACAAAAGTGTATGACGAACGCATCTCAGAACTCTATATTCCGATAATAATTCGTCTTTTCTGCTCGGCACAATTATTGATATCTGGAACAATAGACAGGAGGATTAAGAATGTCTGGAAGACCATTTGTCTCAGTTGTGGGTATCGTCTTTCTTTTAATACTAACGTCTGTTACGGTGATGGCGGCCGGGACCGCGGAGATTACTGTTTCCGCTGCGATCAGTCTCAAGAACGCGTTCCAAGAGATCGGAAAGCTCTACGAAGCTAGAGGCGATGGCGTCAAAGTCCTTTTCAACCTTGGTGCTTCGGGTGATCTCGCCCGCCAGATCGAATGGGGTTCACCCGTCGATATCTTTGCCTCTGCTGCGCAGAAGGATATGGAGGAACTGGACAGTAAAGAGCTGATCATGCAAGGCACACGATCGAATTTTGCGGCCAATAGCGTTGTCCTAATAGTTGCCATGGGAGTGAAGAATGCACCTGCCTCCTTTGACGGGCTTACAGCTAAAGAGATCAAAAAGATAGCTGTAGGGAATCCAAAAACTGTTCCGGCGGGAAGATACGCCGAGGAGGTTCTCACATATTATAAACTTCTACCTTCGGTAAAGGACAAACTAATCTTCACCGAAAATGTCCGGCAGGTATTGGACTATGTGGTGAGGGGTGAAGTTGACGCAGGGATTGTATACGCGACTGACGCTATGACCAGGGCGAAAGAGGTAAAGATTGTCGCGTCCGCTCCTGAAGAGAGTCATACACCTGTGGTTTATCCCATTGCCGTCGTAAAGGCAACAAAAAATGAAGCGTCTGCAAGGGCCTTTATGGCGCTTATTTTGTCTCCGGAGGGACAGAGGATACTTCAAAAGTACGGCTTCAGAAAACCGTGATGTATCAGAGAGTGG
>DASPQB010000211.1:0-30061 GCA_035625205.1 Nitrospirota bacterium | reverse complement strand
GCACGTCACGTGCAGCCTCATACCCGCCGATTTCCAGATATGCCTCGATTTCTTCGGGATCGATCCGGCCGCAGTCCGAGAGCACGACCTTGACCTGCTTTTTATAAAATGCATCATAGGCCCCGTCAACGAGCCATTCCTTGACCGGCGTCCCGCCGGCGACGTGCTCCTTGACGATCCGCGGTACCATCTCCGGCTTAACGTACTGGTACACGATCTTCGTCCCCGCCCGGTGAACTTCCACAAGGACGTCGCGGGCGCACAAACCGAGGCAGCCTACCTGATGAGACGAGCAATTCTCTTTCAGCGCGGCCTGAGCCTTGGAATGTGAAAGGGCATCCTGGAAGGCTTCGAGGACCTGTTTCCCGTTTGCGGCGATTCCGGCAGGCCCCATGCAGACTCGTATGACGGTTTCGTTTTTCACTATTTCTTCCTTATCGCTTTAATCTCTTTGACGATGGGATCGCCGCTGGTTTTCCCGAACACCTTGCCGTTGATCAGTACCACGGGGGCAAAACTGCAGAAGCCCAGACAGGCGACTTTTTCAACGGTGAATTCCCGGTCCGACGTCGTGTCTTCTTCTTCGGAAAGCTTCAGTTCTCGCTTTACGCTGTTCAAAATCCTCTCGGCGCCGCGCACATGGCATGCGGTACCGCAGCAGGCGGTGATCTTGTTCTTGCCGGTCGGGGTCAGGCGAAACTGCGAGTAGAAAGTTGCAACGCCGTAGAAGCGGCTCGGAGCGATGTTTAGCGCTTCGGAAAAATAATCCACCGCTTCTCGGGGAATGTAACCCAGGGCGTCCTGGGTTTCCTGAAGCAGGGAAATGACATTACCGCCATTGTTCCGGTAGTTATCGATGATTCGGTTTAAAGTATTAGTCATGTCCGCAGGAGTGTCCATTTCGGGGATTTTGTTCATTTCATTATTGTTATTGTTGAGTTGTGGTTGATGATGCGAAATAAGAAAAACTTATAAAATCATTTTATAATATCATTGCATAAATCTTCTTGCAAGAAAAAAATACTAAATATGTCTTGTCTGTAAAGGGTTTCGCATCCAGGCAACTTAACAGGAAGTCTGCAGGAGCTTTCGTTCAAGAGGGGAGTTCCTTACGGCTGGTGTCTCGGGGCAAGGGAAGATCGGGAATAGTTCCCGTTTGCATGGATTGCCCGTCACTCACCCCCCCGGCCGCCTGCCAAGGAGTGAATGACGGGTCGTTTCCGTCTAGTAACCGGTGATATAATCTTTCAAATAATGGATTTCCGAGGTGAGCTTTTTGACGTGCGTCTGGATGATGTCCCGGATCGACAACATACCAACAACTTTATTGTTCTCGAACACGGGCAGATGCCTGATATTTTTTTCTACCATGATGGCAGAGATATCGTGTATTTCGTCATCGGGCACCGCAACGATGAGATTGTGTACCATGGCCTCCTTGACCTTGATGTCCTTGAAGCTTTTTCCGTTCGTGGACAGATAGCACCGCACGACGTCTCGTTCCGTGAAGATCCCCACCGTCTTGCCCTCCTCGCTTGCCATGATCGCGCTGATCTTCTTGCTGTGCATCGACTTAATGGCATCTTCCACGGAGCTGTTTGCATCAATGGATACGATGTCTTTTCCTTTTGATTCCAGTAAATCACGAACTTTCATGCTTACCTCCCTCCGCAAATTCGGCATTTTCAGGATTTGGCTGCTCACCCTGAAGAACCACAGGCATTCTTCAGCAGGCTGTGCCATTGATCAAAACGTTTCTAGTATAGCATAGGAACAGGACCGGAATCTACCTCTATTCCAGCCCCTTGATCTCGCCCACGCGGTGAATTTTCATCATGTTCGTGCTGCCGGCCACACCGATCGGCACGCCGGCGCTGATGACGATGAGGTCGTGCTCTTTGGCGAGTTTCTCGTTGAGCATGACCTGCTCGACGCTCGCGATCATATCGTCGGTGGTTTTTTTGGGCCTGAGGATGACCGGCTTCACGCCCCAGTACAGCGACATCCTCCTGGCTATGTGCTCAAAAGGCGTCGGCGCGATGATGCTCATTCTCGGCCGGTGTTTCGAGACCAGGAGAGCGGTGGAGCCGGACTGGGTGAATGTCACAATGGCCTGTGCCTGTTGTTCCTCGGCTGCCCGGCATGCGGCATGGGCGACGCTTTCATCAGGCCCGGTTACGTCCGTGTCCGGGGGCCAGGGATTGACCGAGGTCTCGGCCTCCCGTGCGATGCGCGCCATGGCCGAGACCGCCTGGATCGGATATTTCCCCATGGCGGTCTCACCCGAGAGCATGACGCAGTCCGTCCCGTCCAGGATCGCATTCGCCACGTCCGACGTCTCGGCTCGCGTGGGCTGGGGGTTCTCGATCATGCTTTCGAGCATCTGTGTTGCGGTGATCACCGGTTTTTCCTCCCAGTGGCAGGCCTCAATGATCTTCTTCTGGAGAAGCGGCACTTTTTCGGGAGACATCTCGACCCCCAGGTCTCCGCGCGCCACCATGATGCCGTTTGCAGCGCAAATGATCGCCTCGAGGTTCAAAATGGCCTCCGGCTTCTCGATCTTCGCGATGATGGGGATGTCAGCGTTCAGCGACCGTATGAAACGGCGGGTATGCAGTATGTCCTCGGCCGTGCGCACGAAGGAAAGGGCAATATAATCCACACCATGCTTCACACCGAACCTGATATCGGCCTTGTCTTTCCTCGAAAGCGAAGGCAGCGAGAGGTGGGTCCCGGGCAGATTGATGCCTTTGTGGCTTTGTAACATGCCGCCGCGAATGACCTTGCAGGTCAGATCGTGAGCATCCTTTCTGGTCACGCGCAGCTCCAATTTCCCATCGTCGAGGAGCAATCTGTCTCCTATGTTCAGGTCTTTTGCGAGGCGGGGATAGGTCACCGAGATGAGCGCGCTGGTCCCGATGACCCTGCGCCTGGTGAGGGTCAGGCCGTCACCCCGTTTGAGCGTGACGGCGTCATTGTGCATGGTACCAACGCGCAGCTTTGGCCCTTGCAGGTCTTGCATAATCGCGATCTGTTTACCTGCTTTTGCGGCTTCGCCCCGAATGAGCTTGATGTGTCGGGTATGGTCATTCCGGTCCCCGTGGGAGAAGTTCAATCGCGCCACGTCCATCCCCGCCCTGATGAGTTTCGCGATGATCGCGGCCGAACTGGACGTCGGACCGATAGTGGCGATAATCTTGGTTCGCTTGGACATGCAACCCCCGGTTTCAGTAGATGACAAACAGCGGTAGGAGACAGGGACCGCTTCGTTTTCAGTATATCATACAGGCATTGCGAAGGATATGCGGCAAAATCACTACGTGACGCCTTGACAACGATGCTTCTGCACTCATCTTGCTCCTCACGGCTCCATGTTCTCCAGTGCATATTTTTTGGTTCCCAGGCCCAGTCTCTCCGCCTCGTCGATCTGAATCTGCATAGGCCGTGGATTGAGCTTCGCCATCACGTCGTCTCCGGGCTTCAACTTCAAATCCTCTGCTGCTGACTGAGGAAGGGGGAACGCGGTCCGGAGCATGTCGAGGGACGCCTGCTCGACGGCCACAACATCATCGGAGACCATGATCCCCTGGTCCTGGATAACGGGAACGTCGGCAACGGGCATGCAGTCGCACTCGGGCTGGATTTCGTAAAGGAAGTTGACGTAAACGACCTTGCTTGTTTGAAACGTGGAAAGCACCGCGGCAGCTGCCTCGGCGAGGCTCTTCTGGAACGTCACATCATCCTGTGGCAGCGTGAGTGCGCCTTCCTGACAGACCCGGCTGCATCGGCCGCAGTGCCAGCAGTTGTTTTCATCGACAACAAATCTACCATCCTTGAAATCGATGGCATGGAGGGGGCAGATGTTTTTGCATTGTTCGCAGAAGGTGCAGCTCTCGGCGTTCCACTGGAGACCCGTCTCTCCGTGGCAGTGCATGCCGCCGCGGCCTTTTTCCCAGCCTTGCGTGCGATGACGGGAACTGACGCAGCCCATGGCAAGATTCTTAATCGCTCCTGCATAGCCCGCGTTGATGTGGCCTTTCGTATGGGAGCAAACGATCATGGCAGGGACATCATGTATCGCCGATGCTACGGCGATCTCGCCCAGGATCGGGCCTGCTTTGACCAGGATGCTGTCCTTGCCATAGAGCCCGTCAGCCAGCACCACCGGCGCGCTGCAGGAGAGGTGGTTCAGGCCGTTCTGGTTGGCAACTTCCAGGTAATCGAGCCCCATGATTCTGACCGTGTCAGTGACAAAAGGCTTGGCGCCTGCTCTGCGAACGGCCTCGACAACTTTCCGGATCATGACCGGGGGGACGATTCTGAACGCGCCGGGGGATCCCCAATGGGTCTTGATCGCGACCCATTCGTCCGCTTCGAACCGGTTGGGGAAGTCCATCTTTTCAAGAAGCGTTTCCAGCTTACCCGGGATGCTGTGACCATGATCCCATCGGAGAGTACGGGCTGTGGAAAAATAGACTTTGGACATATCATATCCTCGCCTTATCGATTTTCAAGCTTTCCTTATACACTTCCCTCTTCGGCAACCCAAGTTCCTTTGCAGCAGCTGCGACAGCTTCCTTTTTGCTGAGACCCCGATGGATAATCAAATTCTTGAGATACTCGGCAGTATCGATATCCTGCAGGAGAGGCTCCGAGGAAGCACCATGCACGATGATGGTGAATTCACCCTTCAGGGAACCTGTTTGTAAATGCTTCAGGATCCCTGAAAGCGTTCCTCGTATCGCTTCCTCATGAATCTTCGTCAATTCTCGCGTGAAGACCGCCCTGCGGTCGCCCAGCACTTCGAGCATGTCCCGAATGGCCGCAAGGACCTTGTGGGGCGCCTCGTAGAATATGATGGTGCGGTCTTCCTTGGCTAGGTCCTGAAGCCGCTTGCGCCGTGCCATGTGTTTGGCCGGGAGGAAGCCCTCGAAGACGAACCTGTCGGTCGGCATGCCGGAGACCGAAAGAGCAGCGATGGCTGCGGTTGCACCAGGGATGGGGATGACGGATATTCCCTGGTCTATGGCGAGGTTGATCAGGAAGTAGCCGGGATCGGAGATGCCGGGGGTGCCTGCGTCGGACACCAAGGCTATGTTCTTCCCTTCCAGCATACGCGCGACAAGAACCGGAGCCTTTTCTTCCTTGTTATGGTCGTGATAACTGGTGAGCTGCGTTTCGATCTGGTATCGGTCAAGCAAATGCTTTGTATGGCGCGTGTCTTCGGCTGCGATAAGGTCCGCGTCCTTGAGCACGCGGATCGCCCGGAGGGTCACGTCCTCAAGGTTGCCGATAGGTGTGGCGACGATGTAGAGAGTTCCAGTCATGATAAGAGGTGAGCGTCTTCAGGGGAGAGCGTGCAGGGCGAGACCCGCGTTGCAGGCATCTTTTTACCCCCGCCAACCTGTCCCTTGACGCTGCTGTTCAATAGCTTTTGTACCGATTCGTAATCGGGAACCGCCTGTCCTTGCCCAGGCCGCGGGGTGTGATTTTGACGCCGGGAGGGGCCTGACGGCGTTTGTACTCGCTGGAATCGACAAGCCGGATCACGCGTTCTACTGTTTTCCGTTCAAAGCCCATCTTGAGCATCTCGTCGAACTCCTTGTCCTCTTCTACGTAGGCCTTGAGGATCGGGTCGAGTACTTCATAGACGGGCAATGAATCGCTATCCTTCTGGTTCGGACGAAGTTCGGCAGTAGGGGCCTTGACCAACACACGCTTGGGGATGATGGGCTTTTTTGCAAGACGGTTGATGCACTTGCATACATCGTAGACCATCGTCTTCGGCACATCCTTGATCACGGCAAAACCGCCGGCCATGTCGCCGTAGAGCGTGGCATAGCCGGTAGACATCTCGCTCTTGTTCCCGGTCGTAAGCACGAGCCAGCCGAACTTGTTCGAGAGAGCCATGAGGATGTTGCCGCGAATTCTTGCCTGGAGGTTTTCTTCGGTAACATCCTGTTTTGTATTCGCGAATACGGCACGCAGGGTGTTCAGATAGGCATTGAATGACTGGTGGATGGGAACGGAAAATAATGTGATCCCAAGGTTGCGGGCGAGTGCGCTTGCGTCATCGCAGCTTTCGTCCGAGCTGTAGATTGAAGGCATGAATACACCGTGGACATTCTCTTTTCCAATGGCAGCAACGGCGACAGCTGCCACCAATGAGGAATCGATGCCTCCGGAGAGACCTATAACCACCGACTTGAAGCCGGTTTTTCTCACGTAATCCCGCGTCCCGAGCACAAGCGCGCGGTATACCTCTTCGGGGAGAGGATACGGTTTCACGACACGTACGGGGGGCAGGGATCTTTTCTTTGACGCCGGCCTGTCCGAGAGGATGACGGAATCGATGAAATCCCGGTGCTCATCGAGGATCAGTCCAGATGTGATATCAGCGCCATGGCGTGCAGGTCCAGGCAACGTGATGTCATGGGTGATGAGGTCCTCTTCAAACTGCCGGCCTGCGGCGATCAGCTTCCCCGTGGGGTCCAGGATCATGCTATGGCCGTCGAAGACGAGCTCGTCCTGGCCGCCAACCGTATTGGCGTAGACAATGTAGACGCCGTTCTCCCTTGCGCGCGCAGCGAGCATCTGCTGGCGCTCTCTGCCTTTGCCCTTGTGATAGGGCGATGCGTTGATCGTGATGATGACTTCGGCTCCCGCCAGCGACTGAGTGCGGGCCGGGCCGTCAGCATACCAGATGTCCTCACATACGTTGATGCCGATGTTTACGCCTTTGATCGTGATGATGGGGAAACGCTTGCCCGGCTTGAAGTAGCGGTATTCGTCGAACACACCGTAGTTCGGCAGCAGCATCTTGTGGTAGACATAAGCAAGCCTCCCATTGCTCATGACAGCCGCGGCATCATAGATATGGTCATTGTTGTTCACAAAGCCGACGATGGCAGAGATCCCGAGCGTTGCCCTCGCGATCTCCTTGAGCGTGCGGAGGTTGTCTTTCACGAACTGGGGCTTGAGCACCAGGTCCTCGGGCGGATAGCCGGTAATGGCAAGCTCGGTGAATGCGACAATGTCGGCAGCTTGTTTTTTCGATCGGCGAATGTAGTCAATGATCTTGTCACGGTTGCCCGCGAGGTCTCCGACCGTAGGGTTTATCTGGGCCATGGTAATGCGAATTGTTCTCATGAAGCTCCTTTTGGAGTGCGCAGGATGACAACGCTGGCATGGCGATGCCGAGTCAAGAAAAATAGTGGAATCGCAGCTGGATGCAGTGCGCCTCGCACCGGCGCATCCCTGCTCACAATTGTTTCCTTGCCTCTTCCATGACTACCTTCACCGGGATATGTTTCTCCTCCGCTATTCTCCGGCAGTCATCGTACTCAGGCGTCGCAGTGAGAATTTCATCACCACGCCTGCTTATTTTCATTCTGATCCTGCCGTAGGGTGTTTCGACTTCCCTAATTTCTCGATCCAACTTCTTTCTCGCGACTTCCTGGATGCGAACTCCGATGCTTGTCGTCTCACGGAATATCGTATCGAGGACCGCATCGAGCTTTGATTTATCCGTAAGCACCGACACCAGGATGGCAGGCCTGCCTTTTTTCATGATGATCGGCGTGAGATAAGCGTCCTGCGCGCCCTGGCTCATGATTTTCTCAACAAGATAATCATAGAGCTGTGGATTCATGTCGTCAATGTTCGTTTCGATGATGACGGATGCGTCTTCATCATAGAGCGCCGTGGGTTCTCCGATAATGAGCCGCAAAACATTCGGCTTCCCTGCAAAGTCCTGTTCGCCCGCGCCATAGGCTACGCGGTCAACTCTCATCGCAGGCAGAAGGCCGAAAGACGTACCGAGCGTACTGATGATGGCTGCGCCGGTCGGCGTCGCGAGTTCGAACTGGGTGGTCGACTGGTAGAGGGGGATCCCCTTCAGCATTTCTGCCGTAGCCGGAGCTGGAATCGGCAGCAGACCGTGTGAGGTCTGAATCGTTCCCGAGCCGACGTTTACCGCCGATGACATGACCTCCGTGATTCCCAATAGGTCCAGTCCAATGGCTGCTCCGACCGTATCAACAATAGAGTCCAACGCACCCACTTCATGAAAATGGATATTGTTTCGCGTCGTCAGGTGGATCTTTGCTTCGGCATCAGCCAGCCGTGTGAAGATCCGGCTGCTTTTCTCCTTGATCGACGCCTTGAGGGAGGACCGGTCAATGATTGCCAGAATGTCCGAGAGGTGCCTGGTTTTCTGGTCCTCACGGTCGATGATGACATGAACTTTGGTTGCTGCGATGCCGGAACGCATGACCTTGTCAGCTTTGAGCTCATAACCGGGGAGATTCAATTTAGAGAGCTCTGCGCGCAAGACATCAATGGCGATGCCGGCGTCTACGATGGCGCCTAGAATCATATCGCCCGAAATGCCGGAAAAACAGTCGAAGTAAGCGATGGTCATCGTAAGACTAGCCTCTCGAGAAGAAGCACAAAGTGCAAAAAAGCCTCTGCAGCAAGCAAGCGCGGGGAGCAACGGTAACTCTCACGACCGTTCCTGCCATCGTTCTTTCCCTTCAACCCCTCGCCGTATCTCTGTGAATGTTGCCCATCGGCGAGCTCTCTCGAACCTATTTTTCTCCAAGCGAATTTATCCTGTGCGCCAGTACGCCGGCGCCGAATCCATTGTCGATGTTCATGACGGCAATGCCGGAAACGCATGAGTTCAACATCGTCAGAAGGGGAGCTAATCCTTGAAACCCGGCGCCGTAGCCGACGCTCGTGGGTACGGCGATCACGGGCTTGTCCACGAGGCCGCCTACGACCGACGGGAGCGCACCATCCATGCCCGCAACCACGATAATCACGCGCGCGGTATCGAGCATGTCGCGCTTGCTTAAAACGCGGTGGATGCCCGCAACACCCACGTCATAGACGTTCAGGACGCTACTGCCAAGCATCTCGGCGGTGACCGCTGCCTCTTCGGCCACAGGAATGTCCGACGTCCCGGCTGTCAGGACCAGCACGGTGCCTTTGGTGGCTCTCTTGTTAGCATGTTGTATGACTATGGCTCTCGACGCGCCATGGTAAACAGCCCGACGATCCATCTTTTTGAGCGCTTTAAAGATCCGTTCGCTCGCGCGCGTGGCGAGGACGTCGCTTCCGGCCTTGAGCATTCGCTTCGCGATGCCCACAACCTGCTCCAGCGTCTTTCCTTCGCAGTAGATGACCTCGGGCATGCCGTGGCGCAGCTGACGGTGGTGGTCGATATGGGCGTAGGCCACGTCCTCAAATGGCAAATGCTTGAGACGGAAAAGCGCGGTCTCAATCGTGATTTTGCCCGCGCGGACAGCCTGAAGGAGTTCGGTGAGACTGGTTATATTCATGACCATGCCTGCAGGAGGGCAGCATTGACGCTGCCTGGGCCTTCGCCCACGGCCGGGCCGTTCGCCGCTCTATGCGTTGACGGTATGAATGGCCCGATCCCTTTTTTTCGGAACTTCATCGACCGCACTTCATTCAGCACGCGCTCACGATCATGAACTGATTCCCCATACGTGTGCAGTGCCTCGAACGTCATGCCGGTATAAAAAAGAATCATGGTGTTCCTCGGCCGCAGCCGCTCGACGAAGTGGAGTTCATGCACTGCTTCCTGGTATGCTCCCGGGCGCGGCAGAGCAGATGTGAGATGGGAAATCACCAGGGGAAGATACTGTTTCATGGAATATCATCTCCGAAAAAGCGCGGCGACCGAGAGCAGCCTCTTCCAATCATCCCGCCGTAACCGTGGACTACCTGCACTATTCAGCCTTCAGCTCCCGGGCCATAAGGTCCTGGAGAGCTTTTTTCGGATCCTTGTTTTCGTAGAGGATTTGATAGACCTCATCCACGATCGGCATTTCGATGTGATGCTTTCTTGCAAGCTCCCGGGCCGCTTTGGCCGTTTTCACGCCTTCGGCAACGGTCTTTGAGCCCTTCAAAATGTCTTCGAGTACCTCGCCCTTGCCGAGCCTGGCGCCGAGCGAACGGTTCCGCGAGAGCCCTCCGGTGCAGGTGAGGACCAGGTCACCCATGCCTGCGAGGCCGGAGAAGGTGGTCACGCTCCCCCCCATGGCAACGCCAAGGCGCGCCATTTCGGCGAGCCCCCGGGTGAGCAGAGCGGCCATGGTGTTGTAGCCGAACCCCATCCCTTCTAGGGCGCCCGCGGCAATGGCCACGACGTTCTTAAGCGATCCCGCGAGTTCTACGCCCACGATGTCCTGGTTCGTGTATACGCGAAAATAGGCATTGCTCAGTACTTCCTGGGCTATTTTGCCGATTGCAGGATCAGAGGAAGCAAGCGTAATGGCCGTTGGCATCTTCAGGGCGACCTCTTTGGCAAAGCTCGGTCCTGAGAGGAAACAGAGACGGTTGTGAAATGCAGCAGGAAGCACATCCTTGAATATTTCTGAAAGCGGCATGAGCGTTTCGATCTCAATGCCCTTTGATGCGCTGATGATGATGGCGTCCTTGGCGAGAAAGGAGGCATACTGCCTTGTCACGGCCCGGACCGTATGGGAAGGGACGACGGAAAGCAAAATTGAGCCGTCCGTAACCGTGCGTTCGAGGGATGAGGTTACGGTAATGGATTCGGGTAGCGTAAAGCCGGGGAGATAGACCCGGTTCTCACGCGTTCTGGCTGTTTCCCCGGCAAGGTCCTTCTCGTACATCCAGAGGGTTACGTTGTGGCCTTTGTCGGCGAGCAGCATTGCTAGTGCCGTGCCCCAGGCACCCGCGCCGATAACTCCTATTTTTTCAGCCATACGAGGCCATTATAATGGTTGCGTGGTTGACTGTCAAAAGATTTATCAGAACACGCAGCAAAACCTTGCGTTCAGGCCGTGGAGGATGTCAATGGTTCGGCTCGATGATGACCTTCATGCACTCGTCAGGCCTTGCTCCGGTCACGAATGCTTCTCCGATCTTATCGATGCTGAACCGGTGTGTCACCATGTCGGTCACGGTGACCGTGTTGTGTCGTATGAGATCGAGTGCCTGCATGTTGTCAAGGGGAGCAGCGCCGTAGCAGGTTTTGATCGTAATATCGTCGCGCCAGAACGGATTGAAGTCCACGTCAATGGTTTCGCCGGGTCTCGGTACGGCGAAGAACAAGATCGTGCCGCCGCG
This sequence comes from Nitrospirota bacterium, assembly GCA_035625205.1. Lineage (GTDB taxonomy): Bacteria > Nitrospirota > UBA9217 > UBA9217 > UBA9217 > JAJYKN01. The sequence continues at coordinate 18,937 of DASPQB010000211.1, read as the reverse complement.
TTCGGCAGACGCGAGCGCGGCACGGGCAGCAGGCAGTGCCCCCGCCGAGAGAACGACGATATCAGCAAGCCTGCCATCGTTCACCGTTCTCACGAAAGCGGGTACCTCTTCGTTGGCGGGGATTGTATGATTGGCGCCAAACTGCTTAGCCTTCGCAAGGCGGTAGGGACTGATGTCGGATGCGATGATCGTGCCGGCACCGAGGGCCCGGGCGAGTTTTATGATCAGCAGACCGGCTACGCCGCTGCCCACCACTAGAACGCTCTGAACAGGTTTCAGCCCTGCGGCCCTGATTGCCCTCACTGCGGTTCCAAGCGGTTCAATGAACGTCGCCTGCTCAAAGGTCACGGAGTCGGGAAGAACGAGCGTGCCGGTCCTGACGCTCCTGCCGCTCACTCTCAACAGCTGTGAAAAGCCGCCGGGGTCAAAATTGTTTACACTCTGGAACGTGGTGCAGGCCGTTTCGTGTCCGCTGAGGCAGTAATAGCAGGCATTACAGGGGACATGGTGGGTGACGAATACGCGGTCACCGGGCTTGACGTGCGTGACCAGTTTTCCAGCTTCAACAACGATCCCGGCCGGCTCATGGCCCAGCACAAGCGGCGCCCGCTTGATCCTGTACCACTCCAGGAGATCGCTGCCGCAGAGGCCGCAGGCCATGACCTTGACGAGGATGTCCCGGTCGCCGGGTTTTGGGTCCGGACGTTCTTCGACACGTACGTCGCTATTTCGGTAATAGACTCCGGTTTTCATTTATTCGGGTAACTGACCACAGATCCGCTCTGCGGACACACAGAAAAAAAATAGGAACGAGCTGCGACAGCACGCACGAGAACGTCAGAGGCAGTCGAGAACCGTGGAGAAAAACATGTTGGCCTTGTCGTCCGACCTGTTAGGATTTGTTCCGATTATCCAGGTAATAGTCGTACGCTTCCTTCACGCTCGCACCCTCATGGACGACTTTGCGCACGGCGCCGATCATGGCGACCGGAGCGTCGGACTGGAAAATGTTCCTGCCCATGTCCACGCCCGATGCGCCCTGATCGATTGCATCCCGTGCCATCTGCAGGGCCTCGCGTTCGGGCAGCTTCTTTCCTCCCGCGATGACGATCGGCACCGGGCATGCGGCAGCGACCTGCTCGAATCCCGGGACGTGGTAGGTTTTTATGAAAGAGGCCCCCAACTCCGCGAGGATGCGTGTTGCGAGGCTGATGTACCGGGCATCGCGCGTCAGTTCCTTCCCGACCGCGGTGACCCCGAGCACGGGGATGCCATAGCGCATGCCCATGTCCACGAGCCGTGTCATATTGTTCACGGACTGGGTCTCAAATTCTCCGCCGATAAAGACCTGTACGGCCACGGCGGATACGTTCATGCGAAGTGCATCTTCAATGTCCACGGCAATCCGCTCATCGGAAAGTTCCTTGAGGATGCTCGGACCTCCGCTCGCGCGCATGACTACCGAGTTGGTCACCGACGGTTCGATGACCGAGCGCAGGACGCCGCGGGTCAGCATCAAAGCGTCCGCATAGGGAATGAGCGGCCGGATCGTGACGTCAACGCGTTCAAGCCCGCTGGTGGGGCCCTGAAAATAACCGTGGTCGAAGGCGAGCATCACGGTCTTGCCGGACTGGGGATTGAAAATGCGGCTCAGCCTGTTCCTCATCCCCCAATCGTAGCCGTTCGATCCTTTCAGGAAGAACGCTTCGCTCTTTTGGGGGATGTTGGTATAGTAATTTTTTTCTTTTTTTGAAAAGTCCTGCTCTGCCATGGAATGCCTCCTCAAAAGCCATGATCGTAAGGGGAAACAGGGCTCTAATCTAATGCATGCGTCGAAAGAAATCAAGAGAAAATAGAATGGAGGTTATTTCTGGGACGCCGATTTAAGGGCTGCATGCTGAGGGGCATGAACTCCGGATACGGTGCCGGGATGACCCAGCTGCCCGCCACCTGTCTTGCACCTGCTTTCCTGAGGAAGGTCGTTCCCACGCAGGGCAGAGACTGCCGGCGAGTTGTAAAAATTAGACCCTCTTTATCCATTACACTATAGCAGAAAAAAGCGCGATTCGTGCGATATCAGCACTGTAGTCGGGGTGGCGGTGTTTGCAGCGTTCTGTTAATTTGTATCAAGGAGCAGCATCATCAATCATGCGCTTTGCCAAATCACCGCAACAAGCCTCCGGTTTTCGTCATGAGGAGAGGTCCAAGAACACAGAAAGCCCTTTCCAATTGAAGCCTGTTTCTGTATACTGAAGACATAAAGGCTTTTACTCAAGAGGGACGCGCGGTTCCAAAACAGTATGGCCAGCATCTCGAGAGGACCTGGCAACACTGGTGAGAATCAATGACCTGGTTCCTGTTGAAAGGCAAATTGGCCTGTGCTCCCTGTGGTGGGCCGTTCAGTGGTCGTCGTGTCGAAGCCACGGCTTCATGACCCAGGTTTTCTTGGCGGCTTCGCCCGGGCATCCCTGAAGCCCTAGCGGTGGGAGTGCGTCAAAGGGCCATTCTGCCTGTTTTCATTGCGTAGCCTTACAACATGCCCGAGGACCTCAACATGTCCGCTCAATTCGACATCGGTGCGATAACCGGACTTTCCCAACAAGAGGCCTCCGACCTGCTGAACAGGGAGGGGTATAACGAACTGCCCTCTGCGAAGCAGCGCAGTATCGTTGCAATTGCGATCGATGTGGTTCGGGAGCCCATGTTCCTGCTCCTCGTCGCCTGCGGCACTATTTACCTTTTTCTTGGTAATGTGCGGGAGGCAATGATGCTGCTCGGCTTTGTGTTCGTGGTCGTCGGCATCACGCTGTATCAGGAGCGCAAAACCGAGCGGGCGTTGGAGGCCCTCCGCGATTTGTCGAGCCCCCGGGCCCTGGTCATGCGGGACAGGGAACAGAAACGCATTCCTGGCCGCGAGGTCGTCCGGGGAGACACATTGCTCTTAAACGAAGGGGACCGGGTACCGGCCGATGCGGCGCTGCTCTCCAGCCTCAATCTTTTTGTTGATGAGTCCTGCCTGACCGGTGAATCGCTGCCGGTCAGAAAAAGGGAGCACGTGCCCATAAAGGAGATGGGGAAGCCAGGAGGGGAGGATTTACCGTACGTTTTTTCCGGGACCCTCGTGGTCAAAGGTCAAGGCGTCGCGACCGTACTGGCGACGGGTGCTGACACCGAGATCGGCAAGATCGGCAAGGCGCTCCAGAGCGTCGAACGAGAGGCCACTCCGCTCCAGGTGGAAACGGGCAAGATTGTCAGAAACCTCGCTGTCATCGGCCTCTTTCTCTGCCTTCTCGTGATCGTTGTCTACGGATTGACGCGGGACAACTGGCTCCATGGGTTTCTTGCCGGCATCACGCTGGCCATGGCGCTCCTTCCGGAAGAATTCCCCGTCGTGCTCACCATATTCCTGGCCCTCGGAGCGTGGCGCATCTCCCGGAAGCGCGTTCTCACCAGGCGCGTACCCGCTGTTGAGACCCTGGGCTCGGCAACGGTGCTCTGCGTCGACAAAACGGGCACCATCACGCAGAACCGGATGTCCGTCAGCAGGATGTTCGCGCGCGGCGAATTTTGCGATATCGACGAGCGGGCAGAGAAGAGCATTCCTGAACGGTTCCATGAGATCGTCGAGTTCAGCATACTGGCGAGCCAGATGGATCCCTTTGATCCCATGGAAAAGGCGTTCCGTGAACTTGGTGCCAACTATCTTGCCCGGACTGAACATCTTCACGACGACTGGACGCTCGTTCGAGAATATCCGCTTTCGAACGATCTCATGGCGTTGTCCCATGTCTGGAAATCACCCGACGGCAACGAGTACGTGATCGCCGCAAAAGGATCTCCCGAGGCGGTTGCCGACTTGTGTCATCTGGATGAGCGGCAGCGAAGCGAGCTGACGAAGATCATCGAGCAGATGGCAAAGGACGGATTGCGCATTCTGGGCGTGGCGAAGTCCCATTTCACCATTACGGATTTGCCGGGTGAACAACACGATTTTCCCTTCTCGTTCCTTGGTCTCGTTGGCCTCGCCGACCCTATCAGGCCGGGCGTAACCGAAGCGGTCATGGAATGCCGTGCAGCCGGCATCCGCGTCGTGATGATCACCGGAGACTACCCCGGGACCGCTGCGAACATCGCGGCCCAGATCAACCTGCAGCACCTGGACGACATCATCACCGGCCACGAACTGGACTGCCTGGATGATGCTGAGCTCCGGCAGCGAATCAAGAACGTCGATATTTTTGCCCGCGTGGTGCCTGAGCAGAAACTCAGGATCGTGAACGCGCTCAAGGCAACCGGCGAGGTCGTGGCCATGACCGGAGACGGCGTGAACGATGCACCGGCCCTCAAGGCCGCGCACATCGGCATTGCCATGGGGGGGAGAGGTACGGACGTGGCGCGCGAGGCATCGGCACTCGTGGTGCTTGATGATGATTTCTCTTCCATTGTGCAGGCAGTGCGCATGGGCCGCAGGATATTCGATAACATGAGAAAGGCCGTTGCCTATATCTTTGCCGTCCATGTCCCGATCGCCGGCATGTCTCTTATTCCGGTCCTCTTCAAGTGGCCACTGGTGCTCCTGCCGGTGCATATCGTCTTCCTGGAGCTTATCATTGATCCTGCGTGCTCGGTGGTGTTTGAAGCCGAGCCCGAGGAATCGGACGTGATGACCCGGCCGCCGTTCAGGCCCGATGCGCCTCTGTTCGGCAGGGGGATCGTGGTCCTGAGCCTCCTCCAGGGGCTGAGCGTACTGGTAATTCTGCTCGGCGTTTATATTTTTGTGCTCAAGGGGGGACAGAGCGAGGAAGACGCCCGGGCGCTCACCTTCACAACGCTGATAGTCGCCAACTTGGGACTCATCTTCGTGAACCGCTCGTGGTCACGTCACATAGTGTATACACTTCGCTCTCCGAATGCAGCGTTGTGGTGGGTGTCCGGAGGGGCTGTCCTTTTTTTGGGACTGGCGTTATCCATCCCTTTTTTACGGAGTCTTTTCAGTTTTTCGGTCCTCCATGGCATGGATATCCTGATCTGTATCGGCGCGGGGGTGGTCAGCATCCTGTGGTTCGAACTGTTAAAGATGACGAATTGGCCTAAAGCGGCGCTCAGGGAATGAACTCGTCGACGGCACTGAGCCGTCTAGCTGCACCGGTGAGCGTCAATGGATTGCTGCAGGTTAGGCTTCATGGTGCCTGCTGACATCTCACTCTCGTCGTCGATGTTGCATGTCGGAGCTCCGTGCAGGCAGCCGGGGCCTTGTCATCCAGCACACGGCAGTGAGAGGACATACAGGTTTTCTGATATTCCCCACGGGGATGAATCAAGGGAGGATGGAGAATGTTTTTCACACTGACGAAAATTGTGCAATCGTTGCTCCTTCCTCCCTCGGGTCTTTTGATCCTCATGGCGATAGGTTTCCTGGTCGTGGGGAAGAAGCGAATCCTCGGTATGCTCTGCATTGCCTCGGGCTTTCTCCTTCTTTACGCACTGTGCATTAGTCCCGTGAGCAACGCTCTCATCCAACCGCTCGAAAGTGTGTACGCTCCGTTCGTTTATACGAAGGACCTCGACGCACAGGCAATCGTAGTGTTGAGCGGCGGAGCCAGGGAGCCATCAGTACCGGGCCTTTTGCCGGAACCAGATGATTATTCCCTGGAGCGGCTGGTATATGGCGTGGCATTGTCTAGGAAGCTGCGACTTCCACTTCTGCTCGTGGGTGGGAGCGGCGATTCGGGGAGACCGCAGCTCTTGGAGGCGGAGGCAATGGCCCGAACCGCAATAAGTATCGGGGTCCCCGTGAAGGACATCGTGGTCGAGAACAGCGTCAGAAATACGCACGAGAGCGCGAAGGCAGTTAAACGGTTGCTGAACAAGAGCCGTATCATTCTCGTGACCTCGGCCGCACATATGAAAAGGTCCGTCGCTATGTTTAAAAAGGAGGGAGTCGATATCGTTCCGGCTCCGACAGGGTATCGCACGGATCGGCACGCGCTCACGGGGTACTCATTCATTCCCCGTATTGAAAACTTGTCCACCTCTTCTCTAGCGTTGTCCGAATACCTGAGCTATCGATGGTACGCGATGCGCGGGGATTTATAGCCGGTTGCCAGGAGAACACCTTCACTTTATGTTCTGTGGAGGAGGAGTCCGGCGAGGTGGGAGGTGGCTCGGGGTTGGGATCTCAGGCTCCTCCTGTGACTGCGGAATGGTGGCGATGAACTGCCAGTCACTATATTGTCCTTTCCCCTCAAAGTCTTGATGGACCTCAGGGAAGTGGGACTGCTTGAGCGGTGTTTTATCGCTTTTACTGTGGACTCCTATGATATACTTTCCGGTGGCATTAACACCTTCCACGAGTACGAAATCCTCGCCGGTCATGGGGTCTTTGTATTTCTGCCGCAGATGCCGTTTTCCGGCCGACGTCCTGTTGTCCACAAGGAGGTCCTCGATGCGTCGGGGAAGCTGGGGATTGAAGGGAATTGCGTTATAGTATCGCTCGATGGCCTCTTTGTACTGATCTCCCCGAAACAGCAGCTCTGCCTCTTTATCTCGCAGTATGATGTTCTGCCAGTACTTTCCCGCTGCGCCGAGACTGATTCCGATAATAACGAGGATTGCCAACAGACCGACGTACGTGAAGCCGCGGGAAGTGCGGATTGCCCGATGTTTTACCGTATGACCCTTGGGATTTGAATTCCTCATGCAGCTTCCCTCTTGCCCTTGCGTCATTCTATGAATGTCACGCGGTTTATTTCCTTGAACGTCGATTCCCCGGCAAAGACCTTGGCCAGCGCGGACTGGCGGAGCGTGGTCATTCCTTCACCTATGGCGGCTTTTCGCAATTCCGACGACGGCCGTTTCTCAAGGATCATCTCCCGGATATGGTCGGAGAGGTCGAGGAATTCCGTAATGGCCTTCCTCCCTCGGAAACCGGTGTAGTTGCACTCCTTGCACTCGCCGGCATCATAGAACACGTGGTCCCTGTACTGGTCGTAATCGACGGCCGAGTCCTCGATCTCTTTTCTGGTAAGTTTCGCAATCTTTTTGCAGTGGGGGCAGAGGATCCGGACGAGCCTTTGGGCAAGGATGCAGTTGAGCGACGAGACGAAGTTGTACGGCTCGATGCCCATGTTCAGGAAGCGACCAAGCACATCGAAGGCATTGTTCGCGTGGACCGTCGTGAAGACCAGATGGCCGGTCAGAGCGGACTGTACTGCAATCTGGCCGGTCTCGGCGTCGCGGATCTCGCCGACCATGATCTTGTCCGGATCGTGGCGCAGGATTGAGCGGAGACCCCGGGCAAACGTAAGCCCTTTCTTCTCGTTTACGGGGATTTGGGTTACGCCTTTCAGCTGGTACTCGACGGGATCTTCGATCGTAATGAACTTGTCCTGGCCGGTGTTGATTTCGGTCATGGCGGCGTAGAGCGTCGTGGTCTTCCCGCTTCCCGTAGGGCCGGTGACGAGGACCATGCCGTAGGGTTCGCAAATGCTTTTTCTGAACCGGCGGAGGTCGTTTTCGTCGAACCCAAGGCTGTCGAGCTTGAGGGTATTGACGCCCGCGGTGATGGATTCCTTGTCCAGGATGCGGATGACGACGTCTTCACCGAACGCTGAGGGAAGGATCGAGACGCGGAAGTCGATGGTCTTGCCGCCGGTCCTCAGCTTGAACCTCCCGTCCTGGGGCACGCGTCGCTCGGCGATGTCCAGGTCGCTCATGACCTTGATGCGCGAGACGATGGCGTTGTGGAATTTGATGTCGATGGGCTCGGTGGCGTTGTACAGTACGCCGTCGATACGGTATTTGAACAGGACGTTCTTGTCCGTTGATTCGATGTGGATGTCTGAGGCCCGGCGCTGGATTGCATCGAAGACGGTGGTATGCATCAGCCGGATGATGGGGCTCTCGTCCTTGTCGATGCTTTCGAGCGAGAGGATCTCCTCTCCTTCGCCGTTTTCCTGCTCCTTCACGATGTGGAACTTGAAATCTTCCGACACCGCGTGCATGACCTGTTCCGAGGAGCCGCTTCGCTTCAGCACGGCCTGGATGGCGGAGGGGGTGCCTACGCTGATCTCGATCGGCCTGTTCAGAATCATCTCCAATTCATCGATAGCCGGGAGGTTATTGGGGTCCGTCATCGCCACGACGAGCATGTCGCCCGCTTCCTCCATGGGCACGAACTGGTAGCGGTGCATGAGGTCCACGGGGATGGTCTCGAAGAACTTCGCGGGAATGCGAAAGTCCTCCAACACTGCGTAGTGCAATCCCCGCTGCTCCGCAAGGGCCTGGGCAAGCATTTCCTCGGTAATCAGGTTCCGGACGACGAGTCGTTCGCCGATCCTCAGCTGATGATCATCAGTCTCCTGCAGAATTTCGCTGATCTGCTCCTGGGTCACGACGCCCTTCGCCGAGAGAATTTCTCCCAACCGTCTTCTCCTGAACGATGTCATTTTACGTGTGCCCCCATTTCGAATATCGGAAGATAAAGCGCCACGACGATCACCGCCATGATGAGTCCCATCGTCAGCATCAGCACGGGCTCGATCAAGGTCGTGAGCGCAGTGAGCCGATTCTCGACCTCCTGATCGTAATAATCGGCAACATCCTCGAGCATCAGCGGAAGATCGCCTGACGACTCACCGACCTCGATCATCCGCACCGTTATGTCGGGCGCGACACGGGTACGTTCAAACGAAGCAGCGAGGCTTACGCCCTCCGTTACCAGCACCCGGGCCCCCGACAAGCGCCGTGACATGGCCCGATTGTTGATGACGCCAGCGGTGGTGTCGAGGGCCTGCACCAGCGGAATGCCGCCCCGGAGCACGGTTGCGAGTGTCCGCGTAATTTGCGCCAGCAAGTATTGCGTAATGAGCAAGCGGATGAGAGGGATCTTCAGCTTGATGCTGTCGAGGGTGTTTCTGCCGGCCACTGTTTTCTGCCACGAATAGAGGGCCACACCTGCGGCAACGATTCCGGCCAGGAGGAACGGCGTGAATCGGGTCAGGAACCTGGTAAACTCGATAAGCAGACTCGTCAAAAAGGGGAGTGAGCCCGCCTGGTCGCTGTACATCTCGGTAAAGTTCGGAATGACGTAGATAAAAAAGATTCCCAGCACGACGATGAGGGCAAGAACGAGAAAAATGGGATAGGCGAGCGACATTTTGAGCTTGGTCATCACAGCGATCATTTTTTTCTGATACGTGATGAAGCGCATCAGCACGTCGACGAGAGCGCCGCTTTTTTCTCCTGCCCGCACCGTAGCCGTGTAGAGCGGGGAGAAATAGGTCGGATGCTTTGCCATGGCATCGGAAAGCGCCGTACCGCCCTTGATGTCTTGGATGATGCTTTCGAGGGCAGCCCGAAAAGCCGGCTTTTCCGTCCGTTTCTGCAATATCTCAAGGGCCTGGAGGATGGGCAGCCCTGCTTTCACGAGAGTAGAAAATTCCTGATTGAAGAGAAGAAATTCTTTTGCGCTGCTCCGGCCCCCCAACAAGGCCGCCCTTTTTTTATCGAGGCTCAGAACCAGATAACCCCTGCCCTCAAGCTCTTGACGGAGTTCCACGGCATCGGTGGCCATTGCCTCGTCAACAAACGAGGTGCCGTCCTCGCGAACGGCTTTGTAGGTGAATAAAGGCATGGATGGATAATACCAGATAGGAGATTACTAAGTCAATAAGCCAGGGGTCGTTACCGTGGAAAATCGGTTTTTTAAGCATGGGGGCCTGGACAGAGGGCGGAGCGACGATCGGGCTCAGGACGGTGCTGCGGCCCCTTCCTGCAGGCTTTTCCAGTATTTTTTTTGCACGTTGATGATCCGCTGGGTCACCTGCACCGCCGCAGGGGAGTGTGCACGCTCCGGCAGGGTCGTCTGCTTCCCGATGAGCGTATTGAGAACTGCCCGAACGCCGTCACGAAGGCCTGCAGGATTGTACCCGCCTTCGAGCGTAAGCAGGACCTTGCCGCAAGTCTCTCGCGCGATGTCCTGCACGATGCCGGCCAGTGCGCCGAATCCTTCGCCGGTTACCTCCATACCGCCGAGAGGGTCCTGGGCAAAGGGGTCGAATCCTGCCGAGACGAGGATGAGTTCGGGACGATATTCGAGGGCGATCGGTTTTAAGATGCGGGAATAGACGTGGACATATTCCGCATCACCGAAGCCAATCGGGAAGGGCGCGTTCACGGTGAATCCCTCACCCTTGCCGCTTCCGACCTCATCGTAATTTCCCGAGCCGGGGTAGTAGGGATATTGGTGAGAGGAAAAGAAGAGCACCCCCGGGTCATCGTAGAATGCGTGCTGGGTGCCGTTGCCGTGATGGAGGTCCCAGTCCACAATGAGAACCCTTTTGAGACCGTGCATTTTTCTTGCATACACCGCCGCAATTGCCACGTTATTGAAAAGGCAGAACCCCATGCCCCGTCCGGCCTCAGCGTGGTGCCCAGGCGGGCGGACAAAGGCGAAGACCGAGTCCTGAGTTCGGTGTGCGGTGCTTGGAGCTTGAAGCAGCGTATCTACGGCAGCGAGCAGGCCGCCTGCCGCGAGCCGTGCGATCTCGTACGACCGGGATGAAAGCCCGGTATCGGGATCAAGTTGAGAATGCACCTTGCCTTCGGTGCCCGCTACCATACGGATGTAACGCGGTTCGTGAACAAGGGCAAGCTCGCTTTCGGTTGCGAGCCGGGGCTGGATCAGCGGGAGGTTGTTGAATTCCCGCTGAATGAGGTCGTGGATCACGCGTAGTCGGTTCGGGCTTTCGGGATGGCCTTCACCGGCATTGTGTTCCAGGTAACGGTCGTCTTTGATGATTGCGAGTGATGGCACGTTTCAGCCCGAAACGGTGAATCCAGGAAAGGATCTTTCTCCTGCTTCCGTTCTCCAATTGTCAATACGTTCTTACTTCTGGTCCTTTTTCCTCGCGATAATCTGTGGCCCCGCTGTCTTGTAATTTACTACATTGAACGAATCCAGCCACGCTTGTAGTGCTGCGGGCGAAGGCAGTTGTTCGGGCAGTTTTGCTTCCGGTGCACAGACATACAGGACTGTTTTGACCAGGTCAAGAACGCTGAATTCGAGGGCCTCCTGAACATTCCGGGGAGACGCTTTCATGATGATCATGTTCTCTCGGTACCATCCGTCTCCTTTGGGCGTTATGGAACCGCAGTCGCTCCCCTCGTAGGACTTGGTCTGGAAATTATTTTTGAGGGCGAACCCGGAGACATCCGAACGCATCTGCTGCAGGCCTTTGAATGCCGGGTTCGAACAAATGCCGGCCTTGCCCCAGCAGATAGGGTCGAAGCGAGTCGTATTGATCCCGCAGCAATAGAGGTATGTCTGGGGGCCCGACTCAGGCGTCTGCCGAATGACAATGTAGAGATAATCGTTTTTATATTCATAGGAGCGTACTGTTTGCGGTGTACTCATAGTAGTGGACGCCTTTCTGTCGTTGATGATGGGGAAAAAGGTACGAGTTCACTGTTGCGGCGTGTGCAACGGTAGAGTGCTCGCTCTTTGATTCCCGTCGCTAGGAACGTGGTTCTGCTATTGGGTGTTCGAGGACTTCTTTTTTTTCTTTGTTTTATGCTTTGCCGGCGCAGGCTTTTTCTTGACCGCTGGCTTCGGCTTGGGCTTGGATTCGCACTGTTGGATTTTTTTCTTGAGGTCGTCGATCATCTGGTTCTGATCCTTCAACAGTTGCTCCAGCTTGGCATTGTCCTGCTTCAGTGATTCAACGTCCTGTCTGGCTGCATCCCGTTCCGATCTTGCCTTGTTGGCCGCGTACAGGCTCCAAATCAGCAGGATCGTTACGATCGCTGCGAGTGAAAGAAATATGAGCTTCGCCTTTTGTGCATCGTCCTTGTCAGTCCTCTCCGGTCTATCCATGTGTTCCTTCTTCCCTCCTTCTCAGTATTCGGATCTGTAATCAGTGATAGCGCTTCACTTCAAACCGGAACAAGACTACGGGGGTGCCGGGCAAAATACCCGCTTTTTGCATGGCGATGCTGATCTGGTAGTCCACGGTATCTACACCCTCGAGATCCGGCAGCAGCAGCCCGCGGTTTCTGCCTGCCTGCACGATGACACCGTATTTTCGCGGATCGAGCTGGTTTTTGCTCGTGACCTTCTCAGGAGGCGTGAGTATATCGACGGTGTATTCGATCGCTTCCAATTCGTCTGTCCCTATGCACTCGAAACGCGGATCACAGGTTGCTGCGCTGATTGCGTTCCGTACGGTTTCGTGTGCGATCGTAGGCTCCAGAGGCTGGAATGTCCCGATGCATCCGCGGAGGTTCCCTTTGATCTTGAGGCAGATGAACACCCCGGCGCGCTGCTTGAATTCCGGAGCGAGGTCTTCTTCCCGGAGTTCGGTGATCCTGCCTTCGCGGACGTACAGCTCGACGGTGTCTTTTGCAAGTTTGACGAGAGGATGCATTACATGTCCCGCTGTACCACATAGTCCGCGAGCACCATGAGCGCCTGTCGCGTTGCCGAATCGGGGAACACGGCAAGGGCCGCTTTGGATTCGTTCGAAAGCGCTTGGGCCACGCTGAGCGCTTCGTCGACTGCCCCGTACCTTTCCATAAGGTCCAGCGTATAGGTGAGGTCACCTTCAGATACTTCATCGGCCTCGAGGATGGTTCTGATGTTCCCCCGTTCTTCCTCGCCGGCCTTTTGGATGACATAAATGAGCGGAAGAGTAACTTTCCCCTCCTCGAGGTCCTTTCCCAGGACTTTGCCGAGCTGTTTCTGGTCTGCGGCGTAGTCAAGGGTGTCGTCCGTGATCTGGAAGGCAAGGCCAAGTTTTTTCCCGTACGCGGTGAGGGCATCCTCCTGCGAGAGGGGGGCCTTGCTGATAATGGCGCCGAGCCTGCAGGAGGCGGAGATGAGCACACCGGTCTTGCATTCGACCAGCCGGAAGTAGTCCGCCTCCCTGATATCTGCATTCTGGATCTGCATGAGCTGGAGCACTTCGCCTTCGGACATCGTGGTCGTGGTCTCCGAAAGAACGTCCATGACACGCTGGTTCTGTAACCGAACTGCGTGGTAGAGGGCTTTAGAATAGAGATAATCTCCGACGAGGATGCTCGCCTGGTTTCCCCAGAGAGAATTGGCCGATGATCGGCCGCGTCGAATCCTGGCTTCATCCACGACGTCATCGTGAAGGAGGGAAGCGGTGTGGATGTATTCAACTACGCTCCCGAGGATGTATTCTGCGTTGTGTTCCCGGTAACCGCAGAGACGAGACGAAAGGAGCAGCAGCAGGGGTCGGAACCGTTTGCCACCTGCTCCGAGGATGTATTTGCTTACCTGTTGGATGAGCGGAACGTCGGTACCGAGGCTCTCATGGATTCTGTGCTCCATGCGCTCCATATCAGATTTATAATCTTTGAGGACGTCCTGCAGGGTCGTTATCATGCGGTTTTTCCTGACACGAATCTTAGTGAATAATAGGGGAGATGTGCAGTATTGTCAAGGGTTTTGTAACGTGGAGAAATGGATCCCACGGGTCCCCGGGACAGGATACACGGATGAAGGCAGGGATTCCTCTCCCGATGGGAATCACCGTGAACAAGTGGTAATCCGTAGCGTATGGCCGGCGTTGCCATTTTGTTAAAGCTTCATTGCCTCGGTCACTTCGGACAGTGTCTTCTGCGCCACGACGCGCGCCTTGCGCGAGCCTTGAGCGATGATTTCTGCGACCTTTTCCGGCTGGGCTGCGAGTTCCCTCCTTCGTTCCTGGATGGGTTTGAGATAAGCGAGGAGATGCTTCAGCAGCTCCTTCTTGTCATCAACGCATCCTATGCCTGCTCTCCGGCATTCTACATTAACATGGTCGCACCATTCTCCTGGCGCGAAGATTTTATCGAGTATGAACAGCGGGCAGACATCCGGATTGCCCGGGTCTTGACGGCGTACGCGGGCAGGGTCTGTTACCATCTGCATTACTTTTTTTGTGATCTCCTCAGGGCTGTCGGACAAATAGAGGCAGTTGTTATAGCTTTTGCTCATTTTGCGGCCGTCGGTCCCCGGAAGCTTGGGATATTCTGTCATGAGCGGCTGGGGCTCAGGGAAGACCTCACCGTAAAACTGATCGAACCTGCGGCCGATCTCACGAGTGAGTTCCAGGTGCGGGAGCTGATCCATGCCAACTGGCACGAAGTGCGCTTTGTAGATCAGGATGTCGGCCGCCTGAAGCACGGGGTAGCCCAAAAAACCGTAGGTATTCATGTCCTTGTCCTGGATCTGCTCGATTTTTTCCTTGTACGTGGGTACGCGTTCAAGCCAGGGGAGCGGAGTAGACATGGACAGCAGTACGTGGAGCACAGCATGCTCCGGCACAAAAGACTGACGGAACAGTACCGTCTTATCAGGATCGAGGCCTGCCGCGAGCCAGTCGATTACCATCTCGTGGATATAGGTGCGGAGTTTGGATGTGTCTGCGTAGTTCGTGGTAAGAGCGTGCCAGTCTGCGATGAAATAGTAACACTCGTACTGGTCCTGGAGTTTTCGCCAGTTGTCCAGGGCGCCCATGAGGTTTCCGAGGTGCAGCAGTCCGCTCGGCTGCATGCCGCTTAAGACACGTTTTTTAGACGACATAGCATAATCCTTCACAAAGGGTGTCAGGAGTCGGCGGGCAAGGCATAAAGGCGTTATCGCCCTTATCCAAGACCCCGAACCCGGGACCCGTCTTCACATAATATCCCCGCCCAGAAGCAGCATCAAGATCGGCCGGATGATCGGGGTCATGATCCGTCCGAGCACGCCGAACCCGATAAGCAGCAGGAGGATCAACATTCCGTAGGGTTCCAGACGGTAGTATACTGCAGCTTGCCGAGGAGGAAGGATCCAGTACACGACCCTGCTGCCGTCGAGTGGAGGGATGGGGATCATGTTCAATACGGCAAGGACCACGTTGATGATGACTCCATAACCAAACATCAATGCAAGCGGCATGGCGAACCATTCCCAGGTCGGCTTGGGCAGGGAGCCTTCCAGAGCGGGCATGACGACCCTCAGGAGGAACGAGCACGAAATTGCCATGATGATGTTGATGCCAGGACCGGCAATCGACGAGAGCGCCATACCTTTTTTGGGATCCCTGAAATTGTAGGGATTGATCGGCACGGGTTTGGCGTAGCCGAATACCATCCTGCCGTTTGTGAGAAAAAAGAGGAGCAGCGGCATGATGATGGTCCCGAAGGGGTCAATATGGGATATGGGGTTCAACGTGAGCCTGCCCATATCCCGCGCCGTATGGTCGCCGAGCTTGTTTGCAATCCACCCATGCGCCACTTCATGCAGTACGATGGCGAAGATGAGCGGCAGGGCCATAACGGCGATCTTCTGTATAATATTTAGTTCGTCCATGGTTCTTCGCACATATTCGAAGCTGAAACGGAGATTGATACTAAAAGAACCGCGATGCCTTGTCAAGAAAAAACAGGGAAGCTCATTCTTTTGAGCTGCTGTATGGCAGGAATTTCCCGTCTTGGACCTTGATCAGGAAGAGCTTTTTTTGTGCCTCTCCGTTGCCGGGGAAGGTAGTATCTCCGGAAATACCGTGATAATTTGTGAGTGCAAGCAGGCCGTCCCGAATACCCTGTGGCGTGTCTTTGTGGTTGCTGATCACAGAAAATACCATCGCCGCCGCGTCATATGCCTGGGCTGACAGGATATCGGGTTCTTCATGGTAGGCAGAACGGTAGGAGTCCCAGATCGGCTTGATGGCCGGATCGTCGCTCTCCGGAAAAAACCCGTCTACAAACACCGCTCCGTCGGCGTAGCGTTTGGCGCGCTCGATCAGGTCTGGCGAGTGCCAGTTGTTCGAGCCGATCATGGTCACATTTATGATATTGTAATATGCGAGCTGGGGTATCAGCAGGCCGACGCGTTCGGCATAGCCGGGAAGATACATCGCGTCGAAGCCCGGTACATAATCGTCAAACAGTTTTTTCCGCTCGGCATCATCGTCTGGGATTGGAACCTTCCGGGCGCGGAGATCGATTTCCATAATTCTTCTTATATACGGCCCGAAATCCTTGACGTCGGAAGGATAGGAAACGTTTGCCAGGATCTCGGCTTTTTGCTCGAGGTTCCTGGTAAAGAGCCTGGCCAGGTCCTTCCCATAGGCATCATCAGGATAGAGTATTACGAATTTTTTCAGGCCCAGCTCGAGCGCAAACTGGGCAGCAGCAGTGGCCTGGCTCGAGTTCGTTAGAGCGTTTCTGAAAAGCCACGGGCTGAGTTTGCCGATTTCTTCGCCGGAAGCCGCTGGAGTGATCACCGGGATTTTCAGCGCATCGAGCTCTGGGACGATGGCCTCCGTTTCCTTGGTTAACAGGGGGCCTATCACCGCAGCAACGCCTTTGGACGCGAGCTCCTTCAATGCCGTAACCGCCTTTTCCGGAGAACCTTCAGTGTCCTTGATCAGGAGTTCCGCCCGGTTGTTCGGCTCACGGAGATTATATTCATGCACAGCGAGCTGGATCCCTTTCAGCACATGATCGCCGAAAAAGGCGAGCTGGCCAGACTGCGGTATGAGCACGCCGATAAAATACCGCGGGGCCGTTAACTCGGTCATGGCCTCGTTGATGAGCATTTCCGCGCGGGTCTTTTCCGGATGGTTCGGGAATTTGTCGAGGAACTCCTTGCCGAACCTGATGGCGTCGCGGTACTGCCGTTGTTCAATCATGAGACCAGCCAGACGCAAGAGGGCGATGTCGGAAGGATAAGAAGTATCGGCCGCCAACGTCTTCACCTCATCTTCGGTCAGATTTTTCTCGATGATCTCTCGGAGGCGATCGCGATAACCAGCCTTCTGTTGCTCATTCCCGCCTGTTAATGCGAGATAGGTTAGTTCTCTGGCTGCCGGCAGGTAGTTCTTTTTTGCAAGGTAGGCAACGGAGAGCATCTCCGCCGTGCGCCTGAGTTGTGCAGGATCGGTTACCTTGCTGCGGTCCGCCAGGTTGGCAATGGCGAGCTCATACTCTTTCAGCTCGAAATAGCACTGGCCGAGCCTGTACCGGGCCGACAGTATGGATGATGATGCAGGGAACTCCAGGATGAGTTGCTTGTAATAATTGAGAGCCCTCTCGTAGCCGCGTTTTGCGAACCACACGTCGCCCAGAAGGTAGAGCACGCGGTCACGGTAACGGCTCGTGGGATACTGGTACATGAACGTATCCGCGGTTTTCAGGGCCTGGTCATATTGTTTTTTTGCGAAAAAACCGTTTGCCTGATCAAGGAGCGTACGTGCGTCCTTTTCCCATGTCGGTTCAGGAGAAATCTTGGGCGCGCAACCGGTTGACAGCACGAGGGCACTACCGAGGAGCGCTAACAGGACGATCGCAAGGCCAGATCTGACGCGGAGGGAGGGCATCGGTTATTTACCTTTTTTAGCCGCCGCATCACTCTTGGCTGCTTTGCGTCTGGACCGCAGGGTCTCTTCCTTGCGCTTCCGTCTTCGTCTCAATTCTTTCTGTCTTTCACGCATGGTGTGGTTCTCCTTTCACTAAAATCTTTATCATAAGCCTGACACTATAGCGGAGATGAACTGGTTTGTCAATAAGGAGCAGGTTTTAGAAGTGAGAGGTCAGCTGATAGATGCAAGACAACAGACTGATGTTTTTCCCCTCATCTGCTTTATAATGACGGATTTTTCCCTTGATTTCTTTCGGTCGATAGATTAGATTATAGCCGCTTCCACACGATGTACAAGCCCGTGGGCGAGTAGCTCAGCTGGGAGAGCACCGCGTTCGCAATGCGGGGGTCGAGGGTTCGAATCCCTTCTCGTCCACCAATCTTACAAGCACTTACAACCTCGCCGCATTTTCCTTCACTCCAGACTGTGCTAAATTTGTGCTAATTTTGTCCAGAGTGTCCACACCACGAAGACTTTCCACATAATGGTGCGCGTAACGCTGTGTCATAAGAGGGGGCTTGTGGCGCATCAGTTTTGGATCTTGCAGAGATCGACAACGGCCTGAGCAAGTCTTGTTGCGAACGTGTGCCGATCATGAATCCTGCAATGCGCTCGCCTTCTTGACCGCAACGGAGAAGGCCCTAATACGTTCCTTCCGTCCAGATTTCCTCCCTCGTCGTTGTAGAAGACAAGGTTCGACGTTATCGACCGGACCTTGTTCCTGGTCTTCAGGATTTCCAAAACCTGGCCATTGAACGGCTGGGTGTCCTTGCCCCTGTTCTTCTGTCCCAGAATGATAAGCGTCTTTCGAAAGAGATCGACCTTATCCCACGTGAGAGCCAAAGTCTCGGAACAACGCCAGCCCGTATTTACCGCGAACAGGATGATCTCCCGAGGCGGAAAGGAGAGACCGCAAGCAGCTTTTCCTGTCCCTCGCAAGTGAGCCAGCGTTCGATGTTATTATTGATCCGTTCCCGTGAAACACGTGAGACCGGATTCAGTTCCATCCACTCCCACGCTCTGACCGCAAGGTTGAACGCATGACTGAGAAGCGCTAATTCCCGGTTCATTGTGCCTGGTCCTACACCTTCCTCCCGCCGCTACACCTTGTACTCAGAAATCACCTTGGCGCTCAGGGATGTCAAAGGAACATCCCCGAAGAAACGGTTCACGGTCTTTACCATAGAAGCTTTTCCCTTGGAAAGCAAAGGAGGGGCCACTTCGCTCGATTCCATTTTCGGCACATTAAGATCACTTCCATAAATAATTTCCATCTTCCCGCCAGCGTTAGGATCTCGTGGATGAAATGGTGAGTCCGTTGATTGTTTGCGGACAAACTCTTCGTGATCATAATATTTCCTAATAGCGTCGCGGATCTCGGACTCTAAGGCAAGTGCAGGTTTGATATCCAGGCCCGTAATGAACCGGATTCCGTCCATGGCCTCCATGTCCTGGGGGTCAGACATAACGAGTACGAGCTTGCCCTTTTCTTTCCTTACCGGCACTACCTGGTATTTCTTGGC
>DASPQB010000210.1:0-3814 GCA_035625205.1 Nitrospirota bacterium | reverse complement strand
GCCCTGAGCTCCGGATCTGCCTGCTTATCGATAGTGATTTCTTCAGCTTCTCGGATCTGCTTCCGTACGTTCTGGTAGGCGCGGAAGTGGTGCACGACCTCCTCGATCTCCGACCTCTCCTTCGAATACTTCT
Source organism: Nitrospirota bacterium (assembly GCA_035625205.1). Classification (GTDB taxonomy): domain Bacteria; phylum Nitrospirota; class UBA9217; order UBA9217; family UBA9217; genus JAJYKN01. The sequence goes on along the minus strand of DASPQB010000210.1, from coordinate 3,681 downwards.
GGTATTGCTGGTGGTCGGCGGCGACGCCGGGATCGGACAGGAGTCTTGTCAGTTCGTCATATTTTTCCGCAACTGCGTCTAATTTGCTCAGCATAGGGAAGGAAAGAATTTGCCACGAAGTCTCAAAGATACAGAGAACCGCATTCTCTTTCTCAGTGCCTTCGTGGTGGAATGCATTTTTTTCAGTGAAACAAAAAACCCCGCTTTAGCGGGGTTCCATTGCGAGTGCTTCGGCAAGGGACTTCAGTGCCACCTCAATTTGATCATCCGATGGCTCCCTGGTGGTTAGTCGCTGGAGCCAGAGCCCCGGCTGCATCAGACCCTGGATCACGGGATTACCGCAGTTCGTCGCGCTGAATTTTATGAATTCATATCCCAACCCGGCGATCAGGGGGAGGAGCACGATCCGCGACAACCCCTTTGCCCAGAGCGGCCAGGCGCCCGGGATCAAGGAAAACACGAGAATCGAGAGCGCTATAACAGCGATCAGAAAGCTCGTACCGCACCGCGGGTGGATGCGGGAGTGGGGCCGTGCATTAGCCACCGTGAGTTCAACCCCTGCCTCGTAAGCCGCAATCGCCTTGTGCTCGGCTCCGTGGTATTCAAAGACTCTCCGGATGTCCTTCATGAATGATATGCCGGAAACATAGCCGAGGAAGAGCGCCATGCGGAGTACACCGTCCGTCAGATTGAACAGCATGCTGTTCTTCGTTACGGCATCGTACTTCATGCCGAGCAGGTTGGTCATGAGGAGGGGCAGTCCGAGGAAGAGTCCGACCGAGAAGGCCAGCGCTACGATCATAGTCCCTGCCATGGCAAGGGAGCTTATTTCTTCTTTCTTTCCGTCTTCGCTTTCGAGGGCTTCATTCGCCGAAAAATTGAGCGCCCGAATTCCGAGCCACAAAGCTTCGAACAGCGCGACCGAGCCTCTGATGATTTTTTTCTTGAAGAGCGGATGGCGTTCACCAATCGGCAGGATCGTTTCCTGCAGAACCGCGATATCAGCAGCAGGCTTACCGCCCTTGCGTACAGCCACGGTAAAAGCATGTGGTGAGCGCATCATCACACCTTCGAGCACAGCCTGCCCGCCTATATTCAACTTTTCCAACAAGACAGAAACCTCGTAATGCACTAGAATATCAATATCAAAAAAAAGAAGACAGGTAACGCAAGCGTTGCAGATCTTTGATCTGCCATCCGTCTGCTGCAGGCCGCTTTACGCTTTACTGTATTTCTTCCTGAACTTGTCGACGCGACCTTCAGTGTCGATGAGTTTCTGCTTGCCGGTGAAGAACGGATGGCAGACCGAGCATATGTCGAGTCGTATGTCCTGCTTGGTTGAACGGGTCTGGAACGATTCACCACAGGCGCAGTGAACGGTCGTTACCTTGTAACTGGGATGAATATCCTGCTTCATGAGAGTGCCCTCCTGAAATAAGCCATAGCCACAACACATGCTGTGGCTATATTTGTTAAGGCCGGAATAATATACCAAACTTCTCAAAAATACAAGAGAAAAATTACTTGTTCATCGAATCCAGAAAGTCCCGGTTTGTCTTGGCCTGCTTGAGTTTCTCGAGGAGAAACTCCATGCTCTCGACTGTAGTCAATGGATTCAGGACCTTTCGGAGGACCCACATGCGGTTTAAATCATCTTTGTCCACGAGTAGCTCTTCCTTCCGTGTGCCGGACGCGTTGATATCAATGGCCGGGAACACTCGCTTATCCACGAGTTTGCGGTCAAGATGCAGCTCCATGTTGCCAGTGCCCTTGAATTCCTCAAAGATCACGTCATCCATGCGGCTGCCAGTATCAACGAGCGCTGTCGCGAGGATTGTGAGGCTTCCGCCTCCTTCGATGCTACGGGCCGCGCCGAAGAACCGTTTCGGCCGTTGCAGCGCATTCGCGTCAAGACCTCCGGACAGCACCTTGCCCGATGCAGGAATGATGGCATTGTGAGCCCTGGCGAGGCGCGTTATGCTGTCGAGCAGGATGACAACATCTTTTTTGTGCTCTACAAGGCGCTTGGCCCGCTCGCTCACCATGTCGGCGACCTGCACGTGCCTTTGCGGTGGTTCATCGAATGTGGAACTGATGATCTCCGCCTTAACTTGGCGCTGCCAGTCCGTGACTTCCTCCGGCCGCTCATCGATCAAAAGCACGATGAGCTTGATGTCCTTGTGGTTCTTCAGGACTGCCTTTGCGATCGACTGGAGCAGCATGGTTTTGCCGGTGCGGGGTGGAGCAACGATCATGCCGCGCTGGCCCATGCCGATGGGCGTAACGAGATCCATGGCGCGGGTCGTATAGTCAGTGGGTGAATGTTCGAGCTTGATCTTTTTTTCGGGATAGTAGGGAGTGAGGTTGTCGAAGAGGATCTTGGTCCGCGAGATCTCTGGGTCCTCGTAGTTGATCGCATCAACCTTGAGGAGAGCGAAATAGCGCTCACCTTCTTTGGGGGGCCTGATCTGGCCGGAGACCGTATCGCCCGTGCGGATATTAAACCGCCTGATCTGAGAGGGCGATACATAGATATCGTCCGGACCGGGGAGGTAATTGTAGTCCGGCGCTCTTAGGAAGCCGAATCCGTCGGGCAAAATTTCGAGGACTCCTTCGCCGAAGATCATTCCGTTCTTTTCGGTCTGGGCTTGCAGGATCGCGAAGATGAGTTCCTGCTTCCGCATACCGCTAACGCCTTCGACCTTCAGTTCGTCAGCCATGGTGGTAAGCTCGGCAATGCTTTTGCCCTTCAGTTCTACTAAGTTCATTAATTTACTCCTTGGCCCGGGTTTGAGGGGCAGATGGGGTCTGTTCCTTGGTTACGGGGGTGGGTTGGCAGTTTATACTGCTCCTGAATGTGTGTGAATGCATGAATGCACAAATAATATAGAGTTTTAAGGAGGCGGGTCCTCAGACTGTCGGGTTGTGTGGTGTACGCTTAACGATTCTTCCGGCTCGCGAGTTTGCTACGGATGAACGTGCCTTCCTCTGTTGTGAATAGGTATGTCTCTTTTTTCAACTTGAGAAATTAAAATATGTTGGGTTTGCTATTTGGTAAATGGGGTTTTGGATTAGGTATGCCTATATAGTACAAAAAATATACCTCAGAAAAAAAATTTTGTCAATATTTTTATTTTTCCTTTATTGCGCTGATTTGATTTTTATGATAACGTAAAAAGAATTCTTAAGGCCATGCTGCAAAATATAGAAAAACAAGATGTAACCATGGGCTTCTTTGTGAATTCAGCTGAAAGGTACGAATAATATCGTGACAAGCAGATACGCCCAAATGATATTGAATTTTGGTTCCTCTGTGTGTCGTTCCATGATCCCGCATCCCCCTTTCCGCATTAGATGTTTGAAACAGATCAAGGTTTGTGGAGTTATGGTTCAAAATTTTGGTTCGGGCTTCTTCGGGTTCGGAATGTTCTGAGGATTTTATGGCGCAATATACATACAAAGCGCGGGATAAAAACGGTACTCTTCATGAGGGCATAATGGAAGCGCGCGGCAGGGAGGCTGTTGCTGACCAGCTTTCCAGTCAAGGTTTCATACCCGTCCTGATCGAGGAGCAGAAACAGTCGCTGTTTAAGACAGAAATATTCAGGGACCTTGGGCGCGTGAAACTGCAGGATCTCATCGTGTTCAGCAGACAGCTCGCCACACTTCTGAGCGCGGGCG
>DASPQB010000209.1:0-7462 GCA_035625205.1 Nitrospirota bacterium | reverse complement strand
TTTTAGATAATATGCAAATGACGATCAACAAAAAAACCATCAAGCAGCCCTTGTTTACATCCTGGTCATACACTGTTGTCGTTACGTTTTTTTTGATTTTTCTACTCGTTGGTCTCTCCGTGTACAAAGACTACGGAATCTCGTGGGACGAGCCATATCACCGTATCAATGCATTTGTGTCGGTAAAATATATCGCGGATTTGATATCTCCGGGCAGCTTTCCACAATTTGGCAAATACCCTCCTTTGCATGATTATATTGCCAAGGAATACGGAGTCGTCTTTGATTTATTCCTGTTCCTCATTGAGGTTGTTTCGGGGCACAGAGAAAATGGTCCGGAACTTTATGCGTGGCGGCACTTATGCACGTTCTTACTGTTTTATGTCAGTTCGTTTTTTTTCTTTCTTATCGTTAAAAACAGATTTGAGAGCTGGAAAACAGGCTTACTAGGATGCCTTTTCTTCATATTGAGCCCGCGCATTTTTGCAGAATCTTTTTATAATGTAAAGGATCTCGTTTTTTTATCCTTCTTTACGATAGCCATCTACTTTTTGATTCGTTTTCTGAACAAGAAGTCCCTCCTCAACGCTTTTCTGTTTGCTTTGGCATCCGCCCTCACCGTAGATATGCGGATTGTCGGAATCATTATTCCCTGCATGGGACTTTTATTTATTCCATTGGACCTGATGAAGGGAGCAGGGACAAGAGCATCCATGAAACGGGAAGTCTTGGCATCATTGGCCTATATGGTTTTCGGAGTGGTCTTTACCATAATGTTTTGGCCCTACTTATGGCAAGATCCTTTCCACAATTTTACCCAGGCATTTTCAGACATGAGCAGATACATGTCGGCAGGCAACTTCGGCATGCTGTATATGGGCAAAATAATCACGGCATCGTCGGTACCCTGGCACTACGTTCCCGTATGGCTTGCCATAACAACACCAGTCATGTATACACTTTGTTTTTTTATTGGGGTTCTTACAATCATCCGGATACCGTTCAGAAACAGATGGCGGTTATACAATAATGAACAGGAGAGGCAGGATCTGGCGTTCTTCTTGCTGTTTTTTGGGCCCATCCTGGCCGTGATAGTCTTCCGTTCCGTATTATATGACGGCTGGCGACAAATGTATTTTATCTATTCTCCATTTTTATTGATCGCTATGACCGGCCTGGCGAATTCTTTTCGCCATATAAGGAAGATATCGGCGCACTCTCGCTATCAGATCGTCTATTTTACGATGGTGGCATGTATTGTCCTGAATATGACCTACACCTTGCTATGGATGATCAGGTTTCACCCTCACGAGAATGTTTACTTTAACCTGATTGCCGATAAGCACGCTGCCGAGTATTTCGAGCGCGATTATTGGGGCTTGTCGTATCGGGAAGGACTGGAATATATAGCCAAGAACGATAAGAGAAACATTATCAAAATTAAAGCGGACATCCCTTATCTGGCCCTTATTAATCTTTATCCCATGAAGCAAGACGACGCGAGGCGATTTCAGCTGGCGGAATTACCTGATGCCGATTACTATATTACCGGCTATCGAACTCGTCCGGATCAGATTTCTTCTGATTTGGACTATTACTCGATCTCGGTTGATCATGTCAAGATTTTATCCATTGTTAAATTGCGTGAGTCTGGTTCATGAGGACTATCCTCCAGTTAACTTCAGGCCGATTAAAAGGCTTGTTGATTAATGAACGCTAGGTGTTTATAATAACGGTCACTGTACCTTGGGCAGTGAATCCGGCGGATACGGGCTGCTATCCGGCGAGCAAGGAACGTTGACGATGACGTCGTCTCGAGATCGTGAATGCATGAGGAAGGAAAACTGAGAAAGGACGGAATCATATTTATTAATCCATCGCTGACCGCTGAGGATCGTTACGGTATCAAGGTGATGGTCGGCGGTCAAACTCCGCCTCTGGGCTTGACCCATGTGGCGGCAATGACCCTCGAAAGCGGATACCGAACTGAAATCGTTGATGCCACAGTGCTTGGTTTAAGCAATGAAGCATTAATCAAGCTCGTTGTAGCGGGAAAATACAAATACGTCGGCATCACGGGGTCCACTATCGCGTTCGACTCCATGTCGTCATTGGCTGCTGATGTTAAAAAAGCGGATAAAGAGATTACCGTTATTGTGGGAGGACCTCACGTTACAGCGGTGCCACGGGAGTCGATGCGCAGGTGCAAGGATTTTGATATCTGCGTCGTTGGCGAAGCCGACTACTCAATCGTTGAATTATTAACCTGTCTGGAAACAAAGGGCGATCTGCGCAAGATCGTCGGGATCGTGTTCCGGAACAATGGAGAACTCGTCGATACCGGAAAGCGGCCGCCGATTAAGGACCTGGACAGGCTGCCGAGGCCGGCCTGGCACCTGTTGCCGGATTTCGCCACGTGGTATCGGCCTCCCCTGCATACGGTAAAAAGAATTCCAGCGGCTCTTTTGGTTGCTTCACGGGGGTGCCCGGGACAATGCATCTTCTGTGATCGAAGCGTTTTCGGGAATTGCTTGCGGGCGTACAGCGCCCGGGCAACGTTCGGACTGATCAAGGAGCTCTACTACAACTATGGAATTCGGGAGGTGCAGATCAGGGATGACAATTATCTTGCATTCCCGAATAGATTAAAGGAATTGTGCGAACTGATAATCGCCGAAAAGATGGATCTCGTATGGACGTGCGCAGGTAGAGTTGATATGGTCAACCCGGAAATGCTGGCTTTAATGAAGCGGTCAGGCTGCTGGCAGATATGGTATGGAATTGAGAGCGGCAGCCAGAAAATCCTGGATTTTATCAAAAAGAGGACCACGATCGAGCAAATTACGAAGGCGGTCGTAATGACCAAGAAAATGGGTATCAATCCCTGTGGTTTTTTTATCATTGGCAGTCCGACGGAATCAGCCGAAACGATCAGGCAAACCATTGATTTTGCCTTAAAATTGCCATTGGATGAAGCACACTTCTCCTACATGACCCCTTTCCCTGGTTCGGAATTGTATGACGTTGCCAGTCAATACGGCACGTTCGATAATGACTGGAAGAAACTTCATGGCTGGTACCCTATGTTTGTGACCAACGGCTTGACGTCCGAAGAGTTGGAACATTTTTCTAAAACGGCATTTCGAAGGTTTTATTTCCGTCCGCGAATAATAATGTCGTATTTAGTGAGGATGAAAAGCTGGCAACATGTAAAATATTATTTTGCGGGACTTTTGGGGTTATTCCAGATTATGTTGAGACAGACAGCGTCGGCTGGTAAAACGCTGTCGGTGAAATAACAGGGGGCCTAACCGTGACTCCTTCTGAGACAATCGGACTCTCGATCGTCGTGCCAGTTTACAACGAAGAAACGAATATCAAACCGTTCCTTGAACGGCTGGAACGCGTCCTCGACGGCATTGGTGAGACGTATGAGATCATTTTCTGCCTCGACCCATCCTCGGATAGCACTGAAGAAGTCATTATGCGGGAAATCGACCGGAACCCCAGGATCAAGCTTGTCGTGTTTTCCCGGCGGTTCGGCCAACCGGCAGCCTCGATGGCGGGAATTTTGCTCTCTCAAGGAGCCTCGTGCACGGTAATCGATGTGGATCTGCAGGATCCTCCCGAACTGATCGGAGCGCTGTATGACCGACTGCACGAGGGATATGAGGTCGTCTACGCCAAGCGCAAGTCGCGCAAAGGAGAAACGCTGGCGAAACGGATAATTTCATCAATAGGATACAAGGTTATTGCTAGATTGAGCGACGTTCAGATCCCCCGGGATACGGGCGATTTTCGCATCATGACGCGAAGGGTGGTTGAAGAGTTGCGGAACCTGTCTGAGTCGCATGGATTCCTGCGGGGGCTGGTTGCCTATATCGGCTTCAAGCAGGCGTTTATCGAGTATGACCGCGATGAACGGCTCGGGGGAGAGGGCAAATATAATCGCTTTGTGGGCTCGCTGAGAATCGGGTTGAACGGCCTTATCAGTTTCAGCAGCAGACCCCTGCAGATGATGTCGATTATGGGATTCTTTTTTGCCGCATTTAGCTTTCTCTTGGGAGCATGGTACGTTTTCCAAAAACTGATCGGCGTCGATCTCACACCGGGGTTGTCCACGACAGTGCTGGTAGTTACATTCTTTGCCGGAGTGCAACTTCTGTGCATGGGCCTGATGGGCGAGTATATCGGCAGGATTTACGATGAAGTCAAACGACGCCCCAAGTACATTATCGATCGAACTGTAAATCTATGACGAAGTGGCCGAAGAATGTTCCCCCCTTAACGCCGGAGCAGCAGCGCATCAGCGATGACTTCATGAAGTATTGGCATGAGGTTCTGCCGCGGCGGTTTGGGATGATTGAGAAGTTTAACCAGAGATATGTCGTGAAGTTCGCGCCGCGAGACTTCTCCCGAACCCTCGAGATCGGCGCCGGCCTTGGAGAACATCTACAGTATGAACATTTGACGGAGGAGCAGCGGCGGCACTATGTGACGCTTGAGCTCAGGGAAAACATGGCATCGATGATGAAGGAGCGGTATCCGGACATTGCATCCTACGTTGGGGACTGCCAGAAAAGGACGGACTTCCCTGACGGCTATTTCGACCGGATACTGGCGATTCATGTCCTGGAGCATCTGCCCGACCTCCCTGCAGCCGTCCGAGAAATTCACCGGTTGCTCGACAAGAAGCGGGGTGTGCTCTCAGCGGTGATACCGTGCGAGGGCGGCTTTGCCTATTCCATCGCAAGACGTATTTCAGCGCAGAGAATATTCGAGCGACGCTACAAGCAATCCTATCGGTGGCTCATAGATCGCGAGCACATCAACAGACCCCGAGAAATAATCGAGGAGTTGACTCCGCATTTTCGGATCATGCATCAGTCGTATTTTCCGCTTCCCGCCCCGATTGTGATGCTCAATCTCTGTATCGGGATGACGCTACGGCCGACTGTGTAGTATAACTTTTGTCCCGCATGAGGGGCAGTCTTATGAGTGGAGGATGAAAGGGGATGCTGGCCTTTATCACCGGATGCGGGGGGTTCATCGGAAGCAATCTTGCCGACCGCTTGCTACATGATGGACACGCGGTGATCGGGTACGACAATTTTTCCACGGGGCAGCCACGGTTCCTTGAAACAGCACTGCGCTTCCCGTCGTTCACGCTCGTGCGTGGCGACACGCTTGATCTTGACGGACTGAGCGCGGCAATGCGGGGCTCTGACATTGTTTTTCATCTCGCCGCAAACGCCGACGTCCGATTCGGCACCGATCACCCGCGCAAGGACCTCGAGCAGAACACAATTGCGACGTTCAATGTCCTGGAGGCGATGCGGCTGAATCAAATCCCGCGCATTGTATTTCCTTCAACAGGTTCGATCTATGGGGAGCCGAAAATATTTCCGACACCGGAAGACGCTCCGTTCCCGGTCCAGACCTCTCTCTACGGTGCTTCAAAACTTGCGGGAGAGGGGCTCATCCAGGCATACTGTGAAGGTTTCGGTTTCCAGAGTTGGATTTTCCGCTTCGTTTCGATTCTTGGCGAACGGTATACGCACGGCCATGTTTTCGATTTTTACAAGCGACTGTGCGACAACCCGAGCGAACTGCATATCCTGGGCAACGGCAGACAGCGGAAATCCTACCTCGCCGTGCAGGATTGCATCGAAGCAATGCTGCTGGCGGTGGAGAAAGGGCGGTACAAGGTCAACATATACAATCTCGGCACGGACGAGTACTGCGAGGTGAACGACTCCATCAGATGGATCACCGAACATCTCGGCCTGGAGCCTAAGCTCATCTATGCAGGGGGTGAGCGAGGATGGATAGGCGACAGTCCCTTTATCTATCTCGATTGCACGAAGATTCGCTCGCTGGGTTGGCAGCCGAACCTGTCCATCCGCGATGGGGTCATCAGAACGGTCAAGTATTTGCAGGCGAACGCCTGGGCACTCGGGGGGCGCGCATGAAAGTGTGCGTCCTGGGGCTTTGGCACCTTGGGAGCGTGACAGCGGCATGTCTTGCGGCCGGGGGGCACGAGGTGGTAGGATTTGATTTTGACGAGGAGCCGGTCAGCCACCTCCTGGCCGGCCGACCGCCGCTATTCGAGCCCGGTCTTGAAGAGCTGATACAGGAGGGGATGAAGGAGCGGTTACTCGGCTTCACCCTTGACATCGCATGTGCACTGGAGGGGGCTGATGTCGTCTGGGTAGCCTATGATACACCCGTCGACGATCAAGACCGGGCTGACGTGGAGTTTGTGGTGGAACGGGTGAAGAGGACCTTTCCGTTCTTAAGGGATGGCACGCTGGTCCTGATCTCGTCACAATTAGCCGTCGGGACCACACGTCGTCTCGAGGGGGCATTTGCCCAGGCCTGCCCGGGGAGGGATGTCTCCTTTGCGTACTCGCCCGAAAACCTCAGGCTGGGAAAGGCGATAGCTGTCTTTTCTAGGCCTGATCGAGTAGTCGTCGGTGTACGTTCACATATCGATCGAGAGCGCTTACGCAAGCTCTTGAGCCCATTCACGTCGAGGATCGAATGGATGTCGGTCGAATCGGCGGAAATGACTAAGCATGCGCTGAATGCCTTCCTCGCCATCTCGATCACCTTTGCCAATGAGATTGCTGCGCTTTGTGAGCAGGTTGGAGCGGATGCGAAAGATGTGGAACGGGGACTCAAGAGCGAGGAGCGGATTGGGCCGAAAGCGTATGTGGCACCGGGATCTGCATTTACAGGCGGCACCCTTGCCCGTGATGTCTGTTTTCTAAATGACTTGGCGGCAGCGCATGGTTTGACGACCCATCTGCTTTCGTCCGTGAAGAAGAGCAATGATATCCACCGGCAGTGGACACGGCGAATGCTGGAATCGCTGTTGGGGCCACTTGCGGGACTACGTATCGCTCTCTGGGGCCTCACCTATAAACCGGGGACTGACACGCTTCGCCGTTCCGGTTCTGTAGAGTTGGCGTCTTGGCTCATCAGTCAAGGTGCCCGAGTCTCGGTACACGATCCGGCGGTCAAGGCCATCCCGGCTGTTCTGGCCGGGAACATAACACAATGCGATTCATCGTTGGCTGCGGCATCTGGCGCCGCGGCCGTTGTTCTGGCGACGGAATGGCCGGAATATCAGGCCGTGAGCGCCGATGAACTCGTTTCCGTCATGGCCGAGCCGCTCGTGATCGACCCAAACCGATTCTTGGGGAAGAAACTCGGCAATGACGATCGTATTCGTTATAGTTCGGTTGGCTATCTGCATCAAAGGGGAGAATAGCGGATTATATGTATGACCTGAAAGGACGCACGGCGCTGATTACCGGGGCGAACCAAGGCCTTGGGTTGGCAATTGCCCACTCATACGTTAAAGCTGGCGCGAGCGTCATGCTCTGCGCACGGAACGCCGCAATGCTCGTGCAGGCGCGAGAAGAGGTCGCTTCACGTGCGGGTGCTGGACAAATGG
>DASPQB010000208.1:0-5946 GCA_035625205.1 Nitrospirota bacterium | reverse complement strand
AGATAAAACGTTCAAAAGAATATCAGAAAGACTGAGGAGAGAAAATAACCTGTGTTCGGCAGTTGAGGAATTGGAGAATAATTATCATGTTTTGAACACCCATTTTCTCCGGTTCTTTCCCCTGCTCATAAACCATCTGGGCCCGGACCAATCGAAGCCCCTGAGCGGCGGCACCAAAAAGAGCTGCAGTTCTCGGGAAATCGAAAGTCCAGATTGGACAGGTGGCCCGGAACAGGATCAATCTCCTCGATTTTTTCCTGGATTAGCAATCCGAGCTGACGTGCGCCCCCATCAATCGTCTGGATAGTCAAACCCGCCAGCAGAAGTCGGGCAAGAATGCCGTTGAATGTTGCTGTTAGTACATGTGGGAAAGCATGTTAGATGCGGTGAGCACGACTTATGGTCATTGGAGAAGCTTGAGACGATCTTCGCGCACTTCGCCATAAATCGCGTTGCGCGCGGCATCTAGGGTAATCTCGTTGACAGGCAATTCACCTGACCCGCGTAGACAGAGGATCTCCAGTGCCGCAAGATCGGAAAATTAACCGTTAAAGCCAGCTTGCGGCTACAACATCTTCTCTTTTATGGCAGATTGCTGAGTCCTCTCTCCATTTTCCAGAGGAAGTATTTCTCGAAACCGAGCTTCATCCATTTTGCCCAAATCGCCTTCTTCATGTAGGAACTCTGTCTTGGGGGAAGTACGGGATAAGCCTTCATGAGCGCGGCTGTATTTCCCATATCCATAAGACAGACAACGCCGATCTCGTCCGCGATGGGCGGGGTCTTTCCAGTAATATCAGATGAAATGGTCGCCGCGGCAATCTTAGCCATCTTGACCGTCATGTATCCGGTTTTCGGAACGCCGGTCGGAACAGGAGTGGCCTCGGGTGGCGCTGTGGCGATAGCTACACCGATCGCGAAGATATTTTTATGTTTCGTATGGCGGTAGTTTTTGTCCACAGGGATGAACCCTCTCGGATTACCGAGCGGCATAACGGCAGACACACCCTTGAATGGTGGGGCAATCACGGCAAGCTTGAACGGAAGTCTATTCCCATCCTTGAGCCGGATCTCTCCCGGCGCGACTTCCTGTATGGCCTGGTTAATGAGAGGCTTGATGTCCTTCTCGGCGAACTCGTTCTCCATAAAGAACTTGGAATTGCCGAGACCGCCGACGCCCATGTGGCCGAGATAGGGTTCTGATGTCAGATAAAGGATGGGTACTTTGTGGCGCATCTTCCTGCGGCGAAGCTCGGCATCCATCTCGAATGCAAGCTCATAGGAGGGGCCGAAGCAGGAAACCATCTGCGATGAGCCGAGGATTATAGGACCGGGATTTTCGAGAACGCTCTTCCATGCTTTTCCGGTCTGCACCGCGTGGTCGAGTGTGAAGGTGCAGGCAGTATATCCCTTGTCCGGGCCGAGGCCGGGGATCTCGTCAAAGGCAAGATGGGGACCTGTTGCTATGATGAGATGATCATAGGAAAGCTCTTTCCCTTCGGACGTAATGACCTTCGAGGAATCGGCATCAATCTTTTGTGCAGCATCATGAACAAACTCAATCCCCTGAGGCTTCAGAATCTTACTCACCGCGAGTGTGATATCCTCCTTCTTGCGCCAGCCCATGATGAGCCACGGCAAAGACGGCAGGAACACGAATCGGTCGTCGTTGCTCACCACGGTTACATCCGCCTTTTTGCCGAGCAGCCGCTTTAGTTCAAAGGCCGCCGTCAATCCCCCGAACGATCCCCCTAAAACAACGATCTTCGACATAACATTCTCCCCCGAATCTATAATCTTCGCATGTCTGACTTCCAGCGAGCAGCCTAAAACATGCCTGTTACCTTCACGCCACTCGTTATAATGTCCGTCAATTTATCGTAGCCGATGATTTTGACCCGTTCATCAATCTCGGGATCCTTGAGACCCCGGAGCCTCTTGTCGTCATCCAGCACGTACACAGCGCCCGAAACAGCCCCCAGCCGCTCTTTCTGGGCAAAATAGACTCCGTTCTGCAGGAGAATAACATCTGACCCGCTTTCGTTCGCGAGGGTCAATCCACGTGCGCCATCTGTCGTATCCGGTGCACTCTTTATCATTACGAGCATAACAGACTCCTCTTTAGAATATCATTGTTGCTTTTGCTTCTTTCAACAGACCGGCAATTTCTTTGCTTCCGATTAACTTTACGTTTTCAATAATGTCATCCGAAGCGACGCGCTGCGATGTGAGTGAAGCAGCGTCTGCATAGACCGACACGCCCATCTCCAAGCAGTCCCTAAGAGTCTCTTCGAGATTGGTGAAGCCTGTTCCGCTGTCGTCCTGCCCTTTTTTTGCGAGCAGCACCCCGCCATCCACGAGGATCACGTTAACGCTCATCTCGAACGACACCGCGCCGAGGGCGTGCCGGACGGCCTCGGCAGCATTGATGTCACCGTAAGGTGACCTCTTTAAGACCATCGCAACATTTGCCATACGCTCCTCCTATGCCCCGAGATTGAGCCAGACATCGGTCTTGCCCATGGTTTCAAACAGTCCCTTGAGAGAGCCGACCTCCGTGTTTGCAAGATAGTCGTCTTTCGTTGCACGGCGAAAGTTAAGGCAGCCGCCTCAGAGGTACACCTTTAACCCTTTTTGTATGAGCCGGGAGAACTCCTCTTCGGCGTTCAAGATGCCTTTCGCCTTCTGCTTTGTCAGAAAGCAGTAGATACCATCGGCTGATGCAATAAGATTGACCGTATGACCCTTGTTAAGGGCTGACTCGGCGATGCGTGCGCTCGTCAGCGTGTTCTCGTAGGAATACGGCGATGTTGACAAATACAGAGTAATGGTTTTTGGCATAGCAATCTCCCTCTAGATCGCTGTCGCCCCGAATCGCGGTTTTGAGCGCTTGTTGAATTACTGTACTGTTTTTTGCGATGATCCGTCCATTCACAACAACTGACGGACACGGCAGCGGATCCTTCATCTGGCTGTCCTCTATCGAGGCCTTCTTGATTACCACGATATCAGCGCCAAACTCTTTCTACCGCACGGACGGCTTCCATATGGGACAATCAGCGCTTGCCCATAGGGTCGTTCATGTAGAGAATGATTGTGTGCTTCTTCATGCAGATTATCTTCTCCGTTCGCCAGGGTAAGTTCCTTTTTTTGTCACCGGGCAGCAGGCCGGCGCGGGGATATCTTCTTCATACTGTTTTTTGAGAAGTTCGAGAAGGTCGGGAATGAAAGGCTCTTTCAGGAAGTAGCACTTGAGCCTGCCGTCAATGAAGAAATCGACGATTCCATTCGTTCGAAGTAAAGTCAGATGTTGGGAGATATTAGGTTGGCTGATATCAAGGGAGTCTTCGAAATCGCTCACGCACTTTACGCCTTGGGTGAGGTCTTCAAGGATCTTGATCCGAATAGGGTGGGCAAGGACTTTAAGAAGATCGATTCGTTTTTCGATGGGTATCATATTGACGCCTTCTCCTTAACTCTATTGCGTGAAAAACGATTAGCCGAAACAAATTATATGCAAATATTATAATACAATTATATATATGTCAAGAATTATAGAGCTGACTGTTGGTTACTTAACCGTTCTATGACCGCAACCCTATCCACGGACGTAATCACAAACGTATTGCGATTGTCAGCAGCATCCTCAACGTGCAATGCCCGTATGGTCAAAAAACGCATGCGCCCTGCTTGTCGTGGGAGACATTCGAGTCCGTCTGTATACAAACATTCATAGAATGTAACCAGAATCACATATTACTGTAAAATTTCTGTATATCATTTCACTCAAACACCGCTTTTCGATTTGAAATATTTTCTACTGACAGGTCAACGCGAAAGGACGCTTGTAGATTAAAAAAAGGGAAAAACGACGAACGGGTTTCTCCAAACATATCTTCAATGCCATTCAGTGCAGGAGTCTGGACAGACGGGAGGGCTGTATGACAACAATGATCGACAAGCCATCGAGAAGCCATGACACGAAGCGCCGCAGGAAGAGTGGAAACAACGCGTGTCCGCCTGCCGTGGGAAACACCGGACCTGCTCAGATATTGATCGTTGATGACGATACCGCTCTCCTCGATCGGTATGTCGAGAGTCTTTCCGATGCCTATCGAGTCGTCTCGGTCCAGACCGGCCGGACTGCGATCGAGCGGGTGAAACGGCGCAGCGACATCGATCTCGCAGTCATTGAATATCGGCTGTCCGATATGTCCGGCATCGACGTCATGAGAGAGATCAAGGATGTTGAGCCCTCCGTTCTCGTTCTCATCGCCACGGCATACGGCGACGAGGAGGTGGCGGTCGAGGCATTCAGGAGCGGTGCCCGCGATTACCTCAAGAAGCCCTTCAGCATATCCGAGCTTTCCACGAAGATCGACTTCTATCTCGCCCTCAGGCATGCGGATAAACAGCGCAGAAAGAACATCCTGCCCGGGGCCGACACGCCGGCCCAGCCGGGAGAGCCGCCTTCCACCGTCACCCTCAGCCAGTATCATAAGATCCAAAAGGCCGTTCGTTTTATCAACGATAACTACCGAACCGATATCCGCCTCGACGTCGTAGCCAGGGAGGCCTGCATGTGCCTATCCCACTTTTCGAGAATATTCAAGAAGGTGATGGGCTTGTCCTATCAAGAGTATCTCAACAGCCGCAGGATCACGAAGGCCAAGAACCTTCTCCGCACCACCCCCCGGAACGTTGCTGAAATCGCCGTCTCCCTCGGTTTTGCCGATCCAACCGGTTTCGGCAGAATTTTCAAGAAGCTGACCAGCCAGACGCCTTCCGCCTACAGAAGCTTGCCCCGAAACTGATTTTTTTACGAAAAAAAGCATAAAAAGCCGAGAGCATGTCATAAAAAGCCGAGACAGGAGCGGATGACATCTGCTAGCTTAACCCGTATGAGCTCGAACCAGAAGGTCTGGAAGTCGGGAAGTCTCCGTATGCCCCTGACAGCATGCAGCTCCAGGCACGGGTTTCCGTTGCTGCTCCTCCTCGCCCTCCTGCTGGGCTCGACCCACTCTGCGCAGGCGGCGACGGTGACGGCCAGGTGCTCCTCCACGGAGCCCGCGGAGGCGGTACAGAAGAAGAACCCCCCGTCCCAGACGACCGCAACCATCGGCGTACCCTTCACCTATACAATCACGGCGCCGCTCCTCGGCACTCTGGACTCATCGGGGTCCTTCCACGGTATAAATGCCGCTGACGATGCAACCATAACGAACGTGGTTGTTACTGACGACCTCACGACGACGGGCGCGTCCCTTACCTACGTGACGAACGCCGCCTATCTGGTGAATGCGGTTACCGGTGCAAGAACGCCGATAAACGGAGGCGCACCGCTTAAGCTCGGTGCAAGCGGTACCTGGCTTGCCAGCCACCCCAGGGTCCTGTCCGATTCCACCAGGCATTTAGTATTCTCCTATGAATATAATCCTGCCCTGGCATCCATCCCCGCGGGGGACAACATCGAGATAGACCTTACGGTCGTCCTCGACAACAGTCCGGCGAACAAGGCACAGACACAGTTTTCGAACACCGCCAACATGTGGTTCGGCAAGACGGTCAAGGGGACGGTCATGACTGACCTCCAGGCCGAGCCCGGGACGACGCCACCCATGACAATCGTCGAGCCCAATCTCGTTGTCACGAAGAAGAGCCCGGTTTCGAACGTCTCCGCGGGGTCCAAAGCGCCCTATACCATAGACGTCCAGAACGTAGGCGGATCAGACGCATGGAACGCGACGATCACCGACAACATCCCCGCTGGGATGTGCACTTATGACCTAAGGCCCACGATAACCGCGGAGATCTATGCCGCTGACGGCGCCACGCGGGTCTCTGGACCGCTCGTTCCCGGCACCGACTTTTCGGTCACCTGGAACGGCGGCACCGCATCCTCCTGCCAGATGAGCCTTGCCATGCTGACGCCGAAGGCTAAGGTGG
>DASPQB010000207.1:0-3261 GCA_035625205.1 Nitrospirota bacterium | reverse complement strand
GCTGATGGATCCGTACATCCGACAGCTTGTTCACTCGCGCCATGGCCTCCTCGGGGGATAGCCCGTAGTCAAAAAGCCTTTGCTGGAGGATCTTCGATTCAAGTGCCGTCTGGATCTTAGCCAAATCTGCCGCACGTCTCGTGGCTGCCGCGGTAGCCGCGTTCATACTCTGCTGAGGTGCGGCAGAGACGAACATTGCCTCGGCTGGTCCCGCGAAGGTCGAGATCGCAAGCAGCGCTACTATTAGATAGATCACGAGCGGTTTTGTATAGAACGCCTTCAGCATGGTTTTCATCTCTTGTTCACCTCCTGTTTCATTTACAGTATCGGTATTACCTGACAATGACGTTGTGCCCGGTAGCAGCCAAGATCACCCATCTAAAAATACGTGAAAGGCGACGGTCAACGCTTTTGTCAAAGTCGGGACGACGTAACCACCGTCCGCTTCGCGCAAGTGTGGTGCCAATACGGAAAGAGTGGTGCCGTTCCCGCCGCCTTGCGAAATACCGCTCTCCGAAGCACGGTAGTGACTCTTCCCCCCAACCGATGGCAAGCATAGCGGCACAATGTAAAGCTGAAGGCGAATGGTCATGCTTGATTTTATAAGCAGTATAGCGCGTTTTGTGCGGGCACGTAGAATGTTACCCTTCAAGAACGCGTGAGCAAGAAGGAAAACCCTAGGGGATCACATCTTTCTTGCTATGTTGTTCCCTGTCGGTATTATTGAGTTTAAACAGCAACCGCATCGTTGATAAGTAATAACTATGTCGATCTTTCAGGGCTGTCGATACCATGGCTTTTATGTTCACGAATCGCAAGAGCGTTCAGGAAGTGATGATGCTGTTCGCGTTTGTCTCGTAACCGTTTTGGTCGGCGGCGTGGTCAAGGAAGGGAAACAACTCAGCCGATGTCGCTTACAAGAGACGTTCGGATTAAGCGATTAGCTTCTGAGACTATCTGTTCGGCTGAATCGACGCCAACTGACTGCTTTTCTGGCCAAGGGAGTGAGGCGGGTCATAAGAGGCGGCTCGCTCCGCATGACGACGGCGGCAATGAAACTGGTCGTAACATGCAACGAGAGATTTTCATCGGGAGCCGTATCTCTTTAAGGGGAACACTCACAACTCAAAATAATCCTCATCGGATCATGTTTTGGTCGCTCATAAAGCCCGCAGGCTACCTTGGCCGCCCTCTCCGTGTTACGGTGGCGGACCTGCTATTGAGCATTCGGACGCGCCAGGTTGCCCGGTAAGCTTACCAGCTGCTTCTTGGCATCTCCCTCGGCTGAAAGCCCCGGGACTAACTACCTCTGTCTAGACGTACAGGTACACATAAATCGCAAATGCAGTCGCCAACACTCCGGCAGCGGCGGCAAGCGACCACAACAGGTTGCGGTTCCGCGCGGCCATCGCGAACGTGGAGATGATCACGCCAAATTGTGCCCCGAGCATGCCAAAAAAGAATTTCTGACTCCGCGCGTGGTGGCGTTCCGCCGAAAAGTTGCTCTTACGGACTTGTAATTCGTAGAGGTTTGCAATGGCCTGATTCAACCGCGCCTCGACTTCATATCGTGCCGCCGTGTACCGCAGACGCGCAATCGTGAAATCCCGCCTGGGGGACGGTCCGGTCGCGGCCCCCGCCCCAACGGGTATCGCGGCGGCACTCGTCACCAGCGCATCCATCTGGTCGATGGTCTGGTTAATCGGTTTCGTTGCTTCATCGAAGGCCTGGGACTGGTCGCGGGCGGCGCGCACGGCGGCTTCGAGCGCCGTGTTATCAATCGGCGCGAGCAGCCCGGCCATCTCCGAATCCACCTTCAGGTTCTCCAAGCCATCCAGCGCGGCCTTCAACTTCTGGTCCGGGACTGTTGCGGCGCCGGTGGGCGGCACCTCCCCTCGCTGCAAAAAGTCAATCGCTTCCTTTCCGGGTCGGGACACCAGCAAGGCGACCAGCTTCGGCTGGGCCTTCTCCGCCCATTTCTTCAGAGTTGATGGATTAAGTGGATGCACCTCGCTGACGGCTTGGAGCAACTCTGCCGTATTGCGCTGGAAGGCGCCGCGCATCCGTTTAGCCTGGAAGAAACTCCACTGGTCGCCCGCTTTGGACTGCTGCTGCGCACCGAGCGAGCGGTCGTATTGGGCGCGGGTCATCTCGCTGGAAGCTAGCCCCGCGAGCATTGTCGCCACCACGGCCATTACCACCGGTGTTGCGGCGAGAATCTTTCCAAATGTGGTTTGCGGCACATCAGACTTCAATTCGTTCGGTATTTGCACTTTCATAAGCGGGTTCTCCTTCGTTCGCAGAGCCAAAGGTGGTGCGGTTACCATCAATTTTTGAAAAAGAGAAGTGCGAAATCAGTACAAAACATTATTAATTATAGCATAGGTAGAAATCATCGCTTTTTGGGGTGAGTGATGAGGGAACTCTGACAGGAGGGCTGGGGGCTGCCCTCATCATCAGAGGCTAACGGCATAATGAAAAAAGATCCAAGAACAAAGGGAATGCCTAACCGTAAAAGACGTATACGCAAAAAGATCAATACTCCCTATCGCCGCAAGGCGGGCCACGCGAATATGCCTGAAATGTAGAACATCAGCGACATGATAAAACATCGTTGAAGTTTTTCTGCGCAGTCAAGGAAAAGCCAGCGCGACGAGTCCACAACAGGATGTGTCGATGATAAATAATGTGTCATTCGTATTTAAGTTGAAGCCTGGGGCTAAGCAAGCCGCAATGCTGATGTATCTTGAGTAAAAAGTATTCTACGTCTTTGTAGCCATATGCCATGCGCCTTAAACGCCTGATCTTGTTGTTGATGCCTTCGGAGATGGCAGACGTTATTTTGCAGATGAAGTTCAAAACAAAATGCCTTTTCCGAAAGAATTTGTAGCCGAGTTCTACAAATGCAGGAAGGCCAGAGGTGATTGCTGAGACAATCCATTGATGTAAGCCCTTCTGGGCCGAGGCGCGGTCACGTGATGAATAGACGCGAGAAACTGGTCTTTGAGCAGCATGAACTTATAGAGAGGTTCATTAAGATTAGCAAGCTTATCGAGGAGATCTTCCAACGCTTTGATGGTTTGTTCTGCATCAGGATAAAGCGTTTATTGCAAGAGAGGAGCGATACCAGTTCGGGGTCGTCCGCCTTCCGGGCTTTGTTCGGTTCCTCCGTGCGCACCGTGTCTACGGCATCATTTCGGTATTTTTTAACGTGGAAGTGGTCAAGGACGATGAGAGCGTTCTTTGCATGCTCCTTGGTGG
>DASPQB010000206.1:0-6493 GCA_035625205.1 Nitrospirota bacterium | reverse complement strand
AGAGCTTCGCAGTTTGGCTGACTATTCCAAATTCAATCTCGCCCTGCCCGCAGGACAGCCGTTTACCAACGTGCAGATATTTTACGACTACTGGTCGTCTACTACGTTTGCCTTCTCTACGCCAGAGGCGGTGATCGTCGGTATGATCGACGGCAGCGTGTCCGCAAGCGGTAAGATAAACGTCCAATCCGTATGGCCCGTACGCGATGCCGCGATTACAGCAACGGTGTTGCTGCCCAAGACCGGCCAGATTGTGAGTTATGATACCAACACGGTAAAGGCCGACGACGGCGCCCTGCAGGAGGGCGTTGCCTGGCCCAGCCCGAGATTTTCAGTGGCAAGCAGCGGTACAGAAACCGTGGTTACGGACAATCTCACGGGTTTGATGTGGCCGCAGGACGCAAGCACACCTACGTTTACCGGAACATCATCGACATGCACCGGCGGAACGTTGACCTGGCAGGGCGGGCTGGATTACGTGTCCTGTTTGAATACGAACAGCTATCTCGGCCACACTGACTGGCGTTTGCCGAACGTGAACGAGCTCGAAAGCCTAATAGACGCCTCAACGTCTTCTCCAGCCCTGCCCGCAGGACATCCATTCACCAAGGTGCAGGCCAGCTACTACTGGTCGTCTACTACGTATGCCGGCAATACGAGCTTAGCGTTCAGCGTTCATGTGGGCGCCGGCTACGTGTATGAATACAATAAAACGACCACCAACTACTATGTGTGGCCTATACGCTCCGGACAGTAGATGATTCGGTCACTTGGTTACTTGGGGTTTTGTAGTTCGACTGAACGGGCATGAATGTCGGGTTCTTATAGGCATTCTCTTGGACGGGCTTGTTCAGCCCGCCTTTTTTATTGGCATTTTCCGCGCTCAGGCTATTCTTTAA
The DNA here is from genome assembly GCA_035625205.1 of Nitrospirota bacterium. Taxonomy (GTDB): domain Bacteria; phylum Nitrospirota; class UBA9217; order UBA9217; family UBA9217; genus JAJYKN01. The sequence continues at coordinate 5,594 of DASPQB010000206.1, read as the reverse complement.
TATTATGAGATTGGAGCAGGCTCGCGAAAGCAAGGCATCCGCATGAAATACGTTATAATGAAGAAGGAACAACAGAATGAACCCTTAGGAAGCAGTGCTGCGTGAAAGTCACACTATATCTTTCAATCCATAATCTGCAGCATTTTAAGAGGTGGCCGGTGCACACTCGTAGGTGGAAGCCATATGCTCTAAGCTTGACTCTCATGATTCAACTAGTTCGCACATCGCGTAACCGAAATGAGTGCGGATTTCCGGATGAAATGTTGCTGACACGATTCTTCGAAACCCCTTTAGCATTCTTCTTGATGTAGTTGCCGATGAAAATCTTTTCAGGCTTCACATTTCAACCAGTACTTTTGCAAGGACAGCATAGGGTAGGCGGCTGATGATATAATTGAACTGGTGATAAAAAATGACAAGGAACATGTCTGTCGTGCTTTACATTCTGCTGTTGACAGCAGTTGTCGTTAGTGTAGATTTACTGTTCTTTAAGAATCGATTCTGGGAACGGCTTATAGTGAACATCGGTATTGTCTTGGTGTTTGCAGCCTTCTATTTGAGATTCCTAAAGAAACTGTAAACTAAGCGCAGCGACACCAGCTGGTTGCCTAACACATACATCAAGGTCTATGGCTTGCCCTTCCGCTACGATCCAGGGCAAGCCGCGGCTCAGGTGCAACGTTAAAAACTTTTGCCTGAAGTTTGCGGCAACAGCAGCTTCCTGAACTTCAGTAATTGCGATAAGCATCAAATTCTGCTATAGTTTTATTATCAATCCGATCTTATGCTCTTAAAAACTCTTTACATCCTCATCATGGATTCTCGCCGATAGTGATGTATTGTTTTATCGTTTCTGAAACTGAGAAAGAATTTTCTCAACAGAATCGCGATAAAATGTTCAAACAAGCTTCCATAGTCAAGATCAGCCGCCCACGGCTTCAGAAGGTCTTGCCCCGCAAGCGACTGTTCGATCTTCTGGACAAGGACCACAACGCACGCGTCACCTGGGTTATGGGCCCGGCTGGCTCAGGCAAGACGACGCTCGTAGCGAGTTGGCTCGATGCTAAAATGGTTCCCTGCCTATGGTACCAGCTCGATGAGAGAGACGGCGACATTGCTACTTTTTTTTACTACCTCGGTTTCGCGGCAAAAAAGGCTGCACCGCGCATCAAGAAAGCCCTTCCTCTCCTCACTCGAGAATACCTGAACAGCATTCCAACGTTTACGAAAAATTATTTTGAGAACCTCTGCTCGCGCCTCAAACCGCCTTACGCGATCATTCTGGACAATTACCATCACATCGCGTCCGACTCTCCTTTCCACGAAATGATCAGTGAAGCGCTGCTCGTGGTCCCCGAGGGGATCAAAGTTATTATTTGCAGTCGCGGTACACCACCATCGTTTTTGGGGCTTCTCCAGACATACAATAATATAAATTACATTGGATGGGAAGAGCTCAAGTTCGACAGAAAGGAGACCGGCCAGATGCTCAGGTCAGGGCAGACGAACAGACTGCGCGCTGCGTTACTTGAGCGGGTCTATAGCCTCACGGAGGGATGGGCAGCAGGCCTAGTGCTCATGACCGAGCGACTCAGGGCGCAAGCCGTGCCTCATGAAAGCGACCAGTTTAACCGCCAGGAGTTTTTCAATTATTTCGCGACCGAGCTTTTCGAGAAAGCGGACCGAGGGACGCGGGATTTCCTGCTCAAATCCTCGTTTCTTACCCGAATTACCGTTCCAGCCGCAAGGGAACTGACCGGCGTGGAGAACGCCGACGCGCTGCTCTCTTCGCTGAACAGAAACCATATTTTCACTGAGAAGCGTGATCTGCCCGACCCTGTGTATCAGTACCATCCTCTCTTCCGCGAATTCCTGAATGCGCGGGCGCGGGAAACATACTCACCTCAAGAGATGCTCGACATTCTACAGCGCGCCGCCAATTTGCTCGTTAAAGATGGACAGATCGAGGACGCGGTTGAACTCTACCGGTTATCAGGAGCATGGGAGTGGTATGTCAGGCTTGTCCTCACACAGGCCATGTCCATGGCGTCCCAGGGAAGGACCCGATCGCTTGAAACCTGGCTCGACAATCTTCCTGATGGGCTGCTCGAGATCGAACCCTGGCTTCTGTACTGGAAGGGCATGTGTAGAATGCCTTTCGCCCTTTTAGAGAGCCGCAGGTATTTCGAGCAATCATTTGCCATTTTCAGAAAGCGTCACGACGCAGCGGGAGTGTTTCTTGCCTGGTCCAACGCTGTCGAAACCATTATACAGGAGTTGGGGGACCTCGGGCAGATGGACCCCTGGATCGCGCTGCTTGACGATCTGATGAAGGAATATTCTTCATTTCCTTCGCCACAGATCGAAGGTCACGTAACGTGCCGCATTTTTATGGCCCTCTCGCTACGGCAGCCATGGCATCCCGAGTTTGATGCATGGAGGGGAAAAGCTATGACGCTGCTCACCAGCAGTGTAGACTCAAACCTCCGGCTCCTGAGCGGATACTATCTGTTTACCTACTTTGTCCAGGGGGGCGACCGCGCATCCTGCGAGCTCGTGCTCGATATCATGAAGAGCATCACGGGGTCAAACAAGAACCTGTCGCCGCTCGCGCACGGCATGGCGAAGATGGCCGAAGCATGGTTTGCATGGTTCTCCTGCTCATATAGCCGCTGCATTATGAAGATGGAAGAAGGGCTGGAGATCTCGAGAGAGAGTGGTGTCCATCTGTGGGATTATCTGCATCTCACCATGGGAGTGGTCGCCTCTCTCTCCTCTGGGGATCTTGCGCAATCGGGGCAACTGCTCGATCAAATGTCTTCTGCACCCGAATGCGGACGCTCCCTCGACAGGTTCTACTATTATCATATGATGTCCTGCCACTTTTCGCACGCTGGTGAGATCCCGCGCGCAATATCCTTCGAGCAGATGGCGCTCGAGCTCGCAGAAAAAATCGGCTTTCTCGGCGCACAGGTCAGAAGCCGTATCAACATGGCTCATTTAATGCGCGTGACTGGAAAGAACCCACAGGCAAAGGAGTACATTGCCGTTTGCCGAAGGCTCGGACGCAAATTGGGAAGTGAGCTCATTGAATTTTTCTGTTCCCTGTCGGATGCCTGCTCAGCATTCGCCGAGCGCAAGGAAGCCACGGGTCTGCGGTATCTTCATGATGCCATGACGCTTGGCAGCAGGAAGGGTTTTGCCGCATTAAATTATGCTGCATGGTATCCGGCAGAGATGTCCATGCTCTGCGTAAGGGCACTCGAAGCGGGGATCGAAACCAATTTCGTACGTGATATGATCCGGAAGCGAAACCTCGTCCCTGAAACGCCGCCGTTGCATGTTGACACCTGGCCCTGGCCGATCAAGATTTATACACTTGGCCGGTTCGAGATTATGAGGGACGGGAAGCCTATTCAGTTTACAGGGAAAGTGCAGAAAAAGCCGCTCGAAATGCTGAAGGTTCTGATCGCTTTTGGTGCGATGGACATTAGTGAAGAACGGATCGCTGATGCGCTCTGGCCGGATGTTGATGGCGATACCGCGCGTCTGTCATTCAAGACGACGCTGCACAGGCTTCGTAATGTGCTGGGAAAGGAAGAATTTATTCAGTTGAAGGAGGGCAGGATAAGCCTCGAGCGGCGCACCTGCTGGGTCGATGCATGGGCCTTTGAGACCATGGTGGAACATGCAGAAGCCGCGGGTCGAGAGCAAGCAGTGGGGGGCCGAATATCCGCACGTTCAAAATTAAACAATGAAAGATACGTGAATCTTCTCGAAAAGGCCATCTCCATGTATCATGGCCACTACCTCGGCAATGAGAGTGATAAACCATGGTCTATTTCTTTCAAAGAACGGCTGCGGAACAAATTTCTAAGTATAGTTGCAATGCTCGGAGATTATTGGAATCAACAATCATCCAATCCTAAAGCGGCGGTGAACAAAGCGATTGAGTGCTATCAAAGAGGCATCGAAATTGACGATGTGGCAGAGGATTTTTATCAGAACCTCATGCTTTGTTATGGAAAGTTGGGTAGGAAAGTAGAAGCCGCAAAGGTTTACAAACGCTGCCGGGATACGCTTGCCTCGTCCTTCGGTGTCGAACCGTCGAAAGAAACGCACGCAATCTACCAGAGCATTCTGAAGCAATAATAGTTGTTCTCTGCTCCAAATCAAGAAATATGTCTTTGTGGTCCTTTTTTCTAATTATTTCTGTTTTGTGAACGTGTCCTGTCACTTTAACATGCGGTTTTCCCGAGCCAAATCTAACGTTTCCAGCCATTGTTCACTCTCAAACGAATCTGTATCCAATCTGTAACCTTCCTCGTGGTAAAGTGCGCCTGCGAAAAACCAAAGGAGCGCATATATGCACTATTCCTAAATCGTTCGCGTCTATCGACATGATAAAGACAACCCCCGCATGCTTGTGGGTACGGTCGAGAAGGTAGGAAGGGAAGGCAAAAAAAGCGTTTACACATATTGACGAACACTGGGAGATCTTAAAAGAAAGGAGAATTTACCATGTCTGGAATGATGATTTATATAGTTGGTGGAGTTGCGGCGATAATGTTGGTGAGCTGGATTTACGTCGAGCGCGGACGGCTCTTGAGCAGGTCAACGTGGGTTAGTATGAAAGCCCAAGGATTGAAAAACATCCTCAACTTCAAAGCAACGCACTCGTATGTCTATGGTCGCTGGACGAAAGAATACATATATGTCCTTCGCAACTATATATTCCCAAGACTCGACGACAAAGGTCGTAGGAAGTGGACAGACAAATACCACGGCAAGGTAATCACCCATGACCAAGCTCGCGCAATTGTAACGCTGAATAAGAATATTCCCTTGCGCGATCTGGAACAAGTCATCCCCTATCCAACCGCACGCAGTCTTGTGCTGGAAGGTCCTCCCGATGTGGTTGCCTACGAATGTTGCTGCCGGAACAGCAAAAGGAACCACTGTCAGCCATCGCAGGTATGCATGCTCATCGGAAAGCCTTTCACGGACTTCATCGTGGAACACCATCCCAAAACAGCCCGCCGCCTGAACCAGACAGAGGCGCTCGATCTTCTGAAGCAGGAGCACGAACGAGGACATATGCACTCTGCGTGGTTTAAAGATGTCAACTTGAACAGGTTTTATGCCATCTGCAATTGCTGCAAGTGCTGCTGCGCAGGAAATGAAGCGATGAACAAGTATGGTGCGCCCTTTCTTGCCTCTTCGGGATATGTCGCTCGTGTGGATAAGTTGAAGTGCGATGCCTGTGGGAAGTGCGAGAAGACATGTCATTTTGGAGCTGTCAAAGTTGAGAAAACTTCGACGGTGCAGTGGGAAAAGTGCATGGGGTGCGGGGCATGCGAGAGCCAATGCTCAAATGAGGCGATATCGCTTGTGCGCGATGAAAAGAAGGGATTGCCGTTCGACGTTCGAATGATGCTGTGAGAATGACTGTGTATGCCTAAATTGTTTCGAATAGAACAACAATAAAAGGAAGGAAACATCATGAATGTATAAACAATAGAATTAAAAATCTTTCCCAAATTTGGTTTTCTCGGCGGATCGACGTGCCACAATTAATAAATTTCAGCTCGACC
>DASPQB010000205.1:0-3065 GCA_035625205.1 Nitrospirota bacterium | reverse complement strand
TCCTTGGTGGTAAAGAAGGGCTCGAAGGCATGCGAAAGGGTCTCCCTATCCATACCCATCCCGCTGTCGCTCACGATTAGCTGGACGTAATCTCCTGGTACAAATCCTGCATGATCGCGGCAATAGGCGTCATCAAGGCTGATATTAGCCGTCTCAATGGTCAGCATGCCCCCGTCAGGCATTGCATCACGCGCATTCACCGCTAGATTAATCAGAATCTGGTCAAATTGTGAAGGATCGAAACCGATAGTCCAAAGTTCTTTACCTGGATAAAAACAGAGATCAATATCCTCACCGATAAGCCGGGCAAGGGTCTTTTGAGTATCTGTAACCATATCATTCAGGTTCACAGGTCTTGGTTCGATGATCTGCTGCCTCGAGAATGCGAGGAGCTGACGCGTGATATCTCTGGAACGGATGGCAGCCCTTTGGATCTCATCCGCATCCTTCCAAAGGGGATCCCCCTCGGGCAGTCGTCGCTTTATCAATTCTGCATACCCCAAAATGACACTCAACATATTGTTGAAATCATGCGCCACTCCACCAGCAAGTCTGCCAACCGATTCTAACTTCTGCGCCTGTAAGAGCTGCGCTTCAAGGCTCATCCTTTCCGATTCTGCGCGTTTGCGCTCAGTGATGTCGCGGGCGATACACTGCACACAGGGCTTACCACCAACGTCGACCCTGCACAAGGTGATCTCCGCATTAAAGGGTGTGCCGTCTCCGCGCAAAGATTGCCACTCCAGTCGCTGAGGCCCACCTCTCATTACTGTATCAATTGTTGAAGCGATCTCTTTGGTCGAAAGCCTCCCGTCTGGCTGCCGCTCCGGTGAAAGGTCAACCAGGGAACGTCCCATAAGTTGCTCCTTTGGGATGCCGTACATCTCGCTGCCAACCTGGTTGCAATCTATAAAGCCAGTTTCATCCAAAAGAAAAATACCGTCATTTGCGCCCTCGAAGAGTTCACGATACCTCTGTTCACTCGCTCTGACTATATCCTCAGTCTTTTTGCGCTCTATAATTTCAGCTTTCAACGATTCATTCATGTTAAATAACTCGATTGTGCGCTCCTCAACCCTCAGTTCCAATTCAGCATAAGCCTCATTAAGTTTCTCCTCCACCTGCTTGCGCCTGTTCACTTCGAGTTCAAGCTCCACCACTTTACTTGCGCGCACTTGGGCGCGTATTTTCGCTTCCGCCATCAGAGAAATCAGCATGCCATTAATGAGAAAGATTCCCATTCCCAGCCAGCCTCCGGAATCTGTAATTGATGGCCAGCCAGAGGGTACCCAAAATATAACTATTACGGCTGAAAGGCCCGTAGCGAGAAGACCGGTCGCCAATCCGCCATAAAGTGCCGCAGCCATTAGTGATGGATAAAAAGTTATATATGTGAGATGCATTCCGACGCTGTGCAACGGTATCCTTGATAGGGCTGACGCGGCAACTAGGCACAAGACTATGACGAAACGATGCAAGGGGTTCCGGCCTGCAGATGGAGAAAACATATGACTATTCACCTCGTCCTTATTACGGCGATATATACCACTGATATAAAAATTACTACAGACTTCATTTCCAGTCAAGGATTTGTTACACCGTTCACATTATGCGATTGTCACTGTGAGGATGGGACGCATCGGGAAATAAGCCAAAACATAAGACTATCAAGCAAGCGATACCCACGCAATCTTCCCACTGCAGAAAAATGAGAGTTATTATCGGAAAGAATCATCGTGGCAAAATAGCATCAGTCTCGAGTTGTCGGTGGCTTCCGCAAAAATGCTGTGCATACTACAAGGGCGAAAGACGCAGCCCAGAGATTTTTCCTTCCTCTGCACTTGAGAAAAAGACTCGCGGTGTGGAAGTGGTGTTTGTGCGGCCGTTTTCTCTTTTCTTCCTATCAATCTTGCTCCCCAAAGAATTCCATAATAAAATATGCTGTAAGGGATCAGCAGATGCGATACCAGCGGGGTAAAAAGGAATGACCGATTTTCTCACTCATCGGTCGGTCGCGGAATTGAGTCTTACAGGGATGGGATTAGATGTCCTCGGCGGATGCTACTTGGCGTATGACCTTCTCGGCGGCAAACGAGGTCCGTTGCGTACCATTGCCCAAGCAACCGGCTACATCGCATTGTTTTTCGTCGGGTATAACATCGTGGTCGGGTTACGATATGCTATCGTAGCAGCAAGCGGCATGGGCATCCTGTTGGCTATTGAGTTCCGTCGTGCCGCAATCAATCCGGCCCGGCATCGAGAACGTCGCGCCACGGTGCTCCTTTTTGCTTTTCTGAGGGGTTTTGTGCTTGGCCTAGCAGGCATCAGTATCGCCGGACTGAGTTTCGGTGTCGTATTCGGCATGCTTTCGGGAATGGGCTTGAGCATCTCTTACGCACTTGGCTTCGCCCCCACTCATGATTACGAAGCTAAATCAGAGCCGCATCTGTCCTGGCACAAAGTTTTTGCCTCACTCTGGCGGGCTGCCGTGGTAAGTGTTGCCGGAATAGTAGCGGGTGTTCTCACCTCAGCAGAGACTCATTGGATCCTTTTCGGACTTAAACTTGGGTTGGCAGCAGGCACTGTGAGTGCAATGGTCAGCCTCTTCAGCCCGACCATTGAGTGGTGGATCGAAAACCTTCCCGAAAGACGGCTTGGTGTTATTGGAGTGGGATTGATTCTTGTAGGCGTGCTCTTCCAGTCGGTTCAATACTGGTTCGTCGTGCTGGATGTGCCTGTACATTGACAAACTCGCCCATCAAGCCTCTGGCATTATTGCAAATCCAACAGGATGTCACACGCAGGCGAAATCTCTCGACAAACTTATGGAGAGAGCTAAAGAGGCGCTCGAACTTTGCCTTGAAATTGCCGGAGCCAGAAAAGAAAGATCCTCAACCTATCTCGTACGGGGCAGGGCACGGTGACGCAGGTGAAACAATATCTTCGCCACAACGTTCCTTCCTCTTCTAAACGCTTCTGATACAGTTCTCATGACTGAACCTTTCAACCGGTAACCAATAGGCAGTCGTTTTTTTGCCATTGAGGTCAGAGACCTAAAATGACAA
>DASPQB010000204.1:0-4303 GCA_035625205.1 Nitrospirota bacterium | reverse complement strand
TGATGGATGACCTGCTGAAGCCGGGAGGTGGCGGTCTCAAGCTCCCCGGACAGACGCGATATGCGCTGGCGAACATGGTCCGCGGCCTTTTGCCCATGGATAGTACTTGCCCGGACGATGCTGGGGACGTGCTTGATGGTCTCTTCCGCGTAACGAACGAGCGATCTAATGTTTTCGGCAACCCGCTCCGTCTTGTGTTTGCTGATCTTGGCAGCAAGGATGACGGCCTTCTTGCCCAGACGGCTATAGCTTCTAACCTTCTCCCGGACCGGAACGCCGTTTGCTCTGAGCTTCTCGATCAGGGTAACAACCTTCATCCTGCCCCGATGCAGAAGCCCCGTGTCGGTCGGATAGGCAATGTGCTTCTCCATGCAGGTCGTGTCAGCAATACAGACGGCGGGACGCATCCTTCCCGCAGCGATCAGCTGCTCCCGGATGATGCGCTCCACCTCCTTTATGCCGGAGGCGCCCATCCGCTCCCGGAATCTTGTCAGGGTGGAGGCATCGAGCCATCGCTCCGATCCCGCGGTGCCGAACCGCTCCACCGGAACACCGCAAAAATGCATCCAGTAAATGTTCTCATGAAGACCGGCGGTCACATCCTCATCGGACAGATCATGCAGGTGCTTCAAGAGATGAAGCCCGATCATGAGACGAACAGACTTGGCACGACGACCGCGTCTGCTGTAGTGTCGCGAGAGCCTCTCGGTCAAAGCGTCCCAGTCCATCCGGGTAGCCAGCCTCACCAGCTCGTGATCAGGATCAAGTTGGTGCTTGAATACCCATGCAAATATGCTATATTGGTTACTATCACTACAGGCCATGGGATCTACCTCCTCTGCTTGGAGTTTGGGAGAACTACTTGCAGAGAGTATATCGCATGGCCTTTATTGTTCAGGGACTTTGCATACCATTTTTCAGTGTGAACTAATTAGCGGTGCGTCCTTGGCTTAAAGGTCCGTCTGGAGGCGGGATAGAGAGGGGTTTGAAATACGCTCTGGTGAGCGGACCCATGCTCTGTCCTGGCACCAGGGGTCTTAGGATGCAGAGCGGCAAACTCTGCGCCTTGTTCAGGCTGAGCCGGCGCAATGTCGCGGTTGTCGCGGCAGCCGTGCGAACTCCTTATCCTTTGCAGGGGCCGACTTCGAATAATCAAAGCCCTTCACCGTACGTCGCTCAATATGCTCGCCCATTACGCGTTCAATGCTCCGGACCAAGGGCTCGTCCTCGTGCGTAACGAAGCTGAAGGCATCACCGGTCTTCGCTGCTCTGCCCGTGCGACCGATGCGATGCGTATAGGTGTCGGTCGTGTCGGGCATGTCATAGTTGATGACATGGGAAATGGACGATACATCGATGTCGCGCGCTGCAATGTCGGACGTGACGAGTATTTGGTATGTGCCACCCCAGAACCCCTCAAGAGCGGCCTAGCGCCTGTTCTGCGAAAGATTCCCCTGGAGCGACGCTGCTTTGTATACCGCATTGTCTAATTGTTGTCCCAACCGCTTGGCCCGGTGCTTGGTGCGCGTAAAAATGAGTATCGATTCGGTGTCCGTATGTCTCAGCAGCTCAAGAAGGAGCGTGGTCTTCAGGTGCTGACTTACAGGATAGAGTGCATGCGCAACAGTGTTCACGGGCGCCGTATGGCCGGCCTGGACCGTGACCGACTTATGCAGTACATCATGGGCGAGCTTGGGGATGTCTTCCGCCATGGTGGCCGAAAACATGAGGGGCTGGCGCTTTGTGGGCAGGTGTTAAATGATTCTGCGTACATCGGGCAAGAACCTCCTGTCAAACATGGGGTTCGCTTCGTCCAGTACCAGGACCTGGATATGGGAGAGACCGATCGTTTTCTGGTTTATGTGGTCGAGCAGGCGACCCGGGCAGGCCACAACGATCTCGACTCCTGCGCGGAGCTTCTGAATCTGCGGATTTACGTTCACTCCTCCGTAGATGGCGACACTTTTCAGCTGAGTCTACTTGCCCAACAGGCCTATGGATACATGGATATGTTCGGCGAGCTCTCGTGTCGGCGTAATGATGAGCGCCCGCACGGGTCCGCGGGGCCCGGTGACAGGCGTTCGAGGATTGGCAGCACAAAGGCCGTAGTCTTCCCCGTCCCGGTTTGGGCAAAGCCCATGACGTCATGGCCCTCGAGGACCTGCGGGATTGCTTGTTTCTGGCTCTGCGTTGGCAAGACGTAGCCCTGGGCCTTGATGCCAGCTATAATCTGAGGATGAAGCTTGAACGAACTGAAATTCATTGATTGCCTTCTTTCTCTGCGACAGCATGCCATGATAGGAGCGGCCGATACGCCCGTCGCGGGGCATGACCACAAACAAAAAGGCTACCAGGGATTCCCCACCTGATAGCCCGCCATCCTGCCCCCCAAGGCAGGAGAAAGACGTTTTGGCAGCAGGATCTTCTTACTGCCAGCCCCGTCCAGTACTTGGTTAAAATACCACGCACGCATTTCGCATGTCAAAGATGTTATAACATGCAAGGATGGGAAACGAGACGCGAAGAACCGCATGCTGCTTGCAGAACAGATGATGAGAGAAAGCATCAAAACAGTCTCGGTCCCACCATTTCATATGTGCAGTCCATAGTGATGATGCAGTCTAGGCAAATTACCGTAATCAAGGGGGGCTGCAAAGAAGGATAACAGCGTTTGCAGGTACCGAAAACATGGTTGCTTCAGGGGAACTCAGGGAACCGGTGCTAAGATTGTTCAAGGGGACTACTCAAGCGGACTCTGTTTCGTCCGCTCTTTTTTGCGTCATACAAGGCCTGATCGGCAGCATTAACCAATTCCTCCTTAGTGGTAATGGCCGGGTCCGGGATATCGGCAATGCCGATACTGATAGTGATTTTTTTATCGCCTACATTTTCGAAAGGGTGTCCCGCCATGCTTTTCCGAATTCGATCCGCTACGACCAATGCATTTTTTTTCTGGGTATTCGGGCTCATAATGATAAACTCCTCGCCCCCCCAGCGTGCAACCGTGTCTACATCGCGGATATTGTTCCGAATAATCTTAACCGTTTCACGGAGGACCCCATCTCCCACTGCGTGCCCGAACATATCGTTCACTTTTTTAAAATGATCTATATCCAACATCAGGCAGCTGAGCGGGACATTATATCGGTTAGATCGCTTGAACTCTTTATCGATTATTGCTTCAAACCGCCGCCTGTTAAATAGGCCCGTCAAGGAATCCACATTCGCGAGCGTCTCGACTCGCGTAAGCATCTCCCTCAATTGACGGGTCGTTTGCTTAAGGTCATCCCATTCCGATTTCGTCCTCAGTCTGGCTACGATCACTGCACTCAATTCGCCTTCATCGCATGGTTCAGGGATGTAATCATCGGCGCCTGCCCTCAAACCAAGGATCTTGTCGGACGTGGTACTCTTATTGGTGAGCATAATGATGGGGATACCGCTTGTTTCACTATTATTTTTCAGGCTTCGACAAATATGAATGCCGTCAATATCGGGCAAAAGGCGTGCAAGGAGAATAACGTCTGGGCTGAACTTCTCGACGGCTGAGAAGACCGACGTTGCGTCCTCCACATGAGTAACTTCATAACCGTTATTCTCCAAATAATCCATCATAATGCTCGCTTGGGTCAAGTTATTTTCGGCGAGCAGGATTTTTGCCTTACTGTTTTTTCTCAATCCTAAACCCTCAAATTCCATACCTACACTCCTTTGATGCTCTACTCCACAACCACAGGAGGTTTGTTATTATCTGCATCTAGCACGATTCGAGATAGAAAAAGAAACAAGGCTGGACCTTCACTATTAACCTTGGTTGTTCCCCTTGAGCCATAACGACAGGAAGTAACTTAGTTCCTGAGACAACGCTAGAAGGATATCGTAGGAAACCTCAAAAATCAAGGCAAAAACAAATGCCATCAGAATACGATGAATATCAGATCTTCCGCGAGTCGTGTTTAATGTCGTGAGCGGTTGAGCTCCGTCGGCGAGGTCTTAAGTTTGCTGAAGTTTTTCGCTTCGGTGAAATTCAAAGAGAGTGCTGGAGGGATCTACAAACCGCCGGGTCACGAGCGAGTTAAAAAAATTTCTGGTAGAAGAACGATGAAAGGAATTCAATATTGTGTTCGCGGGATTATCACAACTGTCTGGATGTTCAGCGGTAGCATTATATTTTTTACGTGCATATTTAAAAAGTTATTGAATCAAAATCAGGTTTGAGAAGGATGTATTTGCTTTTAAGAATCTGTATTTCACCGCTCTTCTGCCACTTATCCAATATTCTCGTCACTGTTTCCCGTGTCAG